>CAYSQB010000032.1:0-16680 GCA_964433085.1 uncultured bacterium
ACGGGCAAGAAAATTTCTTTGCATACATGTCAAATGTTGATCTAGATCATGATGGGAAAGTAGATGACAATAAACTATATCCTGAACGAGGGCCCTACATGCACCCCGCTGTTTATCAGGAAGCACGACGTTTTAGAATTGGTATTACAATAGGATTTTAAGAGCTATCAAAATACACACACTGTTACTTTCATTAGCTTTAATAGCAATTACCCAGATTGTTCTCGTGGACAACATTTGGGGTAAAGACCGAAACGAAATACACAATCCCCCTCCAAATTACAAAACCATGGCCACGCGGCCTGAAAAAGCTTTTTTCAATCATACTACAAATAATTTATGGTCGGCGATCACCAATTATGGTAGTGTCGGCGATCCAAATTCACCATCTACTGGGCGTCCATCTGCTCAGTGGCCGGGGGGTTCAGGTAATAATTATCTTTATGATGCTGGATTATGGTTGGGAACTAAAATTGGTGGGGAGCCAGCTGTAACCACCTATTTTTACAATCCTCATGTCGAGTTCCTCCCTACATCAGGGTTTTTTGGAGAAATTGGTTCTGTCATCAGCAAAGACATCCATGGAAATGAAAATGCAAAGTCGAGGTCATTGGAAGATAGCTATGTGGTTTATGATGATTTAGAGTCCCATACTGAAAGCAATCACATTCCTCTTGGGCTAAAGGTTGCCCAGAGAGGATTGACCTGGAGCTTGCCAGAGTTTGATGATTTCATAGCTTTTGAATATTTTATAATTAACACCGGACTGAACGGCTATCTTGAAGATGTCTATGTCGCTTACTGGTATGATATAGATGTCTCATCCTCTGATAATACTGAGCCACACATAGATGACCTGGTAGATTATGAGGGTTGGGATGGTGGAAACACAAATTCAGATATAATGGATGTTGTAGATCCTTTTGATCTTGACAGTGATGGTATCACTGGATATGATGAGTGGGGGGTTCCATATTTAAAGGATGCTCCGCAAAACCCTAACTACAATCCTGGGGGCGCTGAGCCAGATGGATTTTATGATGAATGGACCGTTCTATTTGATGAAAAAGCAGACACTCTATTTTGGCAGAAAGATGTTCCTGAACTTGGACGTGTCTCTGGAGAACCTGCCATAATAGATGGTAGGTTGCTTAAAGGTTATCAATTTCCTAGAAGTCTTTCATATATCTATGATGGAGATCACCCAGGGTCTTCTGCGAATGATTACGGAGAGCGTGAGAAATCTCCACCAAATGAGGGTTTCCTTGGTGGTAGCCTTATTTATACTCCTGCCCCAATGAACACGGTAGAGAATGGTAAAGATTATATGGGAGCCTTTTCCCATCAGTGGTGGAACTGGGAAAGTGACCCCATGGACCTTGATGGTGACAAACTGGATTATATGCTTGGACAGCATGTGGCCAGTCAGGGGAAACGGTTTCTGAATAACCCTCTGGAATTAGGGTTTCCTCAGTTTGATTATCGATTTCTGCTCACTACAGGACCATTTGATATTCCAGAGGGGGATACTATAAAAGTGGTGTTTGCCTTGACCTGTGGTAAAGGATTAGAAGGGTTAAGGGAGAACTCCGACAATGCAATAAAGGCATATTATTCGGGTAGTAAAAATGGCACACCGTATGATCCAAATTCATTTGATGAGGATGTTCACTGGAATCTACCTATTCCCCCGGTGGTACCAGAATTATCGTACAGTCCAACGAGCGGGGGTGTTAGGTTAGCTTGGGACACAAGAGCTGAGTTTTCCTTTGACGCAAATCTGGGGAGAATTGACTTTGAGGGTTACCAGATTTATCGTGCCAGCTACAATCCACAGGACTGGGAGATGATTGCCGCTTTTGACAACCGGGACGAATCTGTATTTATTGTTGATGTAAATGGTGATACTCTGAACGACAAGACGACCGATGGTGAGTGGGTTCTACTTGATCTACCACCAATACAAAATCAGTTCGAAGACCTGGGAGGTATCAATTTATGGGGCGACACTATTGATACTCCACTTGATGGCATTCCATATTATTATGCTGTTTCTGCCTATGATGGCTACAAATCTGCGGAGGAAGCTGGACAGGAACTCCTTCCATCATATTCTCCTTTGAGCAACTATAAAAAGTCTGTAGATAATGCTCCCATACCGGTGTTCCCTGGCACCCTTTACGAAACCGGTGATGATATTCCCTCTCTTGATAGAGTTTTGGTTGTCCCTAATCCCTACCGCGGTACGGCGGAATGGGAAGTAGAATATGAGGATCGAATCAAGTTCACCAACCTTCCTCCGGTTGCGAAAATTTCTATTTTCTCTTTAAGTGGTGATCTCATTAAAGAGATTGAACATACTAATGGACAAGCCGAAGAATACTGGGACCTGGTTACCAGAAACAATCAATCTGTTGTGAGCGGGCTCTATGTATATGTAGTCGAAGCACCAGATGTCAATATTGTGGGGGAATCATCCAAAGATCTTGAAAAATACATTGGTAAATTTGCTATTTTCCGATAGAACATTGACGGCCATGAAACGACATACTATAGGAATAACACCAATTCTGTTTTTATCAATGATAATTGGTCAACAGGACTTTGAAAAAGTAGGAACATCAGGAGCTCATTTCCTTGATATCAGTCCAGATGCACGAGTAATGGGGATGGCAAATAGTGTGGTTGGGACAAAGATATCTGATGCCTCTGCTGTATTCTATAATCCTGCTGCACTTGTTCACATGAACAGTACAAATATTTTCTTTTCACGAGTAAACTGGTTTGCTGGGATTAACTATCACAGCATTTCGGGAGGAATGAAAACCCCGATAGGCAATATGGCCATTCATATGCGACAACTTTCAACCGGTGATATAAACGAAACCACTGTACAGGCCCAACAAGGAACTGGCCGTTCATTTATCTGGAATGACTTGGCCCTTGGTATTTCCTGGGCAAACTCTTTAACTGACAGGTTTTCATTTGGTGCAAATATTTCATTGATAAATGAATCAATAGATCTATATGAATATGAGGCGAGTGCTTGGGCGGTAGATATCGGCACATTATATATAACCGGTTTCAATTCTTTAAAGCTTGGGATGTCCGTACGAAATTTTGGGCCTGAACTGGATTTTGAGAAGAATGGAAAAGATGCTACCTTTGATGACTACCACGATGGAGAGCTCCTTCCAGAACCAGAATCATTTAGAGCTTACCATATGCCACTTATGTTTCAAATGGGGATATCATATGATTTCTTTGAAGAATTAACAAACCACAAATTGATGTTTGCCATAGATGCGGTTCATCCTAATGATTCTTCAGAACGACTCAATATGGGGATGGAATACAGTTTCATAGATATCCTTTTTCTTCGAGGAGGACTTTACTCAAACCATAATTCTGCTTCCTTTATGGGAGGCGTTGGTTTGAATCTTGGTGAGGTTACCCCAATAGCAAATGATTTCCGGTTTGATATGGCTGTTTCCAATTATGGTTTACTGGGATTTGTCAAACAATTTACAATAGTAATTGGGCTGTGATATGAAAAGAAAGATACTCTTCCTAAGTCAAATTCTTATTGCAGGATTAATACATTTAACCACTGCACAAAGCACGTCTATCACTTCTACCAGCTATGATGCAGGGTCCAATGTGCTGACCATCACCTTTTCTGACAGTATTTATACCAATAATATTCTTTTGGGTCGAATGACTTTTGATGATGATAATGGAGGGCCAAAGCCTGATGTCCTTTTTTCCGGTGGGACTGTTCTGAATGAGGGATCTCATTCAGATACGCTTCTAATATCACTGATCTATGGAGGGATCATTGATCAGTGGGAGAACAGAAATATTTGGGGAAATGATCTAAGCCTTGTCAATGCCATAGAGGCTCTCGATCTGTCATCCCTTAAATTGGTTATTGAAGAGGGGACCTTTATAAGGGACAACGCTGAACCATTTGAAGATACGGATGGTAATCATATTTATAGTCCTGCTGAACAATTTACCGATCTAAATGATAATGGTATCTGGGATGGTGCTGAAGAGTTTACAGATTTGAATGATAACAACACCTGGGATGATGCCGAACAATTTACCGATCTAAACGATAATGGTATCTGGGATGGTGCTGAAGAGTTTACAGACTGTGGAGTTAATAACAATGGTGTATACATATGTAATGATGACAGTGGTTGGAATGAAAGTTTTGGAAATGGTGTGTGTGATGGAGTAGAAAGTTTTGAGGATGGTTATATTCTTTTTCCTGAAGACGGTTTTTGGAATTTTAATGATAATAATGGTAATGGTGTTTGTGATAATGTGGGACCACCTCCTCTTTGGGAGTGTGAACCATTTATAGATGTCGAACCACTTAATGGACTTTGTGACCAAGAATTTGATTCTGATGGAGATGGCATCTGGTTCGCAGGGGAAGAGCTTTCTGATCTGAATGGTAACAGCACCTGGGATGACGCGGAAGAGTTTACGGATTTGAATGGTGACTCCCTTTGGACACCAGCGGAACCTCTGGTAGATTTTGATGGTGATAATGAATTTGATGAGGTTTCCGAACAATTTACCGATCTAAATGATAATGATATCTGGGACCAATATGAACCTAATTCATTTATTTCCATTGATGTTTCAGTCTCAGGTCAGGATGTGTCCCCCGTCCTAAGTTCTGCTAATTATGATGCTAATATTAATGTACTTACACTTGTATTTGATAAATTAGTTCAGTTTGACCAAATACCTGAAGATGAAACCTTTCCCCCCGGGCAAAATAGACCAGGGAATGAAAATCTTGATAGTGGTGAGGACAGAAATGGCAATGGTGTTCTTGACAAGGAAACTAATATTAATATTTTTAAAGTGGGATTCGCTGATAATATTGGATCCACCAAAACTTTGGAGGGTCTTGGTTCGTTAGTTCAAACTGCTGACTCTGATACGATGGAAATTTTGCTGACCCGAAACGATAGTAAAAGTTTGGAAACCATGTTGGACATTTCTTCAATGAACGTGAACCTATCCGAGGGTGCTTTTATGGATACTCTTTACAACCCATCAGAAATGAGTACATTGCCAATAACATCAACGCTAGATTCTCTGCCGCTTTTGGCTGACAGTGCCATGTATAATATTTCGGAAAATAGTTTATTCATATTTTTTAGATCAAAGGAAACAAATAAACGTAGGGTTGTTGTTACACCTCCCTATCCTGCTCCGATATACTCAAAGATTTCTTTGTCCGTTGGAGATGTTTCTATGAACCTTTCTGGAATTAATGGGACTCCATTTGCCTCCCCAAGTGATATATTTTTGAGGATTGGGCAGTTGATACTTTCCGATCAAAAAGAATTGGAAATGTTAATTGATGAGATGGATACAGAAGGTGCTCTCTCTCTAACAATAGATGAGTACGCAGTTTATGATGAAAACAATAATGGTAATCTTCAGGTAGTGGATCTCCCCGTTACAATAATTAGCTTAAGTGATTTTGATAAACAACCACCGCAAATTATACCCTCCGGATTAGTTTACGATGCTGATACTGACATCCTGACATTACCATGGGACATGGAGGTTGGTTTTTTTAATGAGGTCCCCATCCCGGAAAGATCAGAAGTAAGCGGCAACAGCAATTTAGAGGGGTTTGCTCTTTTTGATGGTTCTGAGGACAATTTGATCACATTCGGCCAGGGGGAAATATATTATTTAACAACCAAGGACACCACTTTTATCAAACTGAGTGAGGCGGACGCCGAGTTACTTGAGAATTATCCAAACCGCTCAACCCTTACCTTTACCGTTGAGCCCTTTACATTTTATTCAGCGGGCACCTACAATAATGGTAATAAAGCGGTGACTAAAGACAGTTTGTTTTCAGTTCACTACAGTATTGATGAAACTGCACCAAAAGTGAACGAAGTACTTTTTAATGTAGTAGACTCCACACTTGCTATTAATTTGGATGAATTGGTTATGGTGGATTTATTGTATCCGGAGAAATTGGTTTTTGGTGGGATTGAAATCAATGGGGAAATTGTTGTTGACAGTGCTGCCCAATATGTCAGCAACTTCTCTGTGAAGGTATTCCCTGATACCTATGACGAGATTATTAGCCTTGATGACGATGTTAAGATAAGCCCATTGTTTCAATCAGCCGATAGTGCGTTTGTTAATGCAGACAGTACTTTTTCGGGATGGATAGATTGGCAGGCTAATTATGGCCGTAAGTTTTGGATACAAAGTTTCGAAGCGTTTCCTCCTGCTCCGGACCTTATTTTTGCTTCACTCCGATCAGTGGGGGTTAACTGCGAGATATATGTTGATGACCAGGCCTGGAAAACGAAAATTGATTCGGCTGACCTGGTTGAAATTGTAACTGCATTTGATGAAATGGCTCCCAACGACTCTTCTAAAGGTATTGCGGATGCCTTGCGTGAATTTTTGGGAAGTGGGGAAAAAGATACTGATAACAATGGAAAAATTAGCTTTGTTTTTACCGATATTTTTGATGAATATGGTAAAGGACGTAATGACACAAAGTCCTCACTCTATGTACACGGTTACAGTACAATTCTCGACACCCTTGATAGTGCGCCCTATTCCAATCATGGTGATATAATATATTTGGATACAGATCCAATGAGTCTGAATGCCGATGACCAAGATCTACGGGCAACCTATAATGCACTTGTTCAGGAGCACGCCCGGATGATAATGCAGCACAACCAGCCAGACCAGGAAAACTGGGTCATTGAGGGCGTCAGCGCTGTTCTTCAGAAAAAGATGGCCGGTGACGTAAAATTCTTTGGCAGAAGTACAGCCCCCGCTATTACTGCTGGAAATCAATTAACATACATTGCCACGGGGTACCAATCATTGAAAGGGAGGAAAGATAAGTGGAATGTCTATCTCTTCTTGTCCTATCTTCAGGAAAAATATAGTATTAGCGGAACGGGATGGGACATTATTCAAGCAATTGCACGTTCTGATTCAGTTGGGATAAAAGCAATAAGTGATGCTCTTGTGACACTGGAAATAAATATTGATATAGAAGACATATTTTCGGATTACGGTATGGCGTGTTATCTTGATGCTGTTCAATCTGACAGCATGTACAACAGCAGATATAGTTTTGAGGGGTTTGATCTCCAGACGCCACCTTCTGGAAAACCAGCTGTTTTGTTGAGCTGGGATGCTTCAATAGGGAAGGAATCACCCTACACAAAAAAAGATATTTTACCCTGGTCGTATAATTACCTGATCATGAGAGGATACTCTTTCGATGTGGACAATAATTTTAATAGCTATCTTAGCCCTGATTTGGATAACGAAGATAGTTTGGTCTTTAATGGTTATGATGGTATCAGCTTTCGGATGAAAAAATTAACACTAAAAAGTGGTTTTATGGATCCCATGAATACGGATTACGAAGTGTATGATTTTGAGTTAGATGAGCAAACCAGTTATGGTACCCTTCCAGTAACAACTGACCCGTTATTTACCTTTAAGGACACTCTTGATAATGCACTGTATGGGGTTCAAAATATTATATTAATGATTGCAAAAACTGATGATGCTCAACCTCCAGCAACCTATGATTTTGCAGTATCAAATATAGTTTCTGTTCCTAATTTTAGCGATCTGTTTGCCTATCAGAACCCAGGTATACAGAATTATTTGGATGTATATGTAGTATCTCAGAGGCGAGTTTTTGATCAACTGGGGAATGAGGAACCGATTGTAGAATATTCAGTCAATACAGGAGACTCAGGTTCAATAGCGCTTAGTGAGCTTACGTCGTATGGGTCCGATCTTGTCATTTATCACACATCCAAGGAATTAACTTTAGAAGGATCCTATAATTTTACATACCAAGGAATTGATCAGAGCGGTAATCTTTTCGAGCGTGATTCATTGACAATTGTTGTAGACTACTATGATCCTGGCTCCTCTTCACGAATTGTTGCAGGTAATGCTGAATATAATCTGCAGCGTGAAAGTTTAGGGACACCATTGATGATAGCCGCAGGAGTTGTCCCAATTGAGCGTTCACTTTCACTGCCGGAAGACTTTACGCCGGTGAGTGATATTATTATGTTTGGGCCTAGTGATCAAAAAATAAATCGGTCAGCTACTGTGACCTTTTTCTTAAATGAAGTTGATCAAACAATGAGCATTTATGAGCTTTACAAGGGAGAGTGGCGGAACATAGGAGCTGAAATTATAGAGAACTCTTTACAGGCAAAAACCAACTCACTTGGGCAATTCATAGTTCTTTCTGGGATTCATGGAGACCTCTATAGAGACCTGATTATACCTAAACATTATACATTATTTCAAAATTATCCGAACCCATTCAATCCATCCACAAACTTTGCTTTTGACCTTCCAGAGCAAGGTTATGTAACCCTGAAGGTTTATGATATTATGGGTAAAGAGATCGCCAGAATATTTGATGGAGATCTCAGTGGTGGATATTATAAGTTTAACTGGGATGGAAGACAGAGGTCTGGAGCAATGCCCTCCTCTGGTGTTTATTTTTTCCAAATGACCGCTAATGATTTCCAGCAGACAAAAAAAATGTTGATCATCAAGTAAAAGAATGAGCCAAACAATAACTACATTAAAATTATTTTCAAGTTTTTTTATGCTTCTATTTCTTTTCAGTTGTAGTGAAAAACTGAGTGATGATGATTTTCTTTTTGAGCTACCAGAAAAGTATGATGCTCTTATAGAAACAGGGTGGACACATTTTCAGAGTGGTATGTATGAAGAGGCTATTGATGCTTTTAGCAGGGCCTCTGAGCGTAATGCTATTGAACCGGAAGTTTATCTGGGTCTTGGGTGGAGCTATGCTCGTAATCTTGAGTTGGTCAAAGGTGAAAATAATCTACAAAAGGCTGTCGCTTTTGCTGTTTTTGACTCCCTTAGAGCTGATATTATAACTGCTGAATCATTGGCCGGTGTTGGCCTGATTAAGCTTGCAATAGGTCAATACAACGAATGTGTAATGTACATCGACCAGGTCTTAGAGGCTGATGAGTTATTTGTTTTTTCAATGGACCCTTCCATCAATTCTCAATCTCTTAATATATCAAAAGCAAAAAGTCACTATTACCTCGGTGAAATTGAACAAAGTTATTTGATACTTCAGGACCTGGGAATTGAGATAGACTATGTTCAGACAGTTTCAGAAACAGGAACCGTCAAATATGGTGAGTATTATCAGGACATTGATGCTAGTGGCACATGGAATTCTGGCGAACCTCTTGATGACCGGAACGGAAACGGTATTTGGGATGATTACAACACTATTTCACTGGGGGAGGTACTTGTTTCTGTTAATGAAGAGCACAGTCTTGTGTCCGGGGCCTCGGTCCGCTCCGATGGAATTAACTATACAATATTAAAAACTTATGAGGGAACCAACTGGCTTCTTATTTCTGGGAACCCAATTGTTGATGAAAATCACAATGTTGAGGTGGACTATATTTTTACTGTGGATTACTCAGAATTTCTTAATAAATTACTCGGTTCAATAACCAACTATTAAAGATTATATTTTTATAACAAATAATGTATAGGAGTAGACTATGAATAAAACAGCTACTGTTCTTTTAGCTTTGTTAATTGGAATCAGCTCTTTTCCCTTAGCGAAAAACCCAATTAAACAATCAATTGATAGCCCAATAGATAATAAGGTACAGTTCTTGCAGGAAGGAACATATCGGCAGGTACCTATGAATATTGTTAGAGAAAGACTTCAAGCGCCCACCAGAAACAATGATAACGATTTGGTCCCTCTTGATAGGGTCAACCGATCGAAGAATTCTAATGGGCCTGTTCGGGATGGTTTATGGGACCTAACCCATGTTGACGATTTTGCTGAGTGGTACCTTGGCAGTGGAGATCAAAATGATACCATGGCTGTTGCATTTACACCAGCAGCTCCCTGTATTGTTAGAGAAGTATATCACCAATGGTTTGACGGTGGGAATGTAATCGCATTTGGCGCTATGCTGAGCGATGTGGCAATTGAAAATACAACTAATGGTGCTTCAACTGATTGGCCTAGGGGTTGGGCACCTTGGTCTCCTATTGGAGAACTTATGACCCCTGCCACTCCAAATACGATTGAAGATTATATAGATGACTGGTCGCTCCAGCTTGATATTGGTATTGTTGGTGATGAGTTTATTGTTGGTGATTCTACCGATATAAATTCTGTAGAAACATTTCTAATTGTGATTGTCAAAGGTGGGGAGACCCCACATCCATTGGCATCTGATGTCCCAGATGAAACATATCTTTGGTTTGGTGGACCATGGACAGATCCGGACGGTGATATCAGTACTCCTGATGGGGATTGGGGCCCGGGATATGCCTGGGGTTCCTATCAGTCGTCAGCCAGTATGGCGGATGGGCTGATCGATAACATGGTGCTGGTGAAAGTGGAATATCCCTGGGGAGCTCCTCTCGCAATCCAGTCAATTTCTCAATTGAACAACACATATGATAAAGGTCTTTTTATGCCTCCTCCCCCTGGAAATACACTGACAGTTTATACTGACCTTTTTGATGATGTTGACGATGCCTCTGGCATGGCAATTGATGATAATGATGTGGTTACTGCTCATTATTCGTTCCAGGGGACCACGAACGATGTGGAGCTGACAGCGAACGACGTTGGTGCAGATGGTAACGGTATATACACTTTTGAGATCTTCTATGCAAATGCCAGCCCAGGTGATGTCATCGAATACTGGATCACTGCTACTGATAATGATGGGCTTGTTTCAGAGAGTATACATATGTCCTTTCAAATAAAAGAGCCAAGCAACCCGGATGCCGATCTCCTTGTTATCCGTGACCGTGTTTCAGACCGTCAGCGGGATCTTGTGGAACAGGTATTAGATGATAATAATTTTGTTTATGAGGTATGGGACACATTTCTTGAGAATGGTATAGATGGTTCTGTAATCAACCACGGCTGGACAAATATAATTGCTTATGGTTGGGGAAACGCAACCATCCCCGTAATTGCAGATGACCCACTTGGTGGTGATCCTGGTTATTCTGGCTTTATCGATGGTGGTGGAAACCTGCTTCTTATCGATATGGACTGGTTCTATGGTCATAACCTTGATCCTGAATTGACCTTTTCGTCCGGTGATTTTGCATATGATTATTTTGGTATTGCTGGTGGTCTTAATGATCCCCCGGCTATTGATACGATTGAAGTTACCGGAGTAGGTGTGACTGCTATTGATAATCCATTTACTGTTACCCCAATGACCGTTCGTCATGGACCTTACCTTATAACAGATGGTATGGGGTGGACTGACTATCTTACAGCTGGTGATGGTACACCTATTTTCTATGATAATTTTGGTAATTTAGTTGGAATTTTCAAGGACCACGATCCTGGTGGTGAAGCGGTCTATCTAAGTTTTATGGCTGATGCGGCTGGTGATACGACAGAAACGGGTGAATGGATTTACACGGAGTTTGCCCAACTGATTGAAGGTGCACTTGCTGAATTTGGTATTGCCTCACCCCCCGCAATCAATTTAGTTGGTGAGGGGAGTACCCGCTATGGTGTCGCCTCCGGAACCAGCTCTGCTACCGTTAATGCGACCTGTTTCGATTCAGATGGAGAACTCACTTCAGTGGTTCTCAAATATTTCGTTGATGAGGGAGAGGTAGTTGAGGTCAATATGGTTCCTGGAGAAGGGATAGCCTACTCAGTAACTTTAGATATCGAGGGTTTCAGTGATGCCAGTACTGTAACTTACTGGGCAGAAGCAACAGATGATGCTGGTTTTACTACAGGTTCAGGAGTTGGTGAATTTTGGGGCACGAGCTTTGTCCCTTCCGGAGCCTCTGTCCTTTACATGCGTGACCACTATGAACCATACGATGACTACGGTTGTGCTGATGCTGACTCAATACTGAGGGGAAACATGGAGTCAGTTGGAATTGACGATTATGATACCTGGGTAGTTTGGGATAACGGTTCAGCAGACTATGTCAGTGTCCTCAGTAATTATACTTCTGTGATCTATGCTGGGGTTTTGGATTGGACTCCAATGCCCTACAGTACCGCTGATAATTCCCTTAGTGAGTTTGTTGCCGGTGGTGGATATATGCTTTTTAGTTCTGAGGAAGTACTTGGTACGCTAACTGACTGGGCAGATGCATCGTTTTCAACAGGGGACTTCGTATATGATGTTCTGGGTGTGGAATGGGTTGGAAACGATTATAATTATATAGAAGTTGCTACTGGAGAGGATGGAGGGACAGGATTAATTGCTGGACTGCCTGCGGAAGATATTCCATTAGATGCATCATTTATGACGGCTACCGGAAGTATGGCTGATCTTTGCGACCCGATTGGTTATGATACACCGGATGAGCTGCCAGTTCCTTTCAATGCTGATTATTCAGGTGAAGATAATTATTACTATGCCAGCTCTATCAATGGAAATGTCATTTTTATGGCATTTAATATTTCCATGCTACCGAATGCAGAGCAGCAGACTTTACTGGCTAATTTTGATAATTGGGTTGGTGGTGGTTCTGGTCCTGGTTCAATCGATGTAGAAAATATGTCTGGCTGGAATCTTGTTGGGCTGCCCTTGGAGGTTGACGATGCCTCATATAATACTGTATTCCCTTCAAGTATTTCAGGTTCACTGTACGGATTTAATGGTACATATGTTAATGAATCGGAGCTGGTAGAGGGATCGGGCTATTGGCTTAGATTTTCAGATGCCGGAAGCACAACAATTACTGGCTCAGTAATTTCCAGTTTAACGGTTGGTCTCTCTCAGGGATGGAACCTTATCAGCGGGATAAGTGAGGCCGTAGATGTCGCATCTATCTCTGACCCAGATGATATTATTGTTCCGGGGTCATTGTATGGATTTACAGGGACCTATGCATCATCGTCGGAGTTAACACCTGGAAAGGGCTATTGGCTGAGAACTAGCGCATCAGGGGATATTACTATATCAGGTGGAGCTTCTGCAAGAATAACAGCCCCATTTACAGATCAAACGAAAGACGCCAATATTCTCAGTTTCAATGGGAGTGAGCTTTACTTTGGTATATCAATACCAGAAGAAAATATCCTCAGCTATCAGCTACCCCCTAAACCACCTGTGGGCGCTTTTGATGTGCGGTTTGCTGATGATATGAAAGTGGCTGGAAGTGAAGGAGCTATAGATGTGATGAACAATACTGACAGGCTCACCATATCCTACACTATCAATATTGATGCTGGAGAACATTTTAGATGGGTATTGACATCCGATGAAGGCAAAGAGTACGAGCTAAATGATTTTGGAGAGATTTTAGTGAGTGGAGATGTCACAGGATTTACCTTGAACAGGGCTTCCAGCGTCCCTCTAAAATTTTCAGTATCTCAGAACTATCCGAACCCGTTCAATCCAGTAACCTCCATTAGCTATGAGATTCCAGAGGAAAGTTTTGTTACGATCAGCGTGTACAACATGGTGGGACAAAAAGTGACAGATCTCGTTCATGAACTGTGCTCTGTTGGGTATCACCGAACTCTGTGGAACGGTACCAATATGGCAGGTGATCCTGTCTCAAGCGGGGTGTATATTTACACGATTGAAGCTGATGATTACAGAACAGTTAAGAAAATGGTTCTGATGAAATAAACACTTTTCATACAATAGGTATAACAAAAAATGCCATAGGAGGATATGTTTTTCCCTGTGGCATTTTTTGTTTGTCCTTTCAAAAAACTAAATCTAATATCAAAATGCTCAACAACCACAAAAATAAGTCGCTATTATTATGGCAGGGTTAGCTATAATATTTCTATTGTTTAAAGAGAATGATATGAGATTAATATTGTGAAAAAGCTATCTATTCCAATTTTATTATTTTTTACTCTTTTTGGAAATAGGATTATGTCCCAGGACCATTGGGAAACCGCTATTTATGCTTATGACCAGTGGCACTATTTTGTGGGTGAGAGTGAACCAGAGTCCAACTGGAAGAGCGTGGAATTTAATGATAATGATTGGCAAGTTGGGCCTGGTAGTATTGGATATGGAGATGGAGATGACCTCACCGAAATAGAATCAACTATTTCTTTATATATAAGACGAACTTTTAATATCGAAGACATAGCACAGCTAAATGAAATGATCTTACATGCTGATTATGATGATGGATTTATTGCATCTGTGAACGGGGTTGAGATTGCACGTTCCGCAAACATGGGTGTACCTGAAACATTTTTTGGATTTGATGATGAGGCATGGGAAAATCACGAGGCCTCAATGTACCAAGGTGGTATCCCTGAGGCATATTTGGCTGGGATTGACCTTGAAAATATATTAACAAATGGGCTAAATGTTTTTGCAGTTCAAATTCATAACGTAAATGTTACCTCCTCAGATCTATCCAGCATTTTTTTCCTGTCCTTTAGCGTTGTGGAGGGTTCATCATTTTTCGGAGATGTACCGGAATGGTTTTACGAGCCCCTGGACTATACCATTTGTAATCTGCCTATTTTTTCGATTAATACATTTGGGGAGGAGATAGTAGGAGAACCGAGAATCCCTGCTCACCTAGGAATCATTGATAATATTGGTGAAAACAGTCTTTATGATGAATTCAATGGTTATGATGGTTCAATTACCATTGAACGAAGAGGAAACTCATCACAGTGGCAGCCAAAGCCTCCCTATAGATTTGAAACGGTAAATGATGATGGATCAAATAATAATGTATCACTACTGGGGATGCCTGAAGAGAATGATTGGGTGCTATATGCACCCTGGTCGGATAAATCGTTAGTTCGAAATGTGTTGACATATCATTTGTCAAATACGATGGGTCGTTATGCCAGCAGATCGCGTTTTTGTGAATTATTCATTAATGGTGATTATAGAGGTGTTTATGTTTTAATGGAAAAGCTTAAACGGGATAATAATCGAATTGATATCGAAGAACTAAGTCCTGATGAAACAGAGGGAGATGATCTTACCGGAGGATATATTCTAAAATTTGATTGGGGAGGTACGGGTGAAAACAATGGGGGATTTAATAGTGAATTTGATGGGATGCTGTATAATTATCATTACCCAAAACCGGATGAAATAGCGGAGGAACAGGAAGAATATATTTATCAATTTATCTACAATTTTGAATCCATTATGGTAAGTGCAAATTATAATGATCTCGAAACTGGTTATTCAAATATCACAAATACCGGTTCGTTTGTGGATATGATAATTCTACAAGAATTATCAAAAAATGTAGATGCATACCGTTTAAGTACTTATATCTACAAAGATATAGATAGTTTCGATGGGAGGTTAACTGCAGGCCCTGTTTGGGATATTAACCATGGATATGGGAACTGTGATTATGGTGAAACATGGTTAACTGATGGATGGTTGCTCGAATATAATCCTGAGGGCGGTGATCAAATGACCTTTTGGTGGGAACTAATGTGGCAGGATGAATATTTTCAAACTCAGGTTAATGAGAGATGGAATTATCTTAGGTCAAATATTCTAACAGAAGAAAATATAAATTTTGTCATTGATAGCTTAGTAAATCATATTGGCAATGCCCAAATAAAAAACTTCAATAGATGGCCAACATTGGGACAGTATGTATGGCCAAACTATTATGTGTTTGATACCTACGAGGAAGAAGTTGACTATTTAAAAAATTGGACATTTGAAAGAATTGAATGGATCGATTCTGAATTTACCATCAATGATGAACCATCCTTTCCTGATCTTTTAATAAATGAATTTCTTTCCAGTAATGATTCAACCAATGTAGATGAGTCTGGAGAATATGATGACTGGCTAGAGATTTATAATGGCAATGCAAATGATGTAAGTCTGGACTGGTTTTACCTAACGGACAATCCTGATAACCTGACCAAATGGGTATTCCCTGAGGGGTCTGTTATACCGGCCAATGGACATATGCTGATATGGTGTGACGAGGAGCAAGAGCAGGGCCTTTTCCACACAAACTTTAAACTAAGCTCTAATGGTGAGTTCATAGCTTTGGTTGCTGGTGATGGGTTTACCATTATTGATTCTATGAGTTTTGGGCCTCAGACTGTTGATGTTTCTTATGGTCGTGTTCCGGATGGGAATGCCCAATGGCTGTTTATGACCCCTACACCAGGGGCAGCAAATTCAGGCTCAGCAAACATTGATATAATAGTAGAACTTCAATCTGGATGGAACCTGATAGGTTTACCATTATATACTGAAGACACATATTACCAATACCTATTTCCAGAGTCTGTTTCAGGGACTTTATACGGTTTTAATGGTACCTATATTCCTGAGGAGTTAGTTACTTCCGGGAATGGTTACTGGCTCAATTTTCCAGATGTAGGTAGTACCACAATAAATGGAACTCCGATCAATGAACTTACCATCAGTTTATCTCAAGGCTGGAATCTTATTAGCGGGATAAGTGAGGTAGTAGATGTTGCATCTATCTCTGACCCCGGTGGTGTCATTGTTCCGGGGACACTCTATGGTTTTATGGGGACATATGTTTCTTCATCACAATTAGATCCTGGTCAGGGATACTGGATAAATGCAAATGCAGATGGAGATGTCACGATATCCAGTGGTG
>CAYSQB010000033.1:0-2819 GCA_964433085.1 uncultured bacterium
GTAGGTGTGGCCGGAAGCCTGGGTTGGGGTGAACACCATTACGAATATTTAAATATGTACAGGGATATAGGAATTGCTACGTTTGAGTTGAATAGTTTCAAAGCCCGCGGTGTGGTTTCTACAGTTGGAACACAGGTAGAGGTCACCCTGGCAATGATGATATTAGATTCCTACCGTGCGCTTGCAGTTCTCAGTGAACATTCTAGGATAGATAAAAACAGAATTGCTATAACGGGATGGAGTTTGGGCGGTGGTACAACCCTTTTTTCTGGCTGGTTACCCCTAAAGAATATCATAGAACCGGATCTATCATTTGCAGCACATCTGGCTTTTTACCCGCCCTGTTTTATTGAACCGGAAATCCTTGATTTTACCGATGCTCCATTCTATATACTCATAGGGAAGTTGGATGATTGGACTCCTGCGCAGCCCTGTGTTGATCTTGTTGACAAAATGCAAATATTGGGCACCGATATAGGGCTCACTGTCTATGAGAATTCTCACCACTCTTTTGACCGTTCGACAGCTCCCATAGTTGACGAAAATGCCTATAGCTTTACCGATTGTAGATTGAAGATGAGAAAGGATGGAGCTGTAGTAATGAATATTTTGAATATTCCAATGACAACTCCCTTATTGCAAAAGATCGGATTAGCATTTTGTGCAGAACGGGGCCCCACGTTCGGTGGAAATCCGGTGAGCAGAGAAAAAGCATTTGAGTTTAGCAAACAGTTCATGATCGAATACTTACTAAAACAATAGTTTTTCATACACCCATATGAGTGAAAGGAACTCGATGAATATTCCCAGACCAAGATCAGCGTGGATGATCTCCATATATACAATAGGCTGTTTATTCTTTTTCTCCTGCACAAGTTCTCCTGAAGTATTTTTCCTGCGAACCTATTTAGGAATACCTGGAACAGAAAATCTCATTGAACCGAGCTCTGGCAAACATCGACCACGGGAGATATCTGTACCCACAAAAGAAATTCCAAGATCTATAATCTTCGTTATTGCCGATGGGTTGGGTATTGGGCAGTTTACACTTATGTATTATGATATTTCAGACTTTGCTCCTGCAGATTTTACGCACACTGGTCTCATGACCGTACATCCATCAGGAAAGAGAAAAGTACCTGACTCCGCCAACACAGCATCGTCCATGGCTACAGGAGTAAAGACACACAGAGGCGGCATTGGTGTAGATGAAAATGACAAACCGGTAAAAACCGTATTGGAGTGGGCTGAAGAGATCGGCATGTCCACAGGGTTGGTTGCCACATCATCTATTGCGCATGCCACACCCGCAAGCTTTGTGGCGCACATTGACAAGCGAAGTAAATATGAAGAGATAGCCCTGCAAATGGCCCACAGTGATGTGGATGTGATGCTGGGAGGTGGAAAAGAACATTTTTCTGGAGAGCCGCTGGAGGTTTTTTCAAAAAAGGGCGGACTGGTGATCAATGAGTTTGATAAGTCCTTAGATACAGAAAAACCATTGCTGGGACTTTTTGCAGATAGCCACTTCCGATCCGCAGTAGAAGACAGGGAGGTGAAGACGCTGGACATGACACGTCTTGCGGTGAAGCTTTTGGAAAAGAATTCCAAGGGATTCTTTTTGATGGTGGAGGAATCCCAGGTGGATTTTGCTGGGCACGCAAACAACAGCGAATATATGTCGGCTGAGTTGGCCTCATTAAACTCAGTTTTACGATTTTGCTTAGACTATCATAAGGAGCACCCAAATACTTTGGTTCTATTTACAGCTGACCATGAAACGGGAGGGATGTCTGTCGAGGATACAGGAGAGGGTGCCCTTGATATTCAGTTTACTACGGGCCACCACACAGCAAATATGATTCCTGTATTTGCCATTGGTCCCGGTGCCGAGGCATTTTCCGGGGTCTATGATAATACAGATATCGGTAAACAATTGATCTATTTCGTGAAAAATCATTAAATATGCATGTAGTGTTTGCAAGTACAGCTTCAATATAGGTATTTAGAAAGGCTATGAAAGTTTATATAAGCGCTGATATGGAGGGAATTACAGGTGTGACGCACTGGAATGAGGTTGACCCGAAAAAACCCGATTATGGCCAATTTCAAAAGCGAATGACCGATGAGGTGGTTTCAGCATGTCGTGGAGCTCTGGATGCAGGTGCACAAAAAATACTGGTAAAGGATGCACACTACACCGGACGCAATATCCTCCCTGCAGATCTACCGCAGGAGGCAGAGCTCATCAGAGGATGGAGTGGCCACCCCTATTCAATGGTGCAGGAGCTGGACGATACCTTTGACGCTCTCATGATGGTGGGATATCACTCTCGGGCAGGCTCTGGAGGAAATCCTCTCTCACACACCATGTCTTCTGGAAAGATCGAACGAATTATAATCAACGGAAAGGAGGCCTCGGAATTCCTTCTTCATGGCTATGTGGGGGCAAAGCACGGGGTTCCAATGGCCTTTGTGTCCGGAGACAGGGAACTGTGTACGGAGGTTAGCGATGTAAGCCCCGGTACGTCCACCTTTGTTACCATGGAGGGTGTTGGTGATTCGACCGTAAGCATTCATCCGGAAAGGGCTCTAAACTCTATCCGTAAAACCGTTTGTGATGCCCTTAAATCCATTGACAAGAACAGCGCCTGGCCACTTCCAAGTGAGTTTGAGCTATCCATCCGCTATGTAAAGCAGTGCGACGCTTATCGATCATCATACTATCCGGGTGCAGAGTCAGTTAGCCCAAAAAAAGTGAGATATAGCGCAAAAGACTATGATGATATCATGAGATTCCTGCTGTTCTGTGTGTAAAA
>CAYSQB010000033.1:2919-16581 GCA_964433085.1 uncultured bacterium
ATTGAACTGATAAATGAGATTAGTATAGAAGTGGAAAACA
This sequence comes from uncultured bacterium, assembly GCA_964433085.1. Lineage (GTDB taxonomy): Bacteria > Fidelibacterota > Marinisomatia > Marinisomatales > AB-629-J13 > AB-629-J13. Next base: position 2,960 of record CAYSQB010000033.1, read on the forward strand.
GAAAGCGCTATGCCTGTGTAGCGGAAACTGTATTTCGTCTTTATTTTTAAAATTGTTTATTTATCAATGGATCAAATAACTCTTATTATATTATCAGGAACCATATTATTTGTAGATATAGTATTTGTTGCTCTTGCACTTGGGATCAACAAAAATAACGCGGAATATTTGCTTGCAGGCTACAACACAATGTCAAAAGATGACCGTGATAAATTTGATATTGATGGGTTTCTAATATTTTTCAAAAAGTTCTTTATCCAAATATCTATTTATTCAACCACGATATTTTTCGTGTTAATTATACTGTTTGATCCTGTGGTTTCAATTGTTGGATTTTTTGTGTCTATAATATTACCGATGCCTGTTATGTTATATATGGGAAATAAGTTTAATAATAAATGAAAAAAACAAATAGAATAAGTGAAACTCCTGTTCTAGTTTTTATACAGTTCATCTGCACGTAATAAAGTGGGTTTTATTTTCGTGGTTCATTTAGGATTAAGTAAATTTATATTATTTATGTTGTTTATTTTATTCTAAAGGCCATGAAAATATTTAATTTATTGTACGTTATTCTCTCTCTCAGTGTCGTATATGGAGAAATTATAGAGGAAACAGGTAGTCTGAAGGAATTCCTTGCGGGAACTCAGGAGGGTATTGCCTACGATAATTTCATCAGTCATATTTCCGAGGGGATCGCAGACCCAGGATACAATGACTACGGTCCTGCCTGGCACGACAACCAGACCAACGGATTTGGAGGGTACACTGTCATTCCTCAGGAATCTTCCACTCTCAGTGTCTGGAGTGAGATTATGGGCCACTTTATAAAAGAAGAATATAGTGAGATAGATGCAATTCTCACGGATTCCCTGAACACCTTTCGATATGATCTTGTAATGTTTCAGGACTCAGTTCTAACTAGGACCTATTATATGCTTCGTGAAAGGCTGGACACAAGCTTTGTGGATAACAATGAAACAGGACCCCCTGATGATGATGTTGTGGGAAGTTTTCAAAACGGATGGGGACTATATATCTTGAATCCGAGTGCCCAAAATATGAATATGGTTGTCCAGGTGCCGCACCCCTGTGACGATTTCCTTTCATCCTACATTGGGATGGAAATATTTCTCCAGTGTGATGCATTTGCATATCAGATAGCCGGTGCTGGTAGGGAAGTACGGTGGACCGAAGAGGGCGACTATAGTAACGATCGTTCCCTTTCAGACCCTTCCAGGAATGAGAACTCTCTCTTTCATCTTTTTCATAAAGCGGTGACCGACTCCCTGGAAAATAATCCGCCCCATTCACCGGTTGTTCTTCAGGTACACAGTTTTGATAACGAGAGCCATGATAACATCCTGCGCTCAATTGTCCTGTCCGGTGGGTACGACGCAGGAAATGCAAATAAACCCATTCGTGATGTGACAGACAACCACCTTGATCTTATACATTTTACTGATGAATATCCTATTCAAGAAGGGATGTATGGAGACCACCCAGAGGTTCATATTACATATTACTACCAGGTTCACTATAACGGCAGTTTTCATTTCGAGGGCGACAGCGGATCCTACTCTATTCCTCATACATATGAATTATTAGGCACTAATACGAACCGTCAGCTGCTTGACCTGCACAGTGGATATAACCATGGCGGTGTCTATGAACCATTTGTCCATATAGAGCTAGACGAGAAACCTCTGATATTTGACGCTATAGATTTGTCCATGGAGGAATTACTTTTCCAGGGAATGCTTCCCGTTACGTGGCGCAACTATGAAAATTTTTTGACCTACTATCAACCGTTTGTGGATGCGGTCCACGGATATTTCGATAGTTGGACTGAGATCCCTGACACTACAGCACCACTTGAGGTAGAATCACTCAATTTAAGTAATACAAGTAGTTATTACATTGATTTAACCTGGCAGAATGTTGAGGATACTAATTTTAAGAGCTATCAAATTTACTATGACACGACCTCTCAAATGAGCAATCCTTTGGTCTGGAGTCTTGACCAAGATTGGAACTTGGTGAATATGTTTCATAGTGACACGCGTATCACAGACCTGGTTCCGGAGACGAACTATTATTTTCAAATTGAATCGGAAGATCATTTTTTCAATGTCAGCGAAATATCCGAGACCATTATGGCCATGACCATAGATCCCTTTGTTATTAATAACTTTGACACAGTTGAGGACAGCCTTGGTTCATGGTATGACCAGGATGAGGACTCTCTATCTTGGGAATATTCAGACTCCATAACTTATGGTCAATCACCATACGCGCTCCATCTATACGGAAATACATGGAAAACCATGGAAATAAGCCCGTTTCAGGTTTTAGATGGACATGTGTGGCAGGTTGCTGTCTTTTCTGATGGAGACAGTGAAATTCAGGCCTTTGGAGTAGGAGATTCACTGCACACCCTTTTTTATTCTTTTGCCGGCTCACAGGAATTAGATATTGAAGAGTGGGTTACCGTGTATCAGGGAAATTTCCCCGATCATCAGTGGAACCTATATCAGTTACCTATTGCGGACGATTGGTTTGCCTGGTACGATCATTATCCAGTTATCGATAGGTTGATCTTTATCAATGACGATGATGGCGGAGAGCCCGGTGAAGTGTTTTTTGATTATCTTGTGGACCTGACCGATGTTCTTCCTGTTCCTCCTGCTGTTACCATTGAGTTTGATATAGGAAGCATCTATCGATCGAACGGAGTTAGACAGGTGGATATTCAGTTTTACTCAGATGTTGTTGATCCTGATACCTATTCTCACGATTATTTCTGGTCCTTTGGTGATGATTCAACCAGCGAAGAGATAGATCCCCTTCATACCTTTCTGGTTTTGGATGATCATCCGTATACCGTTTACCTTGAGGTGACAGATCAGACAGAAAGGATTGGCCGTGCAACTGTACAGATAGATGTGGACGAAGGAGAGTCATCGTTTCCTCTTACTATAAATTTTGTTGGAGACATTATTTTGGCGAGAAATTATGAGAACGATGGAGGAATCATTCCTACGTTGGGTGTGGAAGCTATTTTTGAGCCTACATTGTCCATCTTGGGCGAAAATGCAGATATCACTGTTGCAAACCTTGAGGCACCCCTTACCACGGTAGGAACTACCCATCCAAGCAAGCCAATTGTCTTTAAGGGATCACCGGATAATGTCACTGGGCTCGTTTTTGCAGGCATTGATGTGGTAACTCTGGCCAATAATCATGTTATGGACTATATGCTTCCGGGACTTCAGGAGACACAGCTTGTTTTGTCCGAGAACAATATTCTTCATTCTGGTGCAGGTGCCAACAGTTTTGAGGCCTATCAGCCAATTTTCCTTCAAAAAAAAGGAGTAAACATTGCTTTCCTTGCCGTGAGCGATAGAACTGGACAGTATAACAACTATCAGCCCTATTTGAACGCTGGATACAACAAGCCAGGGTTCGCCTATATGACACCATACTACATGCTTCAGCAGATCGAAGAGGTCGAGGATGTTGCTGACATTATTGTTGTGGAAATGCATGCCGGAAGTGAATACTCAAGTTCACCCGGTTATGATTACGATGGCTATTTCAGTGATCCCAATCCCTATGAAGATTACGCCAGTGATAGGGACAACGATATCCCGTCCGATAGTGAGGAGGAGGAAGATTATTCTCCTTACCTAGATATTCCTCACATGTGGGACCGTGAAATAAGGCACTTTGCTATAGACTCCGGTGCGGACATTGTGATCGTACATCATCCACACATTATACAGGGAGTTGAGGTCTATAACGGAAAACTCATCGCACATTCTTTAGGTAATTTTGTATTTGATCTTAGCTATCCGGAAACCTTTCCATCTATGATAGTACAAAGTAAGATCGATGGGTCCGGTTTTTATGAGTTCAACCTAGACCCCGTGATCATTGATGATTATATTCCTGTTCCTGCTCTTGGTGAGTTGGGCCTTCACATTTTAGATGATATTGCTATGAAATCAAAGGCCCTGAGCACAACCCTCAACATTGACCGACAGTCCGTGCAGGCACATGTTATGATGGACTCCCTATTAATGCCTAGAACAACCGTTCACAATCGTGGAGAGGTTTCTCTGTTTGAGACCGATACTCTTTGGGTATCAGCTCCTCTTAAGCTCAACCGGAATGGGTTCATTTCCACCGTTATGATGGACTCTAGCTATAGCACAATGGAATACAGATTGGGCAAAGAAAAGGTCTGGATGGGTAATATGGAGGACGAAGGATTTACTCTCTGGAATATAAATAGTGATTGGGAAAATTTTGATGATTCTGTAAGTTTCAGGGGTGAACGGTCCATTGCTCAGATAAGAACCTCCAACATGGGTGACAATGTTGTTACCAATCTTGAGAAAAGGTTGTTAGTCCGCTCTGAAAATGATCACTCGATTCACGGGTGGATAAAAACCGAGAACGGGGAGGGAGTGACCATGGAAGTTAAATGCTATTCAGGCCGCTCAGGAGGATTTAGCCTTGCAACTGAATCATTGGCACCTGTGGACGGATATACAGGATGGACCTATAAGCACAAAGATTTCTCTCCTCCAGAACAAACAAATTTTATCGATTTCAGGTTAAGCAGTGATGTTCCGGAAGACAGTACCGCATATTCATGGTTTGATGATGCAGGTTTGATAGAATGGAGTGACTGGATGAGTATGTCTGATAACCATATTGATGCTCCCAATGATTACTCCTTTATTCAGATCAAAAATGATGAACAACTATCTGAAATAACTGTGCCCTATGTTGAAACTGTTTTCGATGAATTTTCCACTCCCACACCAGAATTTTTGGCAGATGTTATCGTTGGAGAGTGTCCATTATCTGTCCAGTTTACAGAAATATCCTCTGGCATTGTCACCTATCGGGACTGGGATTTTGGCGATGGTACTGCATCAACTGAGGTTAATCCAAACCATGTTTACGCATTTCCAGGGTTGTATACCGTCTCATTGACCATATCTGACTATGATGGAAGTGCGCTCACGCTAACCAGGGAAAACTACATCCAGGTTTCTGATACTCTTACTTTGGTGGTAGAGTATAATGATGATTGGAATTTGGTTGGTTTACCCTCAATTGTCGTTAATGAACATGTGGAAACTGTTTTTCCTGAGGCTATAGAGGGTACCTTATTTCGGTTCAATGATTCATACCTTTCAGATTCTCTTTTGGACAATGGGACAGGATACTGGCTTCGTTTTGAGAACGAAGGGAATCAAAATATTCAGGGCACACCACTTGACAGCATAACCCTCCAACTAGATGAAGGGTGGAACCTCTTTTCAGGAATTGGTTCCGTTCTATCTATAGGAGCAGCAATAGATCCGGAAAATATTCTAGTTCCTAACACATTTTTTGGTTTCAATTTTGGATATTTTGATGGAGAACTAATTGAACCGGGAAAGGGATACTGGATACGAACATTTGATGAGGGTAGCATTACCCTTCTAGCGGAAGGAAATAGGTCCAAAAAGGAACAAAAATTATATGAGATTGAACATTCGGGATGGATAGAAACAGGAAAATTAAAATTATACTTTGGCGTTCACTCGTTGGATGATATCGAACTGTCCTGCTCCATGCCTCCTCTCCCACCTGGGGAGGCTTTTGATATTCGATTTAACAATGACATGCGCTGTATTGAAGATTCAGCTACTATCTTTGTTCAAAATATGCTCAATCCCATTCGGTTTGATTATTCGTTAGAACCGGGAGAACGGTGGAACATTGTATATAAGAATGGTCAAATATTAGAGCTTATCAAAAACGGTACATTTACAATTGAAAATCCAATAAATTCACTGCAATTATTAAGATCCCTTAAGGTACCTGAATCTTTCCATCTGTATCCAAACTTTCCAAATCCATTTAACAGCAGAACGGTGATAAAGTATGATCTGCCATATCCTGAAAGGGTTCATCTGTCTATTATCGATGTAAGTGGAAAAAAGGTCACAACTTTGATCAATGGAGATGTCCCTGCCGGATTTCACCATTTTGATTGGAAAGGTGTGAACGAATATGGTGTTCCCGTTGCATCTGGGATTTATTTCATTCAACTTGAAACTCCAACCTTTTCGAGTTCTAAAAAAATGCTTCTGGTTAAATAAAGTATTATGAATTTTTATTATATTTTTATTATTTCTGCAATAATCATTGAATTTATCTTGGCTCGAACAACGGGATATCTAAACATCAAATCGTTATCCCCTGAACTTCCTGAAGAATTCAAAAACAGTTATGATGAATCGAAGTATAACCAATCACAGAGATACACCCATACCAATGAAAAATTTGATATAGTGACTGGTACATTTGATTTTTTATTTATCCTGTGTATCATTGTATTCGGTTTGTTTAATGTTTTGGACCTATTTATCCGCAGCTTTGGATTTCAATCAGATATGGTGAACGGACTCCTTTTCCTTGGACTTTTCATGATAATACAGGATATTTTTTCAACACCTTTTTCTCTGTACAGGCATTTTGTAATTGAGGAAAGATTTGGATTTAATAAAATGTCCATAAAAACATTTGTCACTGATAAGATAAAAGGTATTTTTCTTATGACTCTTATTGGAACGCCGCTGATGGGGATCATTCTATATTTTTTCGAGTCTTTCGGAGATATTGCTTGGCTCTATGCGTGGGCCATCGTTTCAGGGTTCATTCTTATATTACAGCCTTTATTTATCACTTTTATCGCACCGCTCTTCAATACCTTTACACCCTTAGAAGAAGGTGAGCTTAAAGATTCGATCAATTCATATTCAGAAAAGGTTCAATTTCCTATCAGCAGGATAGATATTATGGATGGATCGAAAAGATCGTCACATTCTAATGCCTATTTCAGCGGAATTGGGAAACGGAAACGCATTGCACTTTTTGATACCCTCATGGAAAAACAATCGGCAAATGAGATCCTTGCCATTGTAGCTCATGAAGTAGGCCACTATAAAAAGAAGCACATTCAGAAAGGTATTGTTCTATCAATACTGACCAGCGGTTTCATGTTTTTTTTGGTATCTATTTTTATGAAAAATCCCGAACTATTTGCTGCTTTTAGTATGAAAAATCTTTCTGTGTACGGGAGCCTTATTTTCTTCCAGATCCTTTTTTCTCCCATAAATATGATTTTATCACTGTTTACTAATGCTCTCTCACGAAAAAATGAATTTGAAGCGGATAAATATTCTGCTGAAACCACTGGTGATCCGCTACACCTAATATCAGGATTGAAAAAACTAACTATTGAGAACTTAGGTAATTTAACTCCACACCCATTGAACGTATTTCTCAATTATAGCCACCCTCCGGTTCTACAGAGGATTAGAGCGCTCTCTCGGTAGTTATGATAATATGAGACATCTTATTTCAACAAAATTTATCGGCCAAATCTCTGTTTTTCTTTTTCTGTGTTTTGAGCTTCTTATTGGAAGCGAACCGGAAATAATCATACAGGAAATTCCTCAAAATAATCCACCATTTAGTCCATTGGGTAAAATAGGTGATTTTCCCTTTCCCACTAACCCATTGAACGACCGCGCGCGGGGATACCTTCTAAAAGGGAAGGTAAAAACCGCTGTTGGAAACTTCGGTAACTTTATAGAATGGTTGAACCATCCTGCAGGACTGTGGGGAAACTACACTTATTTACCCCGAGTGGGATTTATCGCTGGGGTTCCCGGGCAAAAACACGCATATTACTATGAAGATTGGGTTTTGTGTGATACAACATCTCAGGGAATTAATGTATGGTGTTCTCACGAGGCCTATGTGGATTGGTTCTCTGAGAATGATGAAAAATTTGTGGGAGTTGTTTTTGAGGCAATGAATGATAAAGGTATAGTGGGAACTCAGGTGCCAAATATCGCGATGATCCAGGGAGCTAGTCAGTGGGGATTTCAGGATGAAGAAATATTTATCAGTTTGCCAACCTCGCCCCAATATTCTATTGAGCCAACCCTGGCAAATGTTTACGGAGATCCAATTGAAAAAAAAGGGGTCGGGTTTATTTATCCGTGGGCATTGCGTCCAAAATTATCACAGAGAACAGATGACTTTGATGTATATGATTATGGTGAGGATAAGGAAGAGTGGACAGATGATGATGTATATCAGTATTATGGTACAACTGTTTCCGAGTCCTGGGTCTCCCGACATGATCCAAAGTGGAACACTGACTGGCAGCCGGTCACATTTTCCAGGACAAACACTCATAATCTAGATGTGACAGCGGGAGATATTTTTGGTAATACTCCGTTTACAGATTCCAGCGATCCCTATCCACTTCTCGCTCACAGCTCTTACTCTGATACCTGGCCAGTCAAAATAACAGATTTGGGAGCTGAGCCCTATTGGCCTGGATGGTGGGCAGAAGATTATATTGATACTCTTCAGGGATGTTCAGGCACTCGAAAAGATTCCGATTGTTGGCAGGAAGTGCCCGGCCGTCATATATCGGATAATGATGTGTACATGGAGTTTGATGACCGATGGGCACACCAGGGGAACATAGTTGATACAAACGATGAATACGAACAGACGGGCTATCCCATGGGTTTACGTGTGATGGCCGAGGCACATTCATATGGGGTCTCTTTTGCAGAAGATATACTTTTTGTAACTGTAAAAGTTCGAAATGAGAGTGGAGACTGGTGTGCATATGAAAGACATTCCTCCGGCTCGGAAATTCCGGTGAACGATAGTGAAGGAAGCCAACTTTGTGGTAGCGCTATGGTAATGCCGGACGGTACAGCCTTGAACAGGGGAGAAGGTTTCGATTATGAACAGGTGTATCTTGGATTTTATATGGACGCAGATGTGGTCACCTTAGATACATACGGAAATAATTTTCATAGCAATGCTGATGATTTCATGGAATACTATTGGGAGCGATTTTATACCCATAATGATTCTATGCTTATCAGTATGGCGATGGTGTATGACTGGGATGGTAACAGCGTCGGGGCCACGGATATCGGAGTCGTTGCGGCACAACTTTTGGATACACCCCTTGCAACCGAACCAGTGGATCTAGATCAGGATGATTTCGATGATATTTATCCAGGGGAACCATTAAAGATGACTGATTGGCATTGGTTTGACTGGTACAATAGACCAGGCGTTGTAACCCGGGAGAGCAATACAGGGTGTCATGCAGGATCTCCGGGATGTCCACAGGCAATTAACAGGGAAGAAATTCAATATAAACTTATGTCTGGAGATACAACTAATTTGTCTGTAAAAGAAAAAAAATGGTTTTTCCACACTGATAACCCCGATCTAGATATGGATGTTGATTTGAATCCACATTTTGACTCACTTGAAGGTTTAGAGAAAGAAGATGTTTTTCTACAGGGAGAGGAAGGATTAGACTGTGTCCTCTTGTTCAGTTGTGGTCCTTTTGATCTTAAGGTGGGGGAAGAAGTACCATTTTCCTTTAGTATCATTTTTGGTGAAAATAAACTTGATCTTGTAAATAATGCGCGCTTTGCTCAGGTCATGTATAACTCACACTATCAAAGCTATACTCCGCCAGCAGCACCAAATGTTACCGCAATTGCTGACCACCAGAAGATAACACTGGCTTGGGATGATGCTGCAGAAAGTTCTATTGATGCTGTGACTGGTTATGCTGATTTTGAGGGATATAAAATATATAAAAGTAATGATAGAGGAAAAACATGGGGAAATCCTGAAGATATCATTTATGATGATAATGGCATTCAGGTGGGCTGGAAACCTATCGCTCAGTTTGACCTCTCAGCAAGTGAAGATATTCTTTTCTGTGTTTTTTCACCAGACAGTTGTGCCAGCAACGCTCAAAGGGGAATTAATATTTCAGGTTCTGATCCGCTGGCACCCTGGTTTGATTTAGGATCAAATACGGGATTGTCTCATAGCTTTATTGATACAGCTCGAGATGATTGTTCCCGCTGCGGTGTAGTTGATGGAATTGAGTATACCTATGCAGTTACATCCTATGACATGGGAATCCATTCACCGTATGAGGTGCAGTGGTCAGAGGGAAACAACGGTGGTTTTATCCAGGACACTGTTTACAGCTCTGCAAATCCTTTGGGGTGGTCTGCGCCGGATGGTTATCAAAGCATTGAATCATCAAAAGGAACCACCATTCATGACCCTAATTATCTTACTATTAGCGCTGGATATCCAACAGGCTCTGGTTTAAAAATATCAGATGTTCAAGTTGTTCCAAATCCTTATTTTTCCCGTTCATATTATAATGAAAGTGAGTATGTCCGGAGAATAAGGTTTACCAAACTTCCATCCAGGTGTATTATAACTATATTTACCGTTACGGGAGAAACCGTTGCAGCTTTTGACCATGAGAACGATTTGGATAGTAACGAGTGGTGGGACATGCGTACTGTCAACAACCAAGAGGTAGGACCGGGTCTATATTTATACTCAGTTGAATCTGAACGAGAAACACATATAGGAAAATTTGTAGTTATCCGGTAGATGAAAACTGGTAGTCATTATAGAAAATACTTATCCCAGATACATGATACCGGTTTTGGTTTTTTTGCTAAAGATGCCTCTACAGGTATTTTAGAAATACTTCGTGAAAATAATATTTATGAATCTCATATTGTTGACCTGGGATGCGGTTCAGGGATATTGGCTAAAGGACTGGCAGATATGGGATATTCAGTAACAGGTATAGATTTATCACCCTATATGGTTGCCCTTGCTAAGAAAAGAGTTCCCAATGCAGATTTTGTTAGTTCCTCCTTTTATTCAGTCGATATCCCTTCATGCTCAGCGGTAACAGCGACAGGAGAATGTTTCAATTATTTATTTGATAGATCTGCCGAAAACACTAAGAAGATTAAAGATTTATTCAAAAAGATCTATAGTTCCTTGACACCAGGTGGGTTATTTTTTTTTGATTTTGCTATGCCCGGAAGGGTATATTCCTCTAGGAAGAAAAACTGGAACCAGGATAACTGGGAATTGGAGGTCGAACACCAGGAAGATGAAGAATCCAAGTATCTAATAAGAAAAATAAAAATAAAATTTCATACTAAGACTGGACTTAAACGAGATCAGGAGGTCCATAGACTGAGTCTTTTTGAAAGAAAGGAATTAGAAAATATTTTGACCAAAATCGGTTTCACTCCAAAGTTTGTGAAGGGTTATGGAACATTTTCATTTCCCTTTGAAATCGGGTACGGAGGATTTATTTCAAAAAAAATAAACTCAGTTTAACATATTACTTGAGGAACTTTATGATAATAAATAAAAATATATGCTTTTTATTGATAATTTTAATCACCCTTTTAAGAAGTGAGAATTCCAGAAATGATTTATTTCAAATATTAAAAAATGATAACATAAATCATATCAAAATGACTTCTGGGAATATTGTCACTATAATTTCTGGACAATTTTCGCCTAAAAGATCTGACATAGATGTGAGAGATATAGAAATATTTTGTACCTCGATTGAGAAGTTTTTATCTCGAAATAGTTTTACAGAAGATTTTATTTATCAAAAATCACAAAGCTCAATATCTGATTCAAAACATTTTCGATATCAACAACTCTATAATGGAATTCCTGTGCAGGGCAGATTTCTAGATATCCATTGCAATACTCACCATCAAATATCCTCATTGTCAAACAATTATCAATTGATTGAGGATGTAAATGTTATCCCGCGAATTACACCTGAAATTGCGCTTAACATAATTAAAAATAAGACAGGTGGTATTTTGCTAATAAAACCAAATCCTGAACTTATTATTTATACTTATAAATCAGCACCTATTCTTGCATATAGTATAAGACTAATTTCTCGCTATGATTCCAAAAAAATAATTGTGAATGCCAGTTCTGGTGAAGTTATTAATATATTTTCACTTATTTATTTTGAAGGGCCTATCCTGGGATCGGGTGAAAATTTATTGGGAGAATGGGTTGACAGTCTCTATGTATATGAGGGAATAGATTTTCCTTCAATAACAGGTGGGCTGAGCACAGAAAATATTTATTGTGAGGAATATTGCTGGGACTACGGAGATTGTGATGGACAGAACTATGATGACTGCGTCATGAGCTACCAACAGGGGAACTGTGCAGATGGATATATAGAAGACTGTGACGGTGAGTGCTTCATAGAATCAAATCTCTTGTGGGACCTAGATGATGGAACCTGTGATGACCCAAGAATTGAAGTTGATATGACCAACATTAGCACAGGAAATGTAAATATGGTAAATACTGACAACTCTGATAGGGAGCCAATATTTACTTTATCTAACTATGGAAATTATTATACAGATATATTTCATGTAAACAGTGAGACATCTGTTTTTGATTCAAACATTGGTTCTACATCTCATGCGTCTGGTGTCAGCTCTCACGATTATCATACAAAGACATTAGAATATTTTGATTCCTTTGGATATTTAGGAATGAGCGGAACAGGTCTCAGACTTGCAAACCTTATTGATTATGGACCTGGAAGTCCCTGGGGATTAAATAATGCCTTCTACAACGCAGGTAACCAAACATTGAACTATGGAATGGGGAGCGGAGAATACAGGCCCTGGTGTGCCGGTTTGGATGTGGTTGCCCATGAGTTTGGTCACTCATTCACTCAACATACATCAGGGTTGGTTTATCAGGACCAGCCTGGAGCATTGAATGAGCACATATCTGATGTGTTTGGATATCTCGTTGAAGCCATGTACCAGGATGGAGGTGATTGGGAAATGGCAGAAGATATAACACTAAATGGTAATGGAATTAGAAACATCCAGGACCCTACGATTTTTGGTGACCCGGACCATATTGAGTCACCCTATTATTTCACTGGTTCTTCCGATTTTGGTGGAGTGCATACTAACTCAAGTGTTCCAAATAAAGTGCTCTATCTTACTATCAATGGTGATACCCATTACGGTATTGAGGTTGAACCTTTTAGCGAGGACGCTATTGTGTCAAGAGAAATAGCAGGAAATATCTGGTTTAACTGGAATGCCTATTATCTAGCTGAATATGATGGATTTTTCATTGCGGCCGGGAAGATGCTTCAAACAGCGAATGACCTTTATCCTTCTGATTCATCAATTCAGCAAACCGTTTATGATGCCTGGAGATCAGTAGGCGTTGATATTTTTGAGCCTTATTTGGAGCTAAATGAATTAACTATAACCGAAGAAATTGATGGTATTATTAATCCCGGGGAAGATGTTTATATTGAAATATTGTTAGAAAATATCACATCAAATTTCGCTGAAAATGTAACTGGTGAGCTGTCCTGTCCTGAGCTTCCAGTTATAGATGGAAATATATTTTTTGAAGGAATATTGCCATTAAGTTTTTCTGGTGAAGGAGATAATTTGTTAGCTGTTCAAATTCCAATTAATATTGTAATTAGTGATAAAGAATGTGTTCTCAATGTCTCACTGCAAAATCAAAATGATGATGTATATAATTATGAATATCAGATATCTGTTCCTGTTCGTTTAGATCAACCTGGTTTCCCCCTATTAACGAACCAGATATTGTCTTCTCCAGCTTTGGCAGATCTT
>CAYSQB010000034.1:0-16453 GCA_964433085.1 uncultured bacterium
CATTATCTTTCAAACGACTGGCCACCTCTTCAAATTCTTGCCATGCTTTTTCATGGTCAATACCCATTTTTTCCATCAGTGGCTTCATATCTACACCATGCCAGTGGAGCTGGCAAACTTTGTACGGGTGTGCACCCATTGCCAGTGCGGCAAATTGAGCATCGGACATAACAGGAATCCCCACATTGCGACCATGGGCCTGTGCAGCAAACTGACTTTTATCAAGAGTCGTTACACATCCCGTATCATGGGTGATAGTGACATCCGGGTTTGCTTCTTCTTTCATTCGCTCAATCTTGCGAATGGTTGCAAAAGATCTTGAAAAATCTCTGCTAACTAAAATGTGCCGAAAACCAAATCCACAGCAATCATGCCATGTGGAATAATCTGCAGCCTTGGCATCCAGCGCTTTCACAAGTGCAGTGACAATGGCCGTCCGCTGACCATCATAGAGCTCCCTATCATAAATGGCATCTTCAACCACCAGTTTGTGGTAATGGCAGGCAGGGTGGACCGTTGCGGTAATACCGCTGAAATCCAATAACTGCTTCTCAGCAATTTCTTCCCTGACCACGTGCACCCACTCCGAATAATGAACGATTTCTTCGGGAAACACAAACGGCATCTTAAGCCGGTCCATAATTTTCCGAACCTGGTCTCTTAATTTTGGATGATGTAGGATTTCTTCACGAACCTCCTTGTAATGGCCATAGCTCGTTCCACAGTGGATCATAGGAAAGAAACCATCCAGCTTTGCCTGAGCAAAATTTCGCACTGCAACCGCAGCTTGTGCCGCAGAGTTGGATGTTGATGATGCATAATAATTCCACGCTGTGCAGGAAGTTTGGTCCCTCGGATCATGATATTCATACCCAAGTTTCCGATTCAGCCAAAAGATTGCCGTGGAATAACCGGGAATGTGTCCACATTGTCCACACGATTTATGGTGCCAGGTAAATTCCAACGGAATTTTCTTTTTACGACCGTATTTCGTTTCCACTTCCACATAGGGTTCCGGAACACGCTGGACTTCTATTTCACCTTTGGCTTCCAATTCAAAAAGTAATTCTCGGTAATCTTCAGTGGGTGGTTTTCCTTTGCGGATAAATTCCCGCTTTGAAGCTTTTGGTGGAGATGCTGTTGCTACACTCATAGTAACTCCCTATTAATCTTCCAAAACATTTTCAAAATCGTCAATATCATAACCGTGCTCTTCAAGCAGCTCTTCCATTACTTCTTCCAGGATCATAAAAATCCCTTCATCAATATTTTCGATCATTTCAAGATTTCCAGTCAATTTCCAGATCATATAAAGTTCCAACCGTGTTTTTTCTGAAACATCCCAGGCCAGCTCAGTTGTGTGCATGGTTTCCGGGGGAACTGCTCTGCGCCACACATCCAAATTGTCAGAGACATCCTTGACATCCGGTCCCCAGTCCGGGAAAAAATCGGGCTGGAGCATGTCCGGTGCTACCTGTGTTCCTGTGGACATAATCTTATAAATGATTCGGCTGTAGGCTTTCAGTGCTTTTTTTGCAGATGACAGACCGTGGTTTACTGCCACTTCACGCATGATGGTGATTATTGCTCCTGGGTTATTCTCTCTGGGACAGCGAGTGCAGGAAAAACACTGTGAACAATCCCACACAGAATCGTTCAATAGTTCGTAAAAAGTATCCACATCTTCCCGCCCCATCACCTGTGCAAAAACTCGGGGACTGAAATCATAAAATCGTGCTGATGGACACGCAGCTACACAAATACCGCACTCATAACACCCGTACATTACTGATTCCCACCGCAAATCATCTTTTACTTCCTGGAAAAGCTTTTGCTTTTCTTCATACGGCACGTCCTGATATTTTGCGTCTTTATAGATCGACATATGAATTTCTAATTATTTGATTGAACCAATTCCAAAAGATCATTTTCTCCAGAATATCAGAGCGCTGTCTATCAACCTTCAAATCCCTCACAATGTTTACAGTCACCAATTTCTTTTTCAGCCATATAAGAATCAAATCCGGAAATGGCATCATCACCGCTCACCAGGTCACCACTATTTTCATCAAAGTTGCTTGGCTGTATTCGAACGATCCATCCCTGTTTATATGGACTTCTGTTTAAAATTGTGGCATCATTTTCCACCTCCCTGTTTGCAGCAACAATTTCACCTGCAAAGGGAGTTTTAACCGGTCCAACCCATTTCCCGCTTTCAACTGTTGCAACACTTTTACCAGCTTTAACACTTTTGCCCACTTTTTTTGGTCGGCAGTGAATAATATTTCCTGCCATGGATTGGGCAATATCTGTCATACCAAGATCTAAAGTTCCATCCTCATTCTTTTGTATCCATACGTTAAAATCCACATGGTATGAAAGACTATCCGGTAACACACAATTCTTTAATTCAGCCATTTCCCCTCATTATTTATATTTAATAGGTTAAAACCAGTTCACTATCCAGACCCACATCGGTCATATATGCAGCGCCCACAACACCATCACACTCTTCAATAAGATCATCTTCTGTCATATCGTGTAGCTGCAAAGCAGCAGAGCAAACTCTCATCTCCACATCTGCTTCTTTTGCATCTTGAATAAAGTCCATAATCGATTTGCCACCTTCTTTAGCAAAAAGATTATCGGGAACCCCTTTTTTCATGAGGAGAACACCGTCAATCTGGAAAATCATCTCCGCTTCATTGTCCATGGCAGCTGCGATATTTGCCATATAAAAGGGTGTAGCACAGCGCTGGGGTGTTTCCGGACCTGAAGTGACAAATATGGTTACTTTACCTTCATCAGCCATTGGGTTTCATTCTCTTTTTATATATTAAATAAATAATTGAATATCCGATTCAGCGGCAAATTCCAAAAATGTGGCTGCACCGCCGATATCTACACCATCCACAAAGTCATCTTTTTCAAAACCAAATACATCCATGGTCATCTGGCATCCGATTAACTTTACGTCCGTTTCAAGACAGATATCCCGTAGCTCTTCTATGGTTGCTACACCTTTGTTTTTAAAGGTCTGTTTCATAAGAGATGTTGCCACAGTTTCGAAACCAGGTACATTTCCCATTAGTAGATTTGGCATGGGCCACTCAAAATTTTGAAAACCCTTCGGGCCAAAGGGCATCTTCATAGGCATCGCCGGGTTAGTAGCTGGAGCAACTTTGGCTTTAATATCTTTTTTTAAAAGGGTTAAACCATAAAAAGTAAAGAAAACAGCTACCTCCATCTCCATAGCTGCAGCAGTCGAAGCCAATATAAATGGCGGATAGGCCCAGTCCAAGGTACCCTTTGATGCAATGAGAGCCATTTTTTTTGGTTCACTCATCATGAACTCACATGTTTAATTGAATGCTTGTTTTTATTAAGAAAGGTCATGCCTTTTTGATATAAAATATGTAAAGACCACCTTCTTCAGAGTGAGTGACCAACTCGTTTCCTGTTCGTCGGGTCCATGCATTAACATCATTAACGGACCCTGGATCTGTTGCTTCCATTTTTAGCACTTGACCTGATTTCATAGCATCCATTTGTTTTTTTGTTTTCAGGATGGGCAGTGGGCAGCTAAGTCCTCTGCAATCCAACGCTTGCTCATGTACCATTTCGCTCATAGTGCTTCCTCTTAGTTGCTGTTTTTACTAAAGTCAAAATCCCACTCACCTGAATTCAATTTATCTTGGACTTCACTCATACAGTCAAGAATTTTGATTATAAAATTATTTGCCAATGAATAGAAATAACGGGTCCCTTCCTGACGGAAAGTGACAATTCCCCGATCATACATTACTTTTAAATGTTGACTTACAATGGGTTGATGCAGTTCTAATTCCCGATGGATTTGACCCACGGTTTCTTCCCCTTCTTCAAGAAACTCCACAATTTTGATGCGGTCCGGATGACCCAGAGTTTTTAGGATGCGTGCAGCAGTTTGGATAAATTCAGGTGAAATATTTGTTGTTTTAACTGACATCCTGTATGAAATATAGTAATATTACTATATAAAACAAATGCTATGTTTTATTCTTATTTCTTCTGAAATTTTACCATGATCAACGCAACTTTATTTATTCTGATCGGCGGGAAAAGCAATCGATTTGGCTCGCCAAAATGGGAAGCCGATATTGATGGAAAATCAGTTCTGGATCGGTTGTGGAATGAGTGTAATAATTTTGAGCATCGGTATGTTGTTGGTAAAGAAAATCCGGGCAATTTGAACAAACAGTTTATTTATGATGACCTTGAACTGCCTGCACCCATCACTGGATTATACACATCACTAAAACACACTAAAACAGATTGGAATTTTCTGCTTTCATGTGACTTGCCCTTAATGAATGCTGATATCGTTAATGCACTTTGGGATGCCCGAACCAAGAGCGTGAATGCTGTGGTTCCCTATGCTAATAACCGTATTCAGGGAACCTGCGCATTTTATAATAAATGTATATTTTCACAGGTAGAATTAGCAATCAATTGTTCAGAATACAGTTTGTATTCTATAGCTGACAAGCTGAATTCAATTAAGATCGAATTTGGTAATGATAAGCGTTTTTGGAATATGAATACAAAAAAAGATTATGGGAAAATATTGCAATATATCACCGAACAGGACTGATATTTTCTGAAGCCTCAACTAATAACTAAAAGGGTTTTATTATGAGATATACTCGCGCGCTACTAGAGCCCACCTCTTTGTAAATAGTGGGAATGGGATAAATTGGCCTGAGATGAAGAGACTTTTATGTTTAGCATTGTTGGTTGTCTTCAGATATGAGGAATCAGCCTGCTGATTGTATAAAAAGAGGATTTATACTTAAATTTAATCATGATCACTCTCCTCTCTCCTGCAAAAAAACTCTCAAATGAGTGCAATGCCATGGAATATACACAAACACAGTGTACTTTTTTAGATCAATCTCGGGAGATAGTTAACATTCTTAAAAAATTTGATCCCATTGACCTTCAAAATTTGATGGGCATTAGCGAAAACTTATCCTTCTTAAACTTTGAAAGGTTCAAAAACTGGAGACTTCCATTCAGCACTGAATCAGCAAGGCAAGCAATCTTTTCTTTTATGGGAGACACCTATGTTGGGCTTGACGCAGGTACATTTACCAATAAAGATTTACTAATTGCACAAGATAACACACGAATACTTTCTGGACTATATGGATTATTGCGCCCGATGGATATTATCATGCCATATAGACTAGAGATGGGCACCAAACTAAAAACTAATAGAGGAACATCTCTTTATGATTTTTGGAGCACTCTCATTTCTAAGTTGCTTAATGATGAACTAGTTTCCCATGAAAAGAACATCATAATAAATTGTGCCTCCTTGGAATATTTTAAGGCAGTTAATATGAGGACATTGAAGGCTGAAGTTGTTACACCTGTTTTTAAAGAGATCAGAAATGGGAAGCCAAGGATCATATCTTTTTTTGCAAAGAGAGCCAGAGGGGCAATGGCACGATACATTATTACCAATCAGATCAATGATATTGATGGGATCATCTCATTTGATCTGGATAACTATACATACAATGAGTCACTCTCCTCAAAATACGAACCAGTGTTTACAAGATACAGTGCCTAACTATTAATAATAACAATACACTACTAAAACCCCCGTTATAAGCCGGGGATTCAGATGTAATTAATTATTGACTATAAAAGATATGAAATTATATAGAGTTTATGGATTAAATGGGTGCAGGATGCTTCTCCATGATAAAACTACTAGATATAGAATTACTAAGATAAATATAGTACAAGATATTGTTAATAATTTTGGGATTTCTATATTGAATACATTTGACAATGTACATACTTATACTAAGAAAATATTTAAGGAAAAATTTAATAATAATAGAGCGCAGGGAATTATTATCGAATTCCTTGCAGACTATGATAGTCAATTTGACTTTAATGCAGTTGTTAAGAAAGATCATTGTATAGTAATACTTGATAGTATTAATGATCCTCAAAATCTTGGCCAGATTATACGCACCTGCGAATGTGCTGGTATTGATTCTATAGTATTGCCTAGTAATAGTTCAATATCGATTACAAATACAGTGTTACAGATAAGCCAGGGATCCTTTACAAATATGAAAATATATATTGAGAAAAATATCAATCGATTTATTGATAAAATAAAAAAATATAATTTCTGGATTGCAGGATTTGAAAACAGTATATCAGCATGTAATTGGTTTGATATAGAAATGAAAGGTAGAGTATGTTTTGTTTTTGGAAGTGAAGGTAAAGGTATTAAATCTTTAACCCTTAAGAAGTGTGATTATGTTGGAACTGTCCCAATGTTTGGTAAAATAAACTCTTTAAATGTTTCAGCCTCAGTAAGTGCTATTCTTTTTGAAAGGATTAGACAGATTAAAACTCAATAAAACTAACATGCTTTTTATTAATCATCTCTACATGCGTGGGGTATTTTGTTTCCACCTCTTTGTAAAAAAGTGGGAATAGGGTAAATTGAAGAGATGAAGAAAATATTTATTTTCTGTTTTTTCTCTTTATATGCCCATGATAAAAATATTTCTTTATATCAAAGTATCAATTTCGATAAACACCGTGATAAATTTCACCTAATTTCACATGTTTTGGTTCCGACCGGAATTGCTTATGCTCTGAAAATTGAAAAAGGGTGGGAAAGTACAGCGTTGACTTACCTGTCAACAAATCTGGTTGACCTGGATCATTTGGTCGCCAATCCGATTTATGACCCCAACAGATGTAGTATTAATTATCATCCATTACATTCAGGAAATGCAATTTTTGGATATAGTATTTTAGCACTGCATCCCCAGGCAAGAGATGTAGGTACTGGATTATTAATCCACATGGGACTTGATTACATAGATTGTGAATTGATGAAGCAAAAAAGTTTAAGTCAGGTGAGTCCCATTAATAAATATACCTTTTCACACTTTCTGTTCTGGTATGGAATGGGTAAATATTCCAACCTTAAACCAGATGAAATGTTTGCCATTTCAATGGTTTGGGAAACTACTGAATTCATATTACCCTTTGAGTTTGCTAAAGAAGACTGGATGAACAAAACGGTTGATCTGATTTCGAATTATTTAGGATTTATGTTGGGAAGTGCAAATTAATACTGTCTTTTCACTTTGCTGAACACGTGTGTTATTTCTTACATTAAACTGACTTTAAATTTATAAAAGGAAATCTTATGAAAAAATATTGCTATTTACCAATCTTTTTAATTTTTACAATTTGCATCGCTCAAAATCCCATTGATGCTTTTTTAACTGGCAATAATACCTTTGTCTTAGCTGGAGATGGTTCCAATGAAATTTTTGAACCGAGAGACCTTGATTTTCATCCTACCCGTGAGAATGAACTTTGGGTGCTCAATAAAGGCGGAAACCCATATTCAAGTAATACCCAGTATATTGAAAATGTTTGTGTTCCTCAAAACAGCAATGTAACGTTCACAATTTATGACTCTTACGGGGATGGAATTTGCTGCAGTTATGGGATTGGATCTTATGATGTGGATGTCTGCGGCTCAACAGTTGCTTCAGGAGGAAATTTTAATTTTCAGGAATCAACATCCTTTAATGTTGGCACCTGTAACGATGGATGTGCAGGAAATGAAGTGGAAGCAACCATCACCATTCTTACAGATAACTACGGAGGGGAAACATCCTGGGATGTTGTAGATGATGATAATGGAAATGTATATGGAATGATTGCAGAGGCCGGTGGTAGTAATGTGCTCTTTTTCGATATAGGTCTGCCGGAGCAAACTTCTGAATACCGGAAAGATTCTTTCTCAGGTCACTTTATGCATACCGCCAGTGCTATGTCATTTGATGAACAAGGATTTTTTGCAAATACAATTGACTGTCAGGATGGAAATAATAATTCAAACGGTTATTTTGCGGGACCTACTCTGTGGGATGCAGACTTGGATGTTTATGCTGTAGTGAATCAAAATGGTCCTCTGTTGGGAAGCCATATTGATATGCTCCATCAGAGTCCCTATGGAGTGGGAATTGAATATGCCGGAGAGGGAAACAAGTACTGGGTTTTCGATGGCTTTCACTCAGCTATTGTTAAATATGATTTTCAGAACCCCCATCCATATGGAGGGGACGATCATTCTGACGGAATAGTTTGGAGATTTGGAGAAGTTACAGTTTCTAGAGAGCCTGGGGTTCCCAGCCATATGGTTCTAGATGAAACGACTGACTGGCTTTATATTGCTGATACCGGAAATTCAAGAATTATCAGATTTAATGTGAACTCCGGTAATTTTGCTTATAATCTAACCCCTTATGCTGAACCATTATCCCAATATTGGATGATGGAAAATGCCGAGTGGGAGGTCGTTATAAATACCGGACTACAAAAGCCCTCAGGTATTGATATTTATGAAGACAGACTGATCGTAGGAGATTTTGAAACCGGTGAAATTATTATTTACAATATTTCCGGTGATTCACCAATGGAAATAGGACGATTTGAAACAGGATATGAAAATAACCTCATGGGTTTGGTGGTCGGTCCAAATCAAAACATCTATTATGTAAACTATCAAAGAAACGAATTGATTCGGGTTGAACCTCAGGGGGTGATTGACCTGACAATACCATACTTGGAGGGTTGGAACCTGGTTGGGCTTCCTCTTGAAGTAGAAAATCCTGATTATGAATTAATTTATCCCAATGCGATTGAAGAAACGCTTTACTCATTTAGTGATGGATATACTTTAGAAGATGAACTGGCTACGGGAGTCGGTTACTGGCTCAGATTTCCTGAGGAAGGATACAGTGTAATTTCAGGTGTTCCGTTTAATGAAGTTTTGGTGTCTCTAAATGAAGGATGGAATTTAATGTCTGGAATCTCCACGACCACATCAATTGAAAATGTTTATGATCCTTACGATATTCTTATACCGGGTACAATATATGAATGGAATCTAGGTTATGTACAGTCGGATGTTTTGGAACCGGGAAAAGCCTATTGGATCCGAACTAATTCCGATGGAATAATTACCATTCTTGATGGCGGAAATCAGAGAAAAATAACTGAAAATACATCACTTTTTGATAATCAAAATTCATTTCAGTTTAAAAATGTAAATGGGTACGAGAGTACCTTGCATTTTGGTGTTTCAATTCATCATGATGAATTATTGAGTTATAGCCTGCCGCCCCTTCCTCCAACCGATGCGTTTGATGTACGGTTTGATGGAAACATGAGGATTGTTGAGCATGGAGGGAAAATCAGAATCCAGAATCAGGAATATCCCATAACACTTTTCTATAATATTAAAAATGATGAAGAAAATTCCGATAATTGGATATTAGTAAATCCATCCTCCGGTAATGAATATATTCTTTCCAATACAGGATCTATTGAATTTTCCTCACCTTTAAATGAACTCATCCTAGTTAAAGAGACTGTTTTACCGTCTCAGTTTACATTATCACAGAATTATCCAAATCCTTTCAATCCTGTTACGAACATACAATTCTTTTTACCGGAAGAAAGCAAATTAACATTGGTGATTTACGACCTATCTGGGAGAATGATTATTAAATTGGTGAGTGAAATAATCGAGCGCGGTACCCACAATGTTATTTGGGATGCCACGGATAAATTAGGAAATCCTGTGAGTGCTGGAGTTTATTTTTACCAAATTCAAACCGAATACTTTTCTCAAACGAGAAAAATGGTTTTATTAAAGTAAATTACACACACTAGATTATCGGGTGATCTGGTTTTATTTTTTACTGGTATCCTCATGGATTTTTAGTCAGGAAAAAATCGCTTTTGTATCAGACAGGAGTGGTATTGATGAAATATATATCATGAATATTGATGGGAGTGATCAGATAAATCTTTCGACTAATTTTCATGAAAATTGGTTTCCGCAATTTTCTCCTTCTGGCTCCCAAATTGTATTTGTTTCCCAACATCACCGAATAGGTGAAATTCAGATTATGAACACAGATGGCACTGGGAATTACCACTTGACTTTACAAAACGGAGGGGATTATTTCCCCAATTTTTCTCCTGATGGGACTCACATCGTGTTTGAAGCAAACCGGGATGTTGGAGGAAGTGAAATTTATCTTATGGAAGTGAATGGTGAAAACCAGACCAATTTAACAAATGACTCTGCGATCGATCAGTTCCCTCAATTTTCCCCGAACGGGGAACAAATAATCTTTATTTCCAATCGAGATGGGAATTTTGAAATTTATATCATGGATACAAATGGAGAGAACCAGATCAACTTAACTAATGATCCGGGAGATGATATGATGCATCAATTTTCTCCAAATGGTGCTCAAATTGTCTTTGTGTCCAGCCGAGATGGAAATGACGAAATTTATATCATGGATATAAACGGTGAAAATCAGATGAACCTTACGATAAATGATGGAAGCGATTTAGATCCAGCCTTTTCTTCTGATGGTTCTACAATTATTTTCATTTCAAACAGAGAGGGGAATTACGGTATTTATACCATGGAGCCAGATGGTAGTAATCTAACCTACCTGCCCACCAATTCGG
This sequence comes from uncultured bacterium, assembly GCA_964433085.1. Classification (GTDB taxonomy): domain Bacteria; phylum Fidelibacterota; class Marinisomatia; order Marinisomatales; family AB-629-J13; genus AB-629-J13. The sequence goes on from CAYSQB010000034.1 coordinate 10,591, forward strand.
ATGGAGATTATTCTCCTAATTATTCTCTAGATAGGACAAAAATTTTGTATCAGTCCTACATCAATGATAATTACGAACTATTCATGATGAATGCGGACGGGACGAATCAAATAAATTTGACGAATGATATGGGAAATGATAAAGAACCTCGATTTCAACCTTATGTTGTGCTTGATTCAATTGAGCTTGAGTACATGGAGAATTGGCATCTGGTTAGTTTACCATTGGTTATTGAAGATCAAGAATATGAAATTCTGTTTCCTGAATCCATTGAGCAAACATTATTTTCCTTTGATGAAATTTATGTACAGGAAACCGAAATTGTATTTGGGAATGGTTATTGGCTCCGTTTCAATTCTTCTGGAAACATATTGATCAACGGAGCTATCATCAACGAATGGATTATAGAAGTAAATCATGGGTGGAATCTGATTGGTAGTATTACATATCCCATCGAAATTGAAGATCTATTAGAAGAAAATGAATTGATCATTCCCGGAACAGTTTTTGAATTCAATGGGTCTTACGTGAATGCAGAATCCATTCTTCCTGGAAAAAGTTATTGGCTCCGAACCTTCGAGGAAGGGTTTATCATACTTTCATCCCAAAATCAGTAAATTGGTGGGGTAATATTCTTTTATCTTCCCACATCTTTGTAAAAAATTGAGGACAGAGTCAATTGTTTTAACCATAGTTAATAATTGAAAATTATTAAATTAATAACAATTTATGTGATGAGTTTTTTTTATGTATATACTGGAGTAAATCACTTTAGTGATAGTGACTATTTCTTAAAGATTATGCCGCCATATCTATCTTACCATTTAGAACTTGTTTATATAAGTGGATCTTTTGAAATACTTCTTGGTATAATGTTAATTTTCAATAAAACAAGGTACCTGGCTAGTTGGGGTTTGATTATTCTGCTAATTGCTGTATTCCCCGCAAATATATATCTCGCACAAACTAATGGTAACCCATTAGATATATCGCCTATCATAGCTTGGGGGAGATTGCCTTTTCAAGCTGTTTTCATAGGTATGGCATATTGGCATTCAAAAAATATTATTTAATGAATGAGGAAATTCCTATTTACGATGCCACTTTGCAAAAAAGTAGGGATGGAGTAAATTTGACATGTAAATTATTTAATTACATAAATGAAGTAAATTGTGTTATTAAAAAGTTTTAAATGATACCAAAATATTAGCATATAATTGAAGATAATTAGAGTAAATAAACTTTTATTTTTTGTAAGGGTCATTTTGACTTTGACCTTTTCAATTGGCACCAGCCAAGTGAACATAGAGGAAGCATTTCCCAATTTGAACTTCATTCAACCTGTTGACCTGCAATATTCACCGGATGGATCCGATCGTCTCTTCGTGGTGGAACAAGAGGGCTGGATTTACGTTTTTGAGAATGATCCCGTTGTAACAAATAAATTATTATTTCTTGATATTAGCGATAGGATAATATTCCAAGGAGAGAGGGGACTCCTTGGTTTGGCTTTCCATCCTGACTATGAAAATAATGGGACTTTTTTTGTCAACTATACTGCGCCAAGTCCTCTACGGACAGTGATCTCACAATTTCAAGTGTTATCAAATAATCCCAATTTGGCAGATGATGAATCTGAATTTGTGATCATTGAGATTAACCAGCCGTTCAGTAATCACAATGGCGGTCAGATTGTATTTGGTCCCGATGGATACCTCTACATTGGAATGGGGGATGGCGGATCAGGAGGTGATCCTTATGATCACGGACAAAATCTCAACACTCTTCTGGGGTCCATGTTGCGGATCGATGTGGACGATCCTGATGACGGACTCAACTATGGTATACCCGATGACAATCCTTTTGTGGGAACAGATTACAAAGATGAAATTTTTGCTTACGGTCTTAGAAACCCATGGCGATTCAGTTTTGATATTGTTAATAATAACTGCTGGATTGCAGATGTAGGACAAAACTTATATGAGGAAATAGATATTCTTGAAGAGGGAGGAAATTTTGGTTGGAATATTATGGAAGGAACTCATTGCTTTAATCCACCCTCTGACTGTGATACAACGGGACTCATTTTACCCATTTTTGAATATAATCACAATTGGGGGGAATCTATCACCGGTGGTTTTGTTTACCGTGGTAGTATGGTTCCAGGTATTTTTGGCAAGTATATCTTTGCCGATTTTGAATATGGTGACATCTGGTCGTTAGAATACGAGGAAGGAACTCCACCAATTGTCGAGACCATGGGTGACCTGGGAGCATATTCTGTCACATCTTTCGGTGTAGATCAAAATAATGAACTCTATATCTGTTCTTTTGATGGAAAAATATATAAATTTGTACAGTCACCTACATCTATAACTGTTGGACATAATACAGATTGGAATTTGGTGGGGCTTCCTCTCATTACAGGTGCTTCAAATTATCAGGAAATTTTTCCTGAATCCATTTTAGGAACATTATATTTTTTTGATGGTGGCTATATGTCCGGAACAGATTTAACAAACGGTGAGGGCTATTGGTTAAGATTTCCCAATGAGGGTTTTTCGATAATTACTGGCATTCCCATTTATGAACTGATAATTAATTTAAACGAAGGATGGAATCTGATTTCAGGTATATCAACTATTTTGGATATTTCTGAAATATTAGACCCAGATGGGATTATCATCCCGGGGACCCTTTATAGTTTTAATTCTGGGGGTTATTTCAATCCTGAAACACTTGAACCGGGCAATGGTTATTGGATTCGCACAAATATCTCAGGTACAATTACAATCTTAGTTAATTAATTAACTAAGATTTAATATTATAAAATTAAAAATATTATTAAAATCTCCATTTTGTGTAGTAGCTCTTCTCAATAAAAAATAGATGATGGAGTAAATTATAACAGATGAAAATATCATTCAATTCAATATAAGTTATAAACCAGTCGATGAATCTTATTAATAAACAAGAAATATTAAATCAGCAAAAAAGACTTATCGATAAAATAAAAATTCAATCTGAAGAATTAAAATTGGTTATAGATAAAATTCTAAGTTATGTGTATAACAATTTTGACTTGATTAAGTGTAAAAAATGTTCAGACTTTAACTATGTAATCTCCGAGATTAATCAACTTGGTGACAGTATCTTACTTATATGCAGAAAACACTCGTGTATGGGCAAGGTATGGGTTAATCTGAAAAGTTCGGATTTTATAGTTAAGGAATTAAAAAATGCTTATAATCAACAAGAAATATTATTTGATTTATTAGTTGAGTCTAATGATGAATTCGGACAGTTTTTAAAAAAACATTATGGCGAATTTTATCAAAGAAAAAGTACTTATGGAGATGAAGATTATAAAATACCTGATCTATATAGTTATGATGATGTTAGTTTATTAATATTAAATGATTATAAATTGATAAATATTAAACCAAGCATTGATGACAGTAGTGAACCTTAGGCATTCAATCACTGCGATTAGCTATTACAAACATTCCTTTACAGGTTTGGGTGGATTTCTCCTCTTTAAAAAAAGTAAGAATATGATATATAGTAGGATTTTTTGTTTGTAAGGTCTTGAGTAGATTTGGATATGAAGAATGTTAGTTTTTCATTATTAATATGGTGAGTAGTAAGCCGAAAACGTTTTCTTTGCATTGGGGTAGCGGAATTGTTGAAGAGGAATTACAAATTCAATGCGAGCACCATATTCCAACCATTCAACTCCTAAAGTTCACCGAAGGTGAAGCTAAGGGGACTTGGGAAATTCGATTTTGTCACTACAATCATGAGGGGCGTTTTCAACGCTCCCCTCTTATTTTGGATGCCAAGGATTTTCCCCGATTCAAAAGAGCCCTTGAGAAAACACCCAAACTCAAAAAGTTGTTAGCCCAAATGATCAAATAATTGGTTACTATGGAGCAGTGGTAGAAAAATAGACAGGCCTATTTTTCAGTACAAGTTTTTATTCTATAATAAACGGTAATCTTTACCAGGAAGCTGTAGTTTCTAACAACCAATTTATCCTTAATCAACCTCAGTTTTACTGATCATTGTCTGTAGACTACTCTACCATTAACAATTGTAAAATGAACATTCACACTGGGAATTAATGCAGGATCGATTTTGCTCAAATCCTGGGACAAGACCGTGAAGTCCGCCATATATCCCGGTTCTATTTTTCCAAGGTAGGATTCAGCAAACATACTGTAGGCAGCCCAGCTGGTAATGGAGGCCAATGCCTGATTTATTGTCATTCTTTCATTTGACTGCCACCCATCTTTAGGCCATCCACTGGTGTCTTGTCTTGTTACAGCTGCATATATACCTAATAGTGGATTTGGAATTTCAACTGGAGCATCGGAACCCCCCGGAATAACACTACCTGCCTGCAATAGTGATTGCCATGGATATGCTTCATGAAGTCGATCATCACCTAGACGTTCATCTATCCAGTACATATCGCTGGTACAGTGTGTTGCCTGCATAGATGGAATAACACCTAAACCAAAAAATCGTGTCAAGTCATCGCTATGAATAATCTGGGCATGTTCAATCCTGTTTCTGGCATTGTCGGTACCAGATTGTTCAAATATATCAAGAGCAATTCGGTTTGCTCTATCTCCGATACAATGGATTGCAACTTGAAATCCAGCTGCATTGAATTGGCTTACCTTTTCAGTTATATTTTTTACATCCGTTAAACTTAACCCCATATTTTGAGGGTCATCTGCATATGGCTCTAAAAGGGCAGCGCCCCGCGAACCCATTGCTCCATCAAAATATATTTTTATGGTACGAACGGATAATAATTTATCAGTGATATCTGGACCTTTATCTAGAATTTCAAGATAATCCTCAGGGGTATTATTCAGCATTGCATTCACACGAATTGTTAATTGTTCTTTTTCTATTAATTCTTTTAATATTTGAATTGTTTCTATATCTGTTCCAGCATCATGGATTGCAGTCAATCCAAATTGATTTAATTTTCTGATAGCATTCTTTATCTGCCTGAGTTTATCATCCCTATTATTGGCAGGAATAAAATTGTTAATCAAATCCATGGCGTTATCAATTAATATCCCGGTTGGATTACCATTCCCATCATGTATGATTTTACCTCCTGTAGGATCCTGTGTATTGCGATCTATGCCACAAATGGATAGCACTTTTGAATTCACCCATGCAGCGTGTCCATCTATCCTTCGCAAATAGACGGGTTGATCGTCTGCTACCGTATCGAGCATTTTTTTAGTGGGGTATTGTACTTCTTCCCAATCATTTTGATCCCACCCTCTACCCAATATCCATCGCTCAGATCCATCATAAACGTCAGCAACAATTTGGTTGATTTCTGTAACACTTTTGGTTCCGACTAAATTAAGTATTTCCATGGCATTACCATATCCAACTAGATGCATATGCGCATCCATAAAACCAGGATACACTACACCCCTTTCTAGGTCTACACTTTTGTCACCGGTCAAATCCTTACCAATTGAAATGATTTTCCCATCGGCACAGGTAATAGAATTTGCTTTAGGGTAAAGAGGTATGACACAATTATTAAATACGGTTACCTGATTTTGTTTACAACTGATCATAAAAATAATTGAAATTGCAATATATGACTGTTTTACAAGAGCTCCGTTTTTCATTGATATATCATAAGAAAATTATATGATTATTGGATTAAGAACCAAACTCCTGAAAATTTCTAATATCCCCCCACTTTCCTAGATAGAGAAAAAAATATTCCGGTAACTAAAAAATGAAAAACTTTACTATTCCTCCAGCTATTTTTATTATCTGATTTTTATAGATAGAACCCAAAACATAAATTAAATCA
>CAYSQB010000035.1:0-15772 GCA_964433085.1 uncultured bacterium
AATTTATTTACCTTGTTGGTTTCACAGTCTATATCTTCAAAAATACTGTTGCTTATATCTATGGAACCTTCATATCCATGAGAGTAAAAATTCTCACCGTCACCGCTGGCATTATTTTCAAAATAATTATTTCGGACATTTAATGTATCGGGTATTTGACCACCTTCACCTATCACCAGTCCTCCATCATAGGGAGCGCCACCCGCAAGAAGTTCTGTACCATCAGCAGCGTCAACAATTTGCCAGGATACTTCGCTCTGCCAATCTCCACCACCACAGGTAACAGGATAGAGTCCATCATCAAGGGTTAAGGTAGCCTCACTGTAGGCACCATTCACAATTGTAAAAGAATATTCACCAATTGTGAGTTGATTTCCGTTCCAACCATCACCATATGCATCATACATATATATGGTTAATTCGCCTCTAAATCCATCTCCAGGAATAAAATCAGGGTCACGCGGTGTGGTCTGCAGCTCTTCCAATTCTGTAAAAGAGGATGCGTTAATTAAGGGTCTACTATCCTGAATCTCTTGGAGATTCATTCCATTGTTGTATGCATCCAGAGCTGCAGGATTATCGAATATATAATCTGCGATTGTTTTACTATTCCTGTTATTATTCCAGCTTGAAGAATTTCTGTCCTCATCAAACTCAACATCATCATCAGCGTAGTGACCCATTGCACCTCCAATTCTGCCACCTCTTCCAGCTCTCGTATTATCACTATCGTGACCATTGTTTATAAATCGATTGTACATTATCGTTGGATAAGCTTTATGCATAAGGATTGCACCACCGGCTCGTGAGTAAGAAGGTGAACCACAGTTGTATGCTATCATAGATGTCCCATCACCATCCTGGAATGTTAACCCTATGATCTCCGGCTTAATATTACTAAAAGCAGAACGGATAATCAGGCAGCTTCCCTTATTAGGATCGCTCGGCTCTTGTGCGCCACTGATTATGGTACCAGTAATATTTTCATTATTAATCCACTCGGAATCAAGGTCATCATATATAGCGTGGCTGGCAAACACTATTTCTTTTTCAAGAATTAGATTCTCATAATATGTCCCCTGTCCAACGAGAACCGTATCACCATCAATAGAAGCGTCGATTCCCTCTTGAATAGTAGGGTAGTCTTCTGGGACATGGATGGTTGAACCAAAAAGAACTGAAAAGAAGATAATAAGTTGTGCTATTTTTATCATAATTGGCCTCCAAAACCTAATTAATTTTTTCGTACTACTGTGTTAGTATACGATATTGCAAATTGAATATCAACAAATACTCTTAATAATTGTAAAAAATGTAAGATGTGTGATATGAGTCACAACGTCTTATTGAATACTTAACTATCCCAGGCCGCTATAATATCCTGATTCAGCTTTCCGGACAAATATTTGTTTCTATCCTTTTTATCTTTTATATTTTTTGAACGGGACTTAAGCTCAAAATATGATTCTTCCAAATATCCCCTGGCAGTTTTTGTATTTCCCAATGATTTATGAACTCTATATATGTTCCAGTTTAGTCTAATGATATCCACTTTCATAGGGTCTTCATTGGAAATTATCTCTTCATATTCTTTTACATAGGCCCTTGCTCCTCGAGTGTTACCATCTTTTATAGAAGTTATTGCTAACCAAGACAGAATTGTTAACCTATTTATCGGATATTCCATATAATTACTGTTCGCTATGCTCAAATAATATGTAGCACTGTCATAATTTGCAAGATTGAAATGGGTCATGCCTATGGCTGTATATCTATCAGATATATCATATATAACATCAAAGTCTCTGGCAATCTTCAATGACTTTCTGAAACGACTTAGTGCATTGTCGTAATCGTTATTATCAAAATAAGCTTCACCTAAATTTAGTAGTGTGGCCTGCAAGCCTTTTTTATCCTTGAGTTTTTCTTTTAGCTCAATACTTTTATTAAAGTAATCAATAGAGTTTACGAAATCTCCCATATCGTAATAAACCTGACCTATGTTGTTCAGTGTTTTACCATAGTTTCGGGTATCTCCGAGTTCTTCTTTTATGATCAGACTCTCATTGTAATAATTAATTGCCTTTGAGTAGTCATAGTCCCTCCAGTACCATATCCCGATATTATTGACATATTTTGATATTTTCAGTTTATCATCAAACTCCTTGGCAGTATTGTAGGCCTGCAACCAGTATTCCAGTGCTTCGTCAAGCCTGTTGGTTTTATAGTAAAGAATAGCAATACTGTTCATCACCTTGGCCATGCTGCTCTTATCATTCATAACCTTAAATATAGATAGAGCTTCATCAAACTTTTTAAGCGACTCATCATATTGTCGTTGTTTTCGCAATAATGCACCCTGTTTTCGTAAGGATTCTGCAATATTCGTATTATCATCCAACTGCCTGCTCCTTTTAAGTGACCTTGAATAAAGAAAATCGGCATCATCATAATTTCCATTATCATAGTGCATTATCCCCAGCCTGAGCTGTGCGGCTATTAATTTATCATCCAGGTCAACGGATTCTTTCATCATTTTGATCGCTTCTAAATCTTGATCAATATTATCGCTTCTTGCATATAGATCTATAGCCTTCAGATATAGTTCATAGGACATAGGATCATATTCAATTTTCCTCAATTCAGCGGCCAATGGAATATCCAGCCCCATAATAATATTTTCAACCAATACACCAACAATAGATTGTAAACTATTTTCTTCAATGACCCATTGATTCGCGAATTTATCGGAATTGGTTTTTGCTTCTACAAGCTTACATCCCAAATTAAATCCATCACCTGTCCTCTGAAGACTGCTCTCAAACACATATTGAACGCCCAAACTTTTAGCAATATCTTCTAACTTCATATCCGTATTCTTTAATTTTCGGACTGCTGAGATATCAGATACTAGTAAATTCGCTGGCAAGGCTTTTGATAGATTGAAAATGATATCTTCTGTGATCGTCTCTAAGTATTGATCTTTCTCACTTCCAATTATCTCCATGTACATCACTGCCACGGATACAACTTTTGCTTTTTCAGGCATGAGCAAGTATCCTGCAATGCCAATAACCAAAAGGGCTGGAACAGCAATCATCCAGATTGGAGTTTTCCTTTCCAGCTTAGCAGAAACTTCAGATAAATTTGTCTCTTGAAGACCGTGTGAAGTAATACAATAAACTTCAACGGTTTGCCCAACACCTTTTAATTTGGGCTTCCCAAGATATTTGGTCTCAAACTTCTCTTCTCTTACAAGGGCATCATTGACCTTATTGGAGACCGCAATTCCACCTGCTGCAGAAAATGGTTCAATTCGTGCAGTGATGTTAACATCATCGCCAATAACGTCATTTTCAGTAATTAATATTTCGCCCTGGTGGATCCCAATCCGGAGATTTAAGTGTTCTATTGGTTTTAATATCTTCTGGATCTCAATGCAACATTCTACCGCGTCGGTTACTGTATCAAAGATGAGCAGCAGGCCATCTCCTATCTCTTTAACCCATTTTCCCTTCTTGGATTCGACCAGAGGTTTGAGCAGTTCACGCTGTTTGACTAAAAGGGCAGCTGCTTTGGTTTGATCTTCAGCTGTGAGTTTCGTGAAGCCAACGATATCGGTAAAAACAATTGCCGCAAGTCTTCTGGTGGGCTTATCTGATGAAGTCATTAATTGAGATTACTTCTAGAGTGATATTAAATCAAATTGATGTGGGACTCTTCAATTTACCCTGCGGCATATTTTCATCTATATATTCTTATAAATTATCCCAGGCAGTTATAATACTTTGGTTCAGCTGTACTGAAAGATATGTTTCTCTATCCTTTTTGTCCTTTATATTTTTTGATCGGGATTTCAACTCTAAATAGGAATTTTCTAAATATTTCTTTGCAGTTTTCGTTTTTCCTAATAATTGCTGCGCTCTGTACATGTTCCAGTTCATTGAAATGATATCTTTATTCTCGGGATCCTCACTGCTAAATATTTCTTCAAATTCTTTAACATAGGCTTCCCCTCTTTTTGTGTTGCCATCTTTTAGGGATGTTATTGATAGCCAGGATAGGATTGTTAGCCTGTATGCTGGATAGTCCAAATAAATACTATCTGCCATGGTTAAATAATATGTAGCGCTATCATAATTTGCAAGGTTGAAATGGGTGCTACCAATGACTTCATATCGATCAGATATATCATATATATCATTAAAAGAATTGGCTATGCTCAGAGATTTTCTAAACTGACTTAGTGCGTTGTCGTAGCTCTCATTATCATAATAAGCTTGACCTAAATACAGTAGTGAGGATTGCAGGCCTTTTTTGTCGTTGAGTTTCTCTTTTAATTCTATACTTTGGTTAAAGTATTCGATAGAATTTGTAAAGTCTCCCATATCGTAATATACCGTACCTATATTATTCAGCGTTTTTACATAGTTTCGAGTATCTCCAAGTTCATCTTTAATAAGCAAACTTTCATTGTAATATTTAATTGCCTTTGAATATTCATAGGCCTTCCAATACCATATACCAATATTATTGACATATTTTGATATTTTCAGTTTATCATCAAATTCCTTAGCGGTATTATATGCCTGAAGCCAGTACTCAAGGGCTTCATCGAGGCGTTTGGTTTTATAGTAGAGGATTGCAATGCTGTTCATGGCACTGGCCATACTGCTTTTATCGTTCATAACCTTAAAAATAGATAGGGCCTCATTAAATTTTTCCAGCGCAGGATCGTACTGGCGCTGTTTCCTGAAAAGTTGGCCCTGCCTTCTTAGTGACTCTGCAATGTTAGAGTTATCTTCCATTCGTTTGCTTTTATTAAGAGATTGCTCATAATATTTTCCCGCCTGGTCATACTCTCCGTTAGCATAGAACATTTGTCCCAGTTTTAGCTGAGCAGCTATTAATTTATCATCAAGTGCAATGGCATCCTTCATAAGGTTCATTGCATTTTGTGTTTGATCATAGTTTTTACTACGAGAATAAAGATCTTTGGCTTTAAGATACAGTTGATAGGCCTCCGGATTATATTCGATTTTTGTTAGTGCACCAACAAAATCTAGGTCAAGTCCATTGATAATGTTATCAACAAGTACACCAACAATAGACTGGAGACTGTTTCCTTCAATAAACCACTTGTTTATAAATTTATCTGTTCCCGATTTTGCCTCTATTAATCTGCATCGAAGATTAAAACCATCGCCATATCTTTGGAGACTGCTTCGAAAAACATACTGTACACCTAAATTTTTTGCAAGTTCAGCTGTTTCAAGGTCCGTATTCTTCAATTTTCTGACACTGGCAGATTCAGATACCTTTAACTTCCCCGGCAGTGCACTTGAAAGGTCAAAGATAAGATCTTCAGTTATGGTCTCTAGGTATTGGTCCTCCTCATTACCTCTGATCTCCATATACATGACTGCTACGGATGCCACTGATGGCTTCTTTGGAATAAGAAAATATGTTGTTATTCCAATCAAAAATAGTGCTGGTACTACAAAATACCAAATGGGTGTTTTCTTCTCAAGCTTGGCAGAGACATCAGAGAGTATTGTTTCAGGAAGTCCGTGAGAAATAATACAATATATCGTGATATCCTGGTTCACTCCTTTAAGCTTTGGCTTTCCTACCAATTTTGTCTCAAAGTTTGCGTTACTAGCAATATCCTGCTGGACCTTATTTGAAATGGCGATCCCTCCCGGAGCAGAAAACGGTTCTATCCTAGCGGCAACATTTACATCATCACCTATGATATCATTTCCATCAATGATAACCTCACCCTGGTGTACCCCTATTCTTAGGTTCAGGTCATCAATGGTATTGGCAATCTCCTGAATTTCTATGGCACACTCAACTGCACTTGTGGCACTGTGAAAGGAAAGTAATAATCCATCACCCATTTCTTTTAACAGTTCGCCATCGTGTGATTGGATTATAGGAGTTAGCAAGGCCCTCTGTCTTTTAATGAGTTCCGCTGCCTTAGTTTCATCTTTTGCTGTGAGTTTTGTAAATCCGACAATATCGGTAAATACAATCGCAGCAAGTCTTCTCTTAGGTTTAGTGCCCTGTGCCATTGCTCAATTTAAGTCTATTAAAAAATAACTATCTTAAAAGATATAAAGTCAAAGTTAAAATGATTTACATTCTTTAGAGGGAAAACTAATAAGATATGGAAAGCGTGATTAATATAGAGCCCTATTATTAGTCCGTCAATGTCTATCGCCGGAATCTTATAGAGATAGAAAGCAACAGTTTACTACATACCCGCCATGAGTCCATCTACTACACTCGGATCTGCCAGTGTGGATATATCTCCCAGATTTTCTGTGTCCCCCTCAGCGATCTTCCTGAGAATACGTCGCATAATTTTACCTGATCTAGTTTTTGGTAGCGCAGGTGTGAAGTGAATTTTATCCGGAGATGCATGGGGGCCAATAAGCTCTCTCACTTTCAGCTTAATCTCGGATAAAATATTTTCATTACCTTCAATTCCCGCCATGAGAGTTACATACGCATAAACACCCTGTCCCTTAATATCATGGGGATATCCTACCACAGCGGCCTCTGCAACAGAAGGATGGGCACCAATTGCACCCTCTATCTCTGCCGTTCCCAGTCTGTGTCCGGACACATTGAGCACATCATCCACCCGTCCAGTGATCCAGTAGTATCCGTCTTCATCGCGACGCGCACCATCACCGGTGAAATAATAGCCTTTAAACATGGAAAAATATGTATCATAAAATCTCTGATGATCTCCATAAATAGTTCGCATTTGTCCCGGCCAGGATGTGTTAATAGCCAACAATCCTTCTGCAGGATTACCACTCAGTTCATTTCCATCCGGATCCAAGATCACAGGTGTAATTCCAAAAAATGGAAAGGTGGCTGACCCTGGTTTCAATTCCGTTACAGATGGGAGAGGACTAATAAGAATTCCACCGGTCTCTGTTTGCCACCATGTATCCACGATCGGACATCGATTTTCACCAACAACATTATAGTACCACATCCACTCGGGTTCTTTGATAGGTTCACCAACCGTTCCCAGTATTTTTATTGACGACCTATCACGATTTACAACAAATTCATTTCCCTCTCTCATCAGTGCCCTTAGCGCAGTGGGTGCGGTATAGAATATGTTTACTCTATGCTTTTCCACTACATCCCAAAATCGACCAAAATCTGGATAGTTGGGTACGCCCTCGAACATAAGAGTTGTAGCGCGATTTGCAAGAGGTCCATAAATTATATAGGAATGCCCCGTGATCCATCCAATATCAGCCGTGCACCAGTAAATATCTCCTTGCTGATAATCAAAGATAAGCTCATGAGTAAAAGAGCTATACACCAAATATCCACCAGTGGTATGGAGAACACCTTTTGGTTTACCTGTTGATCCAGATGTATAGAGAATAAAAAGAGGATCTTCAGCATCCATCTCTACGGGCTGGCATTTATCATCCGCAGTTTCCATCCGTTCATCCCACCAATAATCCCTTCCTCTTAACATAGAAACATCTTCCCCTGTACGTCGTACAACAAATACCGTTTCAATGGATGGCGTACTTTCTAATGCTCTATCTGCATTTGATTTCATGGGAATATTATTTTTAGTACCCCGAACACCTGTATCCTGTGTTATAAGGACCTTACAGGAAGAGTCATTAATTCGGTCTCTTAAAGAATCGGGAGAAAAGGCACCAAAGACAATAGAGTGTACTGCCCCAATGCGAGTGCAGGCCAGCATAGCAATTGCCAGTTCCGGGACCATCTGCATATAAATGCATACGCGGTCTCCCTTTTTCACCCCTTTTTCTTTCAGAATATTTGCAAATTTTGATACTTCAGACAGCAGCTCCGTGTAAGTAAAAGCTGTATCTATCTTTGGATCATTTCCTTCCCATATGAGTGCCGTTTGATCACCATGTCCCGCTATTATATGGCGGTCTAGGCAGTTAAAGGAAACATTCAGTTTTCCACCTTCAAACCATTTAATGTGAGCCCTTGTGAGGTCATTTTCTGCTACCTTATTCCACTTTCGATACCAGTCCAATCGTTCGGCCTGTTCAGCCCAAAATCTTTCTGGGTCACTCACAGATCTGTGATACATTTCCTTATATGTGTCCATATCAGGAATATGTGACTTTTTACTATCTCTATAGTTTGATTTAAATGTTTTAATATCTCTCATTTTACAAAAAACTCCCTTTCAGTATTTTAATTGCAAGTGATTTCCCAAATTTCACAATTTGCCCTGCTACAGTAGTCTATTCATTTAATTTAATAGGACCATTTTCTTTGTTTGAATAAAACTATCTGTTTTAATTCGATATAGGTACACCCCTGCACTTACGGGCTTGCCATAATGGTCTGTCGCATTCCATTGGACTGAATTAAAACCACTTGCCTGATTTGCCTTTACCAACTGAGTAATCTCTCTGCCAAACATATCAAACACTGTCAGCGTAACAAAGGCATCTCGTGGCAGGATATATCTTAGGGTAGTGGTTGGATTAAATGGATTAGGAAAAGCAGGCAAAAGAGAAAAAGTACTGGGGGAATTTTGAGGAGTGATCTTCCTTAAAATATAGGTTTCTGAATAATCATTCAAATCTAATAATTGAGTACCTGAACATAATGTCACATGTCCATTTCTATCAATGAGTTCCCAAGTTTCATCACCTTTTGTTTCACATTCAAATTGAAGGAATTCTTTATCGCTCATAATTTCAATCACACATATATTTTGTGAACATAGTTTGGTGTCATCAGAAAAACGAATGTCAGTTGTTTGCACCGGCGGTTTAGGTGGTAAACTATAATGAATTTTCTCATTGCTTGAAATATCAACACCAAAGAATAAGTTCATCCCGTTGATCTTAAAGGAATTAACTCTATCAGTTAAATCATAGTCCTTTGTATTTCTTCTTTGTGAATTTTCTAAGTTAAGTAAAATTTCGCCATCTTGGAAGGCTCTCAACCAATAACCATGCCCCGGAACTAGTGTATCTGTAATAAAATACCCCTCCGAAAATCCATAAAAGGTGTTTTCAACAATAATATTACCAGGGTCTGAAACTGAATAAATAGAAATCTCATCCGAGAGACCGGTTATCAGATTCCATCCTTCATATAAACTAATGGATATCTCGTTTAATATTTCACCTGATAATGTGCTGGTTCCTGCACTATCAAAACGAAGCCAATATCCTACTCCATTGTCCAAGGAATTTTCCAATACATAGCCCTGACCATAAGAAAATAAAGTATTTTCATAAGATGTAGGAAATAAAACATCAACATTAGAGTTTTCAACTATTAAAGGCAAACCAATCAAATTCCAATGTTCATTATGATCAATCGTAATTTCCCCGAACTGAGATTCTTCACAAACCAATTCGTACATAAACTCTTTGGTAAAATCAACAGTCACATCCATATATGTATCGGAATAGCCATAAGGAGTATGACCTTCTCCTTCGAAAGTGTACAATGCACTTTGATTACCTAAGTTAATCATTGTCTGTTGTATGATATAACTTCCATAAACCTGAAGATTAATTCCAAATAACGTGACTAGATCGTCAGCATACGGAACAACCGTGTCCTCATCTCCGTGGATACTTACAATGGGAATATCATCCACTTCTATCCAATCATAGTGTCCAATAGCACCGCATAAATTTATCACACCATAAAACTCTGAGTTGTACCCTGAATTTCCACTGAAACCTTCCAACTCACCTTGTTCTATTATGTAATCATAGATAAACTCCGGAACTTCACTTATATCGTTTATATATGCGGCATTCACTGATGCAATCGCTCCTGCAGATGAGCCACCGGAATATATTCTGGATGTGTCTATTCCGAAATCATCATATAGCTGATCATTCATCCTGAAATACCTGATGGACGATTTTAAATCATGGATGGCTTTAATGACAGCTTTATATGCATTTTCTTCAGTACCATTCCAAATCAATGTTGGGGTGAGCCTATAATCAATTGCACTAGCAACATAGCCCATTTTTGCATATCGTGTGCACAATTCCTGCATGACAGGTGAATTTTTTGAACCTGTCACAAATGCACCTCCAAACATAAAAATGACTAGTGGCCTATCATTGATATAATCATTTTCCGGTACATAGACATCTAGATAAAGTGTTTGTGTATACTCTGTTCCTAAAATATCCTCGGTTATATTTTCTCCATACTCGATATCGGTAAATACGTTTATATTGGAAAAAATCTCATAGTTATAGCGTTCCCCATCACATTCTGATTGTGTAAAACTGATAGATTGCATTATTGTGATAAAAAGGAAAAATAATTTTACAATTGTATTCATTCAATGATAGAAATTATTTGTATTTTGAAAATTCGGAAAATCCACCATCAAGACTGTACACTTCTCTAAATCCTTCTCTAATAAAATAGTTTGCTGCTTCCTGACTATTCACGCCATGATAACAATAAATCAATAAGGGGGTTTCCTTTCTGGTCTCCCGCAAAAACTGTTTGATATTGTCATTATTCAAATTTATTGAATTATTAATATTACCCAAATTATAAGATTTACTATCCCTAATATCAGCAATGGTTAATTCAGGATAGCTCTCAATCAATGTTTTTGCTTCTTCAATTGAAATTCGTTTAAATACCCTACTGTGATCTTCCAAAATAACTAATCAGGTCAATTCATTACAAATTGCTGTAATTCCATAAGATCTATAATTTTGAGGGTTTCAATATGTGTGGACTCTAAATAAACTGGCGGTGCCATATTGTGAGCTAGTGCCTCCTTCCATCTCGCAGCGCATAGACACCATTTATCACCTGGTTTTAGTCCTGGGAAATCATATGCCGGATTTGGTGTAGATAAATCATTCCCCATTTTTTTACTGAATTTTAGAAAATCTTTAGTGACCATAATACACACTGTGTGAAACCCAAAATCTTCCGCACAAGTATCACAAAATCCATTTCTAAAAAATCCTGTTTTTGGATTGTCACAACAGGGCTCCAATTTCTCCCCAAATACATTAATAGATTTTGCAATCTTCATATGTCACATTTTTGATATGAGTATAAAATTTTCAAAAATATTATCTGTCCATCAACCGTCTATACATTGCAATAATAAATATAGTCATTATAATACCGCTGACCAGTCCTTCAAATATGGTAAGAAATTTACCTAAAGGACCAATGGGAGTAATTTCTCCAAATCCCACTGTGGTAAACGTGATGACACTGAAATAGAAAAGATCACCCAATGTAGGCAAAATACCATAGTCTTGAATATCATTAACAAAAAATCCAAGAATGCGGTCCTTATAGGACACACCTTCAATTCCATACAATAATGCACTGAAAAATATTACACCAAACCCTGAGCTAAGTATTCTAGTTAAACTTTCACCATAAGCTGTGGTTACATCTGCAAATTTAGACACAAGTCTGAAAAAAGAATATTTTGGATGTTGTTTTCTCTTGCAAATCATTTCTCGGATAAAGATCCTACTGGATTCATCGCCAAGCGACTGATTCTGCATGGTTAACCTAATTGAACGATATATTTCTTCCGCTTCCTTATATTTGGATTTAGATGTTGAAAAGTTCATCGATTTTTCTGCATCCAATTCATTAATAACTTTATCTTCGGCACCCCAATTTATATTATGAAGTTTGGTATCCGTAATGTTTGCTCCAAGTAATTGACAGTTTTTCAAGTTTGCATTTTTTAGGTTTGCACCTTCTAAATTCGCTTTAAACAAATTCGCCCCTTCCAAATCGGCTCCATACATACTGGCATTAGAAAGGTTTGCCCTTCTTAAATCACAAGATTTAAGATCTGCATCTACCAAATTGGCATTTTTCAGATCAGCAAAGTTTAATTGAAATCCGGAAAGAGATTGTCTCTCTCTGTTCAACTGTTCAATTTCATTTTTTGTGTTTTCATCCGGTTTATATTCAGAATCTTGAAATTTTTCCATTTTGTTATCCATTTTTGTTTATTGAAATTAATATTGAAATAAAAAATAATGTAAATTATTTATAAGATAGTCTCAATCCTTACATGCATGTATGATTTCTTTAAATATCCTTTCCGTATCATCAATTGATGGCTGACATGTTCCTGCTCTTTTGTGACCACCTCCACCGTATTGCTGGCATAATTTTCCCACATGAACGTTTGAGGTTTTTACAAAAATAGAATATGCAACTGAAATCATATTAAACTCTCCATTCTTTCCACTTGACAGCCGTACAGAGATGTTTCCTTTTGCCAGTCCAGGTAATGAATAAATAAGAAACCTGTTTCCGGGTGGAATTTTTTTTTCACGGATATCAGTGATAATTACATTGCGGTCAAGAATCGAGTTATCAAGATAAAATTGTTCACCTTCCGCCTGCATTTCTCGATACTTAGCAATCCGTTCTATAGAGTCCTGCATATCTAAAACCTCTAAAACGGAACTCTGAGTCAACCAGTCAATCACACGATTTACCCAATTAAGATTATTTATCCTGAAATCCTTATAATATCCCAAACCTGTTCTGGAATCTAGAAGGAACCCCAATAAAAAGGTTCCCTCTGGGTTTAAGACTTGTTCCTCAGTTAATTGAGCACTGTCGATCAGGTCTGTCTCATATACCAAATCCTCATATTTTTTTAACTCCGGAAAATCTGGAAGAAAATATTTATATACCAGTCCTGCTGCACTGGGAGCTACAGCTGCAACTCCAGTGAATTCTTTTGGGAAATTGGGTTTATCAAACTCGCTGGAGTGGTGGTCAAACCACATATGACAATTGGGATGATAGGGTAGGTCACAAATAATATCTTCACCTGTTATATCAATTTTCCCCTCTTGTAAATCTTTTGGATGAACAATTTTAATTTCATCACACAGTCCCACTTCTTTTAGAATCACTGCACACACAACACCATCTAAATTTCCTCTATAAATAACTCGCATCAAATTCTATTATATGTTACTGCGAACTAAAACTAATTATTCCGTTTGAGTTTGCTTTAAGCCAATATCCTTTTCCGGGCATGAGCACATCAATAGTATCGTAACTTTCACTAAATCCATATATAGTTCCTTCAACGATGATATTTTCTTCATCTATTATATTTATTGTATGTATAGGTGAGGTCAATCCGGTGATCATGTTCCACCCCTCATTAAGATCAATGTCCAATTCTGGAATTGGCTCACCCATAAACACATTGGCACTATTACCTTCAATTTTAAGCCAGTATCCCCTGCCATTTTCAAGAAATGTTTCTTCCGTATAAAATCCATTATAGCCGAAAAGAGTCCCTTCTACAGCATCTGGGAATTGAATCTGATAGTCATTATCATCAGTATAAACGGGAAGTCCAACCATATTCCACCCTTCAGTATATTCAACAATTAAATTTTCATTAAATAGTAATTTTAAAGCAACAGGACGATGGTCGGAAACATTTTGGTCATACTGAGACCATCCACCATCAATATACTCATCAATTTTAATGGTCTGGATGTCAGAGCCAGTATTTTCGAGTTCATCAAACAATTCATTCGTTATAAGAATATGGTCAATGTGCGATGGCCAGGTGGGATAAGACCAGTCAGAACTTGATCCCTGAGCAATGTCCATATCAGCAAAGAGGTAGTTATCTGGATCATCTAAGATCATCTGAAATACATTGTTTTCAATATTATCAGTGAGAATGTCATTTAAATCTCCTAAAATAATCACGTTGTCATTTTGAAAATTTGTATCTACATACTCTTTTAATAAATTAATAGCTATATATCTCCGTGTTTCTTCATCACCAGAGTCATCAATATCTAAATAGCCGTCTCCACAACATTTAAAGTGATTATTAATAATAATAATATTCTCCCCCATAAAGTTCATATCCATAACCATTGGCGACCGTGGAAACGGACTCCAATATGGTGATGTGGTATAAATCTCATAAATATCATTAATTTCAATTAAATCAGTTTTGTAGATATATGCCAGTCCTGCAAACCAGGCGGACTCATAATATCCTTCGTATTGGGTAAGGTCATCAAGCATTTGGTCAAACATATTTGTATTATCAACCTCCTGGATCGCGAGTACATCAACGTCAAAAGCTTGAATGATATCAGTTACGTAATCAACAGTAATTTGCCCATTTTTTGGAAACCACTCTATATTCCAAGTTAAAATCTCAAAAGTGGAGTCAGTACCAAAATCTAGGTCTTCCAAATCCTGGCCAAATAGATTAGTCATTATGATAAAAACTGCACAATAAATCAGTTTATTAAATATTTTCATTATTTTATTACTACTATCATTTTGGATATTAATATGATAATCCCTCTCAACTGAGGAAAATCTTTTGGCAGGTAATTAAAAAAAATAATTTAATTTGAAAAAACGGATATTATACCACTTGAACTGGCCTTAAGCCAATAGCCTTTTCCCGGCAATAATGATTGTGATTCTTGATAAATACCATCAAACCCAAACATCGTACCCTCAATAATTATTTCATTATCATCAATTATATTTTCAAGTTGAACAGGTGAACTCAGACCTGATATCATGTTCCAACCTTCACTTACATATATGTTCAGTTGTGAAATTGATTCTCCTGTGAAAGTATTTATATCATTTGTGCTAATCCTTAGCCAGTATCCTTTGCCATTTTCAAGATTCGTCTCCTCAGAATAGACCCCATTATATCCATATAATGTCCCTCCCACAGCATTAGGAAACTGAATCAGATAGCTATTATCATTAACAGATAACGGTAAGCCAACCATATTCCATCCCTCAGAATATTCAACGGTAAGATTGGACTGTGGATACCATATCCTTCTGGCAAGTGTAGAATCAAGGACAAAGGGGTTGGGTAATTCATCTTGATATTCCGCAATTTTCCATGTTCTTTGAGTTTCTATTTCATCTGCTTCATCGTAGTAATTCCAATCCATCAGTGTTTCTTTTTGCAACTCCCAAAACTCATCATTGGCAACATCTGAATACATGGCATAAAAATAAAACATAGCTCTTGCTGTATTTCCTTTTTGTTCTTCTCTTGGTTCAAATCGTTCCTCACTTTGGTTTGGAGGATTATACTTTTCAGCATATTCATCAATGAAGTCTGAAGGAATAGTAGTTTGTGAGTATTCATTTCTATACCAGATAGACGTTTCTTCATCAGGGATTTCCTCAAACGGGTCATTACCTCTGGACGAATTAACATTTGATTTTGTGGGAAATAAATGATGCATATCACTTTTCATTGGTTCATTACCTGCCCCCATACTCTGCGGAAATGTGTGTTCACAATTAATCCCCTGTGCATAGGCGTTGCTGCTAGGGTCCTGGGTTAAATCAAGTGTGATCGTATATCCACTATAGACACCCGTGAGTAGATCCCCTTCCTTAATATCAATCTCAGAATACATAACATCTCTGCAAGTATTATATCCAAGAGTGGAGGAAGTTTTATAGTTTTCTACAACATAATCCCATAAATCCTGCCCTGACAATCCTTCTCCAATGGGAGTTTGGCTGTAGGTAATACTAATAAATCCAAAAATAAATAATTTAAAAGATAAAATATATTTCACGATATTAATTGAGTATATCCTTTTGGTTAATTAGCGAAATCTATACATTATCACATAAATATTTCAAGTTATTCCATCCCCACTTTTTTGCAAAGAGGTGGGAAACAAAAAACTCACTAGTGTGGGAC
>CAYSQB010000036.1:0-15399 GCA_964433085.1 uncultured bacterium
TTTTTTCTGGATTTTTTCGAACCGATACTGTTTAATTTTAATGTTAATTCTGATAGACCAAGCCCTGATAGAAATAAATATGCTGAAGCAACAACTTCCGCATCACATTCCGGATAGGGTGAACCTATAGCTTCAATCCCAAATTGATGGAATTGACGCTGGCGTCCTTTTTGGGGTCTCTCCCTTCGGAATAGTGAGTCAAAATAATATAATTTTGTGAGTGGTGATTCCCCAGCTAAATTGTTCTGAATATATGCACGGACCACTGGAGCAGTGAGCTCAGGTTTTAGCGTCAGTGATTTCCCGTTTCGGTCTTCCCATGTGTACATTTCTTTGGTGACGATATCAGTGCCTTCGCCCACACCACGTTCAAATAATTCTGTCTTTTCAAATGCTGGAGTTCTAATCTCACGGTATCCATATGCTTGAATAAAATTCCTGAATGATGATTCTAAATCCTGCCATTTTTTGGATTGATCTGGAAGGATATCCTTTGTTCCTTTTATTGCTCGTATGATGTTTTTCTCCATGGTTTAGTTTCCAGATATCTCTTCAATGATTTTGTTTGTTTTTTCTTGGAACTCTTCCGGCACAAACACAAATACCCTTGAGCCGATCATATTTCCCGTTTGAATACCAAGAGCGGATGTAAGAAAATCAGCTTTTAAATAATGGGGGATTTTATTTTGAGAGAGGACATCTGCAATCATATCTGCAAAAATGTTTCCTGAAACAGGACCTAATTTTACCCAGGATATTTCCTTTAATGGTTTTTCAATAGGTAAATTAAAAACTAAGCTAACACCGCAATCTACACAAATTTCAATTCCGTCTTGATACTCCGATTTGCATTCCGGACATATCATTTAAAAAGCCCTGCGTCCATATAGTCCACTTTTTTGTTCAATTTTTATGTCTCTCAACGTGGGAGATTTTACGTTGATTTTTAAATATACTCCCTGTCCAAAACCTGAGGGGGTCCAGTTCAATGATAATTCCCAGCAATGTAAATCCCGATAGATCGAAAAACTCTGACTCACCAGTTCCCTTTCAAGAACGTCAAATCGTGCTGAATATTTTACCTTCCAGTTTGGGGTGACCTGAATATCTGTGTTGGTATTGATCCAGAAGGTTTCTTTTTTCTTATCAGGATTTGATTTGTTAAGCGAATAGCTAAGATTTAGTGATGTGGACCAGAGTTCTCCTGTATTATTTGATATAAAAGCAGATTCCTTTTTATCTTGAAACAGGCCAAGGTCCAATTCATCCATATCAAGGGTGTCTGTTTCAGTTTCTTCATCTCGTTGTTTCTCGGAATTCAAATAATTACCAGA
Organism: uncultured bacterium; assembly: GCA_964433085.1. GTDB lineage: Bacteria > Fidelibacterota > Marinisomatia > Marinisomatales > AB-629-J13 > AB-629-J13. The sequence goes on from CAYSQB010000036.1 coordinate 1,335, forward strand.
GAATCGAAATGCAGTAGAAATACGGGCATTAATTAGTCGGGGCAATTTATTAAACTCATTGATACGTTCACCATCTTGCCATCTCAATTGATAAAAATCATGAGTCATGGACAGATCAAGATTCAATTTTTTCCCGAGTTTTGTTCTAACTGACGAACGGAGATTCGCCAGGTTCATAGAATCTGCTACGAAATTATAGTTTGTGGACATATTCCAGCTGAACAGATCAATTTTCTTTTCTTCTTCATCTTCACCCACTTTTGCCTGGAACACATTGTTCAGAGAGAGGCTCATACTTTGTGATTTTGATTTTGGAGTGCTTCCGGCACGGGTACCTTTAAAGCGGTCATGAAGAAGAATATCCCCAGAGGAATCCTGAAATGTTTCAAAATAACCAAAATCGTAACCAAACAGAGGTTCTGAAAAATCAGGAGTGTAAGAATAACCGACGGAAGGAGAAGCTACATGACGCACTCCTCTCAAAACACCTAATTTAATTGGGAACATTCCATAAAATTGAGTTCTAAAACTTACTCGAAATGATCCTGTAGTTCGTGTCTCAAATCCCGGTTTTTCTGTTGTAACAAGTGAATTTGTTTCTGTATCCAATGTGGCATTGAATGTTTTGTCTACCCACACTTGTTTTAAAGATAGACTGGGATTTACGGAAATATATTTGAATATTTTTTGTGGAGCGCTCAATCCAAAATTATGTGTAGCGACAGGGTCAGATTCAGATTTAACATACCCTTCATTTCCATCCATAATCCAAGTTGTATCTTTGTCGGATTCAAAATAAGTCTGCATCTTATTATTGAAACTGGAAGAATAGTTCCAGGAAATATTATTGTACCATCTTTTCAGAGTTGACTTTTCTAGAAATAATTGACTTTGACCATGTCTAAAAGACAGAGATGGTAAGGTATTATTGGTGATATTTAATTTTTGTCCTGCTTTGTACGGCTCCTGATAAAAAACTGAGGAGGAGTCGATTTTTTCATCTGCCATCAGGTCTCTTGTTGAAGACAGGTTCATACTTAGGGAATTTTTCCATTTTTTCCATTGTTTGCTGTAGGTGGCATTGGACACAGCCTGTTGTTTCAATCGGATGGTTGGATCAAGACCTGTATTTCGGTTATACTCGCCATTGCTATAGTATTTAGCATTTACATTTAATCTTTGATCATTTCTCAAAGTTTGAGAGTGCCTCCAATCTAATACAAAACTGGTTCTGTTATCATCACTGATTTGGGTTATATCTTTTTGAGATGAAAGAAAGTAGAGCGTTTCCAATTTCAAATTCCCTCTATAAGAATACCTTCTATTATAACGGTTGTACAGTTTGAACGTGAGTCCCTGGCGATCGGCAAAACTCAATAGTGCTTTGCTGTCCCAATATGGATTGGGTGCCCAGTAATAACCTAATCCGTCAAGAAATTGTCCCCGTGTTGTGGATTCACCATAAGTTGGCATGATCCAACCGGAGTGTCTACCTCCATGTTGATGGGGAAAAATTGCAAAAGGAATTCCAAAGATGGGGATTCCCCCTACATAGAGGATCAATGGACGGGCAACCACTTTATCCTGATTGATCATTTTCATCTTATCACTGGCAAAATGAAAATGAGGAATAACTAAATCACAGGTTGTATAAATGCTTTCCCGGATGTAATAAGTTCCCTCCTCTTGGTTTCGTATTTCTTCTCCATAATAATAACCGTCGTCCATTTTGGTATCTCCCATAGTGATTCGACCTTTTTTGCTTTTTAGATTATATAAGATTTCATCCCCTCTCATGGGTTCTTTGCCCTTTTCTTCTACAGTGGGTTTAATGGGAATGTCGGTTGTGTCATCAGGGAAGGTTGGCAGGGCATTTAATACATTTGATTTCATATTTAATTTCATATAACCTGCCGTCAATTTTGTGCTTTCATGTGTTATGGATGCATTTTTTTTCAGGTGGGTCAGCTCTTCTCCTGTGAGATATTGGATATTATTGGAAGAATAAATGATAGATGATTCAGTGTTCGCATTAGTCGAATCAGGAATGAATGTTCCTTGGCCACCACCGGAAATCAAGATTTCTTCCATGTCTTCCTTGTCAAACAACATAGTGATTGTATCACCAGAGGCTTCATTTATTCCTTTATAAATTGAATCCTCAAAAACATGATAGACTGACATTGCCATTCCTGCTAAACGGAGGGAATTCAATTCACCATCTATGAAAAATCCATTTAATGTTTTTCCCTTTAGGTCATTCATTGTTTTTACAGAATCTCTTTGAGTCAGGCTGTCACCTACAGTTTTTCGCCATCCAAATTGAGGTGATACCATATGTGCTTTTTCAGGTATGAGAAGGGTTTTCAGTTGTTCATTTTCATAATAAAGGGAAATTTCAGTTCCACTGAGATTCCGGCCGCCATCATCAATTTCAGGATTTATCTTTAACACTGTTTCCCCCAAATCCCTATTGTATATTGCATGCCCGCAGGTTGCAATTCGTGTCCCTTCCTCTATGATGACATTGCCAAGTGCCTCATAGGATACAGCATCTGATTCGGGTTTTTTGTGGTAATGTAGTGCATCAGCATTAATAGTTTGTTTCTGCTGAATCAGTTTGGCATTTCCATTGGCATAGCCGCTGTCTATTTCGGTCAAATAAATAACAGAATCAGCTGTAAGGTTGTAATCGTTGTCCCATATGTGGACGTTATTGAAATTTTTTAATATATCTTCTTGAGAATAAAATAATAGTGAATCACAGGTAAGATGCAGATCGTTTTTAACTACATTTGTGCTTCCTGTCAAAGTAGCCATTCCGGTTCTTTCATTAAATATAGCTTTCTTACATGATAGCTCCATTTCGCCTTTTTTGAAAAGCACGTCACCCTTGAGCTCCTGAACAGAACCCCCCTCTACCGGTCTGTTTTCAAGAATATCAGCGTGAATTAATCTCAGTCTGTCATCCGCAAAAAGCAGTGCGGGCAGCGCAATCACTATAAATTTATTAACATATTTAGTGAGAAAAATCTGAAATTTATTTGTTTTCATATCGTTCCGGCCAACATTTTTTCAGACGTTTTAAAATGAAAGATTCATATCCCCTAGGGCTAGGACGATAAAACTCAGGATCTATTCCTTTTGGCAGATAATCCTCACTGATAAAATTCTCTGTGTAAGAGTGAGGATATTTATAATCTTTTCCGTGATCCATTTTTTTCATCAGGTCAGTTGTGGCATTCCGCAGGTGAATTGGGACATCAGGGAGATTTTTTTCTCTTGCTTGTTTTTGAGCTTTTAATATGGATTTGTAAGATGCATTTGATTTTTCAGCTCCGGCAAGATAGGTTGTAACTTGAGCAAGAATGATAGCAGCTTCAGGCATCCCTATCATATGAACAGCTTGAAAACCAGAAACAGAAAGAGGTAATCCTTTGGGATCCGCATTCCCGACATCTTCTGAAGCAAGAATCACCAGTCTTCGTGCAATGAATTCCGGTTTTTCTCCTCCTTCCAGCATGACAGCTAGCCAATAGACAGCAGCATCTGGATCACTACCCCGAACGGATTTTATAAAAGCACTGACGATATCGAAATGGTAATCTCCGGTTTTATCATATAGTTGGACCTGGGTCTGTAGCGCCTCTGTTAATACTGACCTGCTAATTTTACCTTCACCCTTCATCAATTTACAGGAAATATCGACGGTGTTTAACATCTTTCGGGCATCACCTCCGGACGCTTGGATCAGTATTTTTTTATATTTTACGGGAAATATCAAGTTCCCATTGCCTAAAAGAATATCATTTTCAAAAGCGTGGGATAAGATAGCTTCCAGATTGTTATCACTCAGCGGTTTTAAAACCAAAACCTTACACCGAGATAATAGTGGATTTATGACCTCAAATGAGGGATTCTCTGTTGTCGCTCCAAACATCACAAGTGTGCCATCTTCCACTGCATGGAGAAGAGCATCCTGTTGCGATTTGCTGAATCGATGAATTTCATCTATGAACAGAACAGTTTTCCTGCCTATGGAGTTATTGGATTCAGATTTTTTAATGATTTCTCTGAGGTCTTTTACACCACTGGAAACAGCCGATAGTTCATAAAGTTCTGCATCTGTATGACGGATGATTAATCGAGCTAAGGTGGTTTTCCCTGTTCCTGGTGGGCCCCAGAAAATAAGTGAGAATAATTGTTTACCCTCACAGAGCAATGAGATAATCTTTTGTTTTCCTGTGAGGTGATCTTGCCCAATAAATTTATCTAAAGACTGAGGACGCACCCTTTCAGCTAAGGGAGGCAGTTGAGGGCTGAATAAGGTTTCATTCTGTTTCACGTCTGGTAATAATTTATTTTTGATTTCGCTGAAATGAAAGCAATGTTAAGATAAAAATATTTCACTTGATTACAGGTTCGTTGTATAAATTTGGTGCACAATGGTTCCAAAAAATGATTGAAGTACAGCATCTTACCAAAGAATTTACCCTGAACAGGAAACAGAGAAAAGAGTCAGGGAATTATCATCACCAGAAAGTGACAGCTGTAAATAATGTTAGTTTTAAATGTGTGCCAGGGAAAATTTTTGGACTTATCGGTCCAAATGGAGCAGGGAAAACTACCATATTGAGGATGATTGCAACAATGCTTCGCCCTACATCCGGAACCATCTATGTTCAAAATGAGGATTGTACAAAACATCCTGAAAAAATCCGAGAGAATCTGGGATTTTTATCAAATAATACCGGGCTTTATGACAGATTAACTGCAGAAGAGATGATAAGGTATTATGCAGATTTATATGGGATTTCGCCATCAAGATATTTCAAGAGAAGAAAGGAACTATACTCTCTGTTAAATATGAATGATTTTGCACATCGCAGAATTGCAAATCTTAGTTCAGGGATGAAGCAGAAAGTGTCCATCGCTAGAACTATCATCCATGATCCATCTGTTGTAGTTTTTGATGAACCTACAACCGGGTTGGATGTTTTGTCATCCCGTGCCATTGTAAAACTAATTTTGAGGTGCAGGGAAGAGGGTAAAACCGTCATTTTTTCATCTCATCGAATGGCAGAAGTGGAAAACTTATGTGACGATATTGCAATTCTGCATAAAGGGGAAATATTTTTTAATGATACTTTTGAGTCTTTCAAAGGACAAATGAGGTCTTCCACTCTGGAGGAAGAATTTATTCGATTGACGGTGGGATCTTCATGAAAAAAATTGGAATTATTTTTCGGAAAGAATTAAAAGACACATTGAGAGATAGGCGGACACTTTTTTTCATGATTGTGTTTCCTATTCTCATCATTCCACTCATTATTGGTGGAATTCCCAAAATTATGGTCAGTATGATGGAAAAGAAAATGACGGAAAGAATAACCATTGCAATCATCGGTGAAGAAAACAGCCCAGAATTGATGGATATGTTTGGGATGGCAGATTCTATTAATGTGACTTTCAATGTAGAGATAGATTCAATTGAACAATCAATAAGAAAGAAAGACATAGATGGAGCACTCATTATCCCAGATAGGTTCAGTGAAATGGTTAATTCAATGGAGACTGCCCAAATTACAATGGTGTATATTTCTTCGGATGATTTGGAAGCCACAAAAAAACGCATGGAATCAGTGATAAATAAATATAGAGAATTAAAAATAGATCAAAGACTTGATAGGCTTAAGCTTCATTCCAAAACACTCGAACCTGTAAAAATCAACCATAGGAATATTGCCTCTGAAAAAGAAATGATTGGGAAATTAGCGGGTGGATGGCTTCCTTATATGTTCATTCTATATTGTTTTATGGGAGCTATGTATCCTGCATTGGATTTAGGAGCAGGTGAAAAGGAGAGAGGTACGATTGAAACTTTGCTTACATCCCCTGCTGGAAGGATGGAAATATTACTGGGGAAATTTGGTGTTATTTCCCTTTCAGGTTTTTTGTCAGCAATATCGGGAATCATTGGGTTGTTTGTGGGTTTACAGTTTATGACAGAATTACCTATAGAAATTATTACAACAATGAGGAGTATTATTGAGATCAAAACCATCGCATTGATTTTATCACTGATTGTTCCTGTATCTATTTTCTTTTCTGCAGTGCTTCTATCTATTTCCTTTTACGCAAAATCTTTTAAGGAAGCCCAGAGTCTTGTTACTCCTATTAATATTCTGATCCTTTTTCCGGCACTCATTGGATTAATCCCCGGTGTTGATTTGACCTGGAAAACTGCGTTGATACCCATCGTGAATATTTCTCTCGTTACGAAGGAAATTATTGCAGAAACAGTTTCTAGTGTTTTACTTTTTGAGGTGTATGGGTCTATGATTATTCTAGCTGTTGGTGGCTTATTTTTTACCCGATGGTGGTTTAACCGGGAGGAGGTCATTTTTAGAGGGTGAAAATTATATCTCAGTACGTACAGGATATCTACAACTCACATCGCGGGCTTGTGTGGATATTATTTTTCTGCACCTCTCTCATATTTTCTCAACCCGATTCCCCCCTGCAAGGATACACACTCTTTTCTCCCGGTGGCCCGACTCAAAATCCTGGTGATCCTTTTTATACATTTTTATTGAATACTGAAGGAGAAACAGAGCATATATGGGAGAACGAATGCGGTCCTGCCAGTATGCCCTATTTATTCCCTGACAGTTCCATTTTACGCCCATGTCGAGTTCCGGAACCTACTATGATTAATGGGGGTGTGGGCGGCAGACTACAACATATAACCTGGGATGGTACTGTCCTGTGGGATTTTGTTCTTTCAAATGAAACCTATCAGCATCATCATGATATCCAGCCGTTGCCGAATGGGAATGTCCTTCTCATTGCGTGGGAGAAAAAAACAGCGGAAGAAGCATATGCTATGGGCAGACTGGAAATCAATAACCCATTAAACGAATTTTGGGCGGATGCTATTTTTGAGGTGCAGCCGGATGGACTCAATGGAGGAATTGTTGTTTGGGAGTGGCACGTGTGGGACCATCTTATTCAAGATACGGATCCGGAATTGCCAAATTACGGTGTCATTGCAGAACATCCAGAATTGATTAATATAAATTATACAACTGTTGGTTCAGATGGAGGTGGTGGTGGAGGTCAACCTCATGGAGATTGGATGCACCTGAATGCGGTTGACTATAATGAAGAATTGGATCAAATCATCTTTTCGTCTCCCCGAATGAATGAGTTTTATATCATTGATCATAGCACGACAACAGAAGAAGCAGCGGACCATACCGGAGGGAATAGTGGAAAAGGAGGAGATTTTTTGTACAGATGGGGAAATTCTAGGGTATATAACAGGGGAACACAGGAAGATCAGCAAATATTTGTTATTCATGGAGTAAACTGGGTTCGTCAGGGGCTTCCTGGATATGGAAACATCCTCTACTATGTGAATGGGAATAACAGTTCTCAAGGGCAATTTTCTTCAGTAGAAGAGTTGAGTCCTCCCTTAAATAATGAAGGATTATATGATATTATCCCGGGCCAGGCCTTTGGTCCAGAATCCCCAGTTTGGATTTTTGATGACAACCAGGGATTCCATTCACAGATGCAGTCTGGAGTTTTTCGTCTTCAAAATGGAAATACACTGGTGACCGTTGCTCAGCATAGGCGAATATTTGAGGTGACCTTAGATGGAGATATTTTGTGGGACTATACACATCCGGGGACAGAAGGGATCATACCAAGAGCCCAGAAATATAGAGCCGACTATCTTTCTGGATCTGTATCATTAAATATAGCCTATTTTGGGGGATGGAATCTGGTGGGGCTGCCCCTGAATATTTCTGCCCCTACACAAAACACAGTTTTTCCGGGATCTGTAGAAGAAACATTATTTGGATATGATGGAACCTATTATTCAGCCATTTCATTAAATTCCGGTTCTGGTTATTGGCTCATGTTTGATGAGGAAATAAACATTCAAATAACAGGAACATTAATGAACTCAATCGAAATACAATTGTTTGAGGGATGGAATTTGATTTCCGGAATTTCTACCACTGCTCACCTGGAAAATATTATTGACCCAGAAAACCTCATTATTTCCGGAACAGTTTATGGTTTTCAGGAAAGCTATAATCAGATAGAGACCCTCTATCCCGGGAAAGGATATTGGTTAAAGAGTGTTGGAGATGGAGTGATAATAATTGGGTAATAGGAGTTTGTAAATAAATAATTCTATGAATAAACGTACCTAATCTTAATTTGTGTATTTTATGTTAATGCTATATATTGGGCACATAAATCCTAATTAATTATTGCCACCGTAACTCAGTTTGGTAGAGTACCTCATTCGTAATGAGGGAGTCGGAGGTTCGAATCCTCTCGGTGGCTCAAAAGGAGGGATAGATTTTGGAACTAATTATAGATTATTTTTCTGATCAGCCTGTTTATTTAATAGTTGCTGTCATTCTTGCGATTGCTATTTTGTTCAGCTTCATTAAAAAGCTGGTCAAGCTTGCGATTGTAGTGGCGGCTGTGTTTGTTCTATATATAGCTTACCTGACGTGGACAGGAAAGGACGTTCCTGTTTCCTATGAAGATGTGTCTTCTAAAGTTAAGGGAAAAGTGGAAGAAGGGCTTCAAGCGGGGAAAAAAGCTGGACAGGAGTTGATAGAAAAAAGTAAAGAGAAAATATTAGAAGAAGCAGAGAAAAAACTGGATAAAATTACATCCGATTAATTCATTTTATCCAGGTCATGACGGCTACATATGAGTCTGTCATTTCCGAAAATATATCAAATAATGCGATCCCAAACACCAAAACAACAGCGAAAATGATAAGTACGATTACGGACATCACAATAAACATGACACCGTTCAAAAACATATATTTTCGTACGTTATCGAACGCTTGTATAATAGTTTCTTCTTCCGGTTCCTGAAGACAGTATTTGAGGTATGCTGATGCATTTGTGAGGCGTGTTCCCAAAAGAATGAAAAAGACTCCCATAATAACGGTTGGGATCAGTAGGAGAAAAACTGACAGACAATACAAAATTCCCAATACAATGTGAAAAATACCAACGATTCTGCTCCATTTTGCCAATCCTGACAAAATATCAATATTTTTCATAGAGAGCGGGATTTCAATCTTACGCTGGTCCGCTTGTGTATTTGGAGATAGCTCCATCATTTAGTTCTGTTTTTACTGAGGTTTTAAATAGAGAATAACTATCATAATGATCAGTATCACAATTGCCAAAAGGCGAAACGTGTTCCTTGAAATTACCTTACTATAATCTGATTCTGAACTAATTTTTGAGTCTTCGATCCCATACTTTTTATGATTATATGCCATAAGTTTCATACTGAATAATAAAAGTCCAAACCCAAAGAGTAGTAAACCAATAAACAAAAGAGTATTCATATAGAAAATTACCGTAGATTTACCTTATAATCAAAAGTCGGAGACAAGCATGTTTGAAGCAGATTTATTAAAGGATAAAAACATTATCATTACCGGTGGGGGTACAGGTCTCGGAAAATCCATGGGAAAGAGGTTTGGTGAGCTAGGTGCCAAGATTGTTATAACCAGCCGAAAACAGGATGTGCTGGATGAAACTGCCAAGGAGATGGAATCCGTAGGGATTTCTGTTCTACCGATAGCTGGAGATGTTAGGAATCCGGAGGAAGTTGACCATGTAATTCAAAAGGCAAAAGAGTCTTTTGGTACCATTGATGGTCTGGTGAACAATGCGGCAGGTAATTTTATTTCACCAACAGAAAATTTAACTCCTGGTGGGTTCAAGGCAGTGACAGATATTGTGCTGGGAGGAACATTTAATTTTACTTTATCTACAGGAAAAGAAATGATACAATCGGAAAGTGGTTGTATTTTGAATATTGTGACAACTTATGCATGGACAGGGAGTGGATATGTTGTTCCTTCCGCTGCTGCGAAAGGTGGTGTTTTGGCAATGACCCGTTCCTTAGGCTCTGAGTGGGGGAAGTATGGTATCCGAACCAATGCAATTGCACCGGGGCCATTCCCGACAAAAGGTGCCTGGGGACGATTAGTCCCACCCGGACTTGGTATTGAAAAAAAGATGAAAAATCGTATTCCGTTAAAGAGATTTGGAGAACACATTGAATTAGCAAATCTGGCTTCGTTTATCATGAGTGACTATGCCGGATATATTAATGGAGAGGTTATCACTATTGATGGGGGTGAATGGGTGAAAGGTGCCGGTCAATTTAATGATCTGGACAGGCTACCAAAAATGGTGTGGAAGACAATGAAAATAATGAGAAAGAAAAAGAAATAATTTATTGGTCAGTATCTGGGGACACTCAGATAATTTATATTCCCAATCCCACAAGAATGCTGGTGAGCACTCCACCAAAAAGTAAATAAAATATGATCAGAATTGGTATTGCAATAGCAAAAAAACCGAAGGGACTCATTTGAACTGCAGGTGCAAACGGTTGTGATTTTCGATATTCATTATATTTTCTCAGGCCTATCTTTATCATCACAAGCGAGAGTAAAGAGGAGAGAATACATAATATGAGTATAGAAATTTGATCTGCAGCTGACAGTGAGTTTAGCCATCGGGAAAATCTCATTGCCCAATTTCACCGAGCAAAGCTGCTCCAAATACTCCTGCGGAATCTCCTAGTTTATTTTTTGTGATGGATGTATCAATTACATCACTGAAAACATGGTCATACACAGCTTGTTTTCCATCCTCATAAAGAAAATCGATATTAGAAAGGCCTCCTCCTAATACAATAATATCCGGATCTAGGATGTTCACAATATTGGCAAGAGCCTGCCCAAAATAATTCAGAAATTCAATTTTCCATTTTGAAAATATATCCCTATAATTATCATTATTATATAGAGGGATAATATTTTCCATCCTTTTTTTCTCTCCGGTTAACTCCATCCATCTTTTTTCCAAAGCAGGGCCGCTAATATATGCCTCAACACACCCTTTATTACTACAATAGCACTCCCTGCCGTTCTCCACAATGACATGGTGTCCCCATTCTCCTGCAATAAAATGCCTTCCACGATGGATCTTCTCGTTCAATATGATTCCTCCACCTACTCCTGTTCCCATTATGACACCAAAGACAACGTTGTTACCTTTTCCAGCACCTAAGACTGCTTCTGCCAGTGCAAAACAGTTGGCATCATTTTCTAATGATACCTCTTGGTCTAACCTATCTTCCAGATGGTCTTTTAGTGGTTTTCCAATGAGACACTGGGTATTGCTATTTTTCATGACACCTGTTTCGGGGGAAATGGCTCCGGGAGTGCACACACCGATTGTGACATCTGAATTGCTATTAGTTCTTATGGACTTGATGAGAGACACCATACGTTCAAGAATTGAATCATAACCATCTTCCCGTAAAGTTGGAATTCTTTTTCGTGAAATCTCTTTTCCATGTATATCAAGTAAAATACCCTCAATTTTTGTCCCTCCCAGATCAATACCAATGTGATTCATTTTGTGTCTCTCAGTATATATTTCAATTCAGATAATATCATAGCTGTAGCACCCCAAACCTTTCCTTCTGGGAATTGAAAATATGGAGCGTTATAAATCGTACCGTTATACTGTCTTTTTTCTGTGTGATAAATGGAGTTGTCTTGTAAAGAATTAAGGTCGAGCGAAAAAACCTTCTCTACCTCAGCCGGATCTGGTTTCACTATAGGAATGAAATCACACCAGGCAATGAAAGGGTGAACGTGGTATCCGGAAATGGGTATGGAAAACGGAGTCAGCTTTCCTATAATTGCATCTGATACCAGCTGGACTCCTAGTTCTTCAGTGGTTTCCCTGAGTGCAGTGTCCCGAATGGATTCTCCAGTTTCCTTTGCACCACCAGGAAGAGAAATTTGACTTTTGTGGTGTTCCACATTGTCGGTTCTTTTCGTTAAGAAGAAATGAAGGGATCTCTCTTTTGGAAATAACACAATTAGCACTGCGGCCGGTTTTAATATAGATTTTTTATTTGAGGGAGTTAGTGCACCACTGGTGTTCATTTTTTTCTGTGATGGATGAGAGCCATGACCTGGAAGAGGATTGGCTAAACTTTTTGTTACCTGATTAATTAAGTGAGAATATGTCATAACAAAGGTTTGAAAATTAAAGATAATTACTGTAATCTATTGCTGGAAAAAGAAAGAAATGAATGAAATGTGAACATATAATATGGGATTGGAATGGGACCCTATTGGATGATGTGTGGTTATCTGTACAATCAATTAATACAGTTTTATCTAAATATAACCTAGCTCATATAACAACATCAGGCTATCTAGATATATTTACCTTTCCTGTTATTAAATATTATAAATTATTGGGATTTGATTTTAAAACTGATCCATTTGAAAAAGTGGGTACAGAGTTTATTAATGAATACACGGATAATCAGTATTCCCCCAAACTTCATAAGGATACGATAAAAGTTCTAAAAGGAATAAACTACTTAGAGGTAAGTCAGTCTCTCGTATCTGCTGCAACACAGAAAATGCTGGATAAGTTACTACATTACCATAGACTTGAAAATTATTTTGATACAATTGTTGGTCAGAACAATCATTATGCCTATGGTAAAGAAGATACAGTAAATAAATGGCTGGGTGCCAGAGATTTGGATCCATCACACGTATTGTTTATAGGGGATACCATTCATGATCATGAGGTAGCAGTAAATTCAGGAATGAAGAGCATATTGATCTCTCACGGACACACAAGCCGGAAGAGACTTTTAGAAACAGGAGCCATTGTTTTACCGAATCTGCGTTCCTTCTTGGGCTGGTTTAAAGAAAGCACACAGTAAATCAGCGATATCTTCCTTTTTGTAGATTAAATTTTCGATTAAGGGATAAAATCCCCTCTTAGGTATTTTTGTAAGGATAATAATAAATATCCCTATAAATATATTATATTTTCCGTGGGATATTTAGTATCAAACTCAACTGATAAATAATATATTGCTGATTTATGAATATACATTAAATTGTCCCCATGAAATATTATATATAACCAAGGGATAACTATTCCAAATTAATTATAAATGAATAGACAGGAAACTGTACAGAAAATCTTTGACCGTCAAAAGTGGGTTGGAAACTCTTCAATATCAAGAAATGATATTGCACTCATATTAGAGGAGTTAAACAGAAAATCAGTACATCTCTTAAAGAGAAAGGATATGCTGGTAAGGCAAAAAACAAAAGTAGACAATGATTTAAAAAAAACCGAAGATGAAATTAAACGTACAACAGGTCGTTTGAACAATATTATTCACGATGATAAACATGTATCTATCTCAATGAAAAAACAAAAATCAAAACGATATATAAAAGGTAGATTTTGGTGGGAAGGCAAACAAAGGGATGTTCAAATCGGATCTGAAAAGACAATTTTATCTCTATTAAATAATCTTAAGAAATCCAAGATTATTAAGGGATTAAAAATTAATAATGGAAAAAAATTGAATTGGCAATTTATTCAGGAAGATAAAAAATTAAATGAAGCGGTTCAAACAATAGGAAAAATCAAAGCTACCGGCTATATTTTAAAGAAAGTAAACGGTGAAGATATACTTTATAAACAGTCCTCTGTGGTTGAGGATAATAAAAACAACAAGAAAAAGATAGCTATAAATCCCCTCCCAATTATCGAAACAAATAAAAATATAAATATGGATTGGTATGCAGAATGGAAAGATGAAAATTTCTAATGAATAATATGAATATATCCTTCCAGACTTCGGAGACACAACCGGTTCAATTAACCGAACTTGAGATAAAATATCTACGTCAAACAATTAATGTATTGAGAGACGAACTGGAAAAATCAAAGATCAATGAAGAGGATAAGGTCCAGGTTGTCAAGAAAACTTACAATGATGAGATCAAGCAGTTAAAGGAGACGGTAAACTCTCTGCGTGACAATTTGGAGCGTTCCCGGATCGGAGAGGAGGAGCGTGTTCAGCAGGCAGTGAGCAAGGTCAACGATGAGAACCGACAGTTAAAGAGCACGGTAGATGCACTGCGCAATGAGATGGA
>CAYSQB010000037.1:0-15132 GCA_964433085.1 uncultured bacterium
TAGCACTATTGTAGCAGATTAGAGATGAATAAACAGATTCAGACTAAACCGCCCATGAAAAGAAAAAACCCTCACTTCTCGTCAAGAAAAGGAGGGTTTATGTCAGTAGCGGGGACAGGATTTGAACCTGTGACCTCCGGGTTATGAGCCCGACGAGCTACCAGACTGCTCTACCCCGCGATCAGTTTATTAAAACTTGTAAAAACGCCGGCAAAATTAGGTATTTCATATTATCAAAGCAATACTACTTCACAATTATTTTTGTATAAACAGCCAGATGGTCTGAATAACCCCCTAAGAGATGGTTCCCTGCCCAAAACCGAAATGGATAATGAGCATATTTCCCTTCTTGCTGGCGGTACTTTGGTTTATCATGAATATATGCAGAGGGAGATTCTACAGTTAACCCTTCGGAATCTAGCAAACCTGGGCTGACCAATATCTGATCATAAAATAAGTCATCTCCTCTGTAAACGTAGGTTCCTGTTTTTTCTTTTCCTAGATGCTTTGACATTAAATTAAAGAAATTATATGATGGATATTTTGCAGTCTCATATGTTAAAGTGGAATTCAGAATTCCAAGGACATTAACATCTGTGGGGTCTTCATTCAGATCTCCCATGACTATAATTTCAGCCTGGGGATCTTTTTTTAATATTTTTTCAACATTTAATTTTAGTATTGCTGCGGTCTTAGCCCGTTTGGGAATTGCCCTAGATTTTCCTCCGTAATTTGATGGCCAGTGATTGACAAAAATATGGACATCATTTTCTGATATCCTACCTCTAACATACAGAATGTCTCGTGTCGTACTACCCTTGTTCAGGGGAATATTGATTGGGAAGGATTCCAAAATATCGATTATATCAGGATCATAAAATAACACATTATCAATCCCTCGTTTATCCGGAGAATCATAGTGGATGATTTGATAATTCAGATTTTGTAAATTTGTATTCAGTAGTTCACAGATTCCCCTGTTCTCCACCTCGCAGAATCCAAAAATATCTGCATCAATTTCCTCAATTATTTCTTTTAAGTGTTCAATCTTTAAATCCAAGATTTCCTGAGTACATGACTTTTCCCCTCCTATTACAAATTCATCATCATTGGTTAAGGGGTTATTTTCCAGGTCAAACAGATTTTCCACATTCCAAAACGCGACTTTGATTTCCTTGTTATTTCCGTTGGAACAGCTAAAGGAAAAAACGATCGTACAAATTATAGAAAAATAGAAAAACTGTTTTTGCATAAAGTATCCCAACTATAATGAAACTTATGATTGATTCATTCGTTGTTGTTAATTACAAGGGGCGGAATTGGTACATACCAAATTAAATTACCCACCTAAGACCTCCTATGGTTGGCTTTTTCGCCCTTTGTCTCAAAGTGAACTGTTCCTTCTCCAAATGTAATTTCGGATATTTTTTTTTGAAATGCACCTATTTCTGCATCTTTCATTTTTATCGCCCAGTGAATGGTATCACGGGAGTAATCTTCTTGTATTTCCAAATCTTCCGAAGAAATCAGTGAACTTAATTGGCCATAAAACTGCAGGGGACTATGAACATATACATTTGATTCAGGTGCCCAATTAACTAGATTGGCATTATTCAATACCAGGGATGCGCAAGTTGCATATGCCTGGGTGAGTCCCTTTTTACCAAGTTTTTTTCCTCCAAAAATGCGAACGACGGTTAGAATACAATTGCCGATATTATTTTTTAGTAGATTATTTAATAGGGGTTTACCTGCAGTTCCGGATGGTTCGCCTGCATCCAAACTGTTTTCATAAAAATTCCCATTATAATAAAACCTGTATGCCCAACAAATATGCCGTGCTTTTGGATGCTGTTTTCTACAGCGTTTCAGTAATCTATCTACTTTCTCTCTTGTGGATACTGGGTGCAGAATTCCAATGAATATTGATCGTTTTTCTTTATGGGTTGATTCGTTGGTTCCTCTTGGGACACAGATCATTTTCTTCTGAATGAAAATCGCAATGGAATGCCTTCAAATGGATATGCTTCCCTAAATCTGTTTTCGAGAAATCGTTTATAATCCACGGGGATTTGTTTTGGATAATTACAATAAAAAACAAAGGTGGGTGGCTGTGTGTGTATTTGAGTGACAAATTTGATTCGAATAAGTCGACCGGATTTAGTGACAGGCTGAGATTGGGAATTGATTTTTCCCATCCATTTGTTCAAATCTTTTGTCTTAATTTTTTCTTTACCATTAGAAAAGACGTTCCATGCCAAATCCATAATTTTTGAAATTCTCTGTTTGGTCAATGCAGAAATAAACAGCATAGGATAGCGTTGTAATGCAGGGAAAGTGGATACCATATCTTTTTTTAAATTATCCAATGTTTTTGAGTCTTTATGCACTAAATCCCATTTATTAACAAGCAAAATGAGTCCTTTTCCATTTTGAATCACATAATCAGCTATGGATTTATCCTGACGCCCGAATGTTTTTTCTGCATCAATCATTACCATTACAACATCTGCCCGGCTGATAGCCTGATGGGTCCGTATATTGCTGTAATATTCAATATCATCATTTAGTTTGGATTTTTTTCTTAATCCGGCTGTATCAACTAATATTATTTCTTTGCCGTACCATCGAAGGGATGTATCTATTGAGTCCCGTGTTGTTCCGGGGACAGGTGTTACAATGGTCTGCTCTCTTTGAAGAAGAGCGTTTGTTAAGGATGATTTTCCAACGTTTGGCATCCCAACAATGGCAAGCCGCAGAGATAGATCATCTTCGGTTTCAGGATGGTCTGGTATCCCAACATGTTCTACTACCGTATCCAATAGATCTCCAACTAATCGTCCCGTAAGAGCAGAGATAGGAAGGACCTTATCTATTCCCAGTTCATAATACAAAAATGTTTGTTCATCCTGTTTAAGTGAATCACATTTGTTTACAACTAAAATAACAGGTTTATTGGATTCCCGGACAAATTGAGTCAGCGCAAGGTCTGAAGATGAAGGTTCTTCCCTACCATTGACCATGAACAGAATTAGATCTGCTTCCCCCATAGCTAATTGAGCCTGTTTTCTTACGGAGGAATTAAACCTGTCAATATCAGTGGGGATGTATCCACCGGTATCAATGAGTGTCATTTCTCTTCCAATCCATTCCACATGTCCGTAGTTTCTATCTCGAGTGATTCCTTCTTCAGACCCTACGATCGCTTTTCTTTTCTTCATCAAGCGATTAAAGAGAGTGGATTTGCCCACATTGGGTTTTCCGACAATTGCAATTATGGGATTATGTTTCATTTAATGTGTCTCGATCAAGTGAAATTTACAGCCAAAAGATTACTTTGAAACGACACAAAAAAAGCACTGTAGTAGGTAATTTTCTCACTAAATTTCAATCATGGAAGAACAAAAAATAAGGTTAAGCACACTGAGTCACGGCTCTGGCTGAGCATGCAAAATAGGGTCTGAGGACCTTGCCCAGGTTCTGGGCAACCTAAATTTGAAACAGGATAATCGAGTTCTCATCGGTTTTGAAGAATCTGATGATGCTGCTGTAGTACGCCTTGATGGTGACAGATATTTAGTTCAGACAGTTGATTTTTTCACACCGATCGTAGATGATCCGTATCAGTTTGGACAAATTGCTGCAGCAAATTCACTGTCAGATATTTATGCCATGGGAGGCCAGCCTCTTTTTGCATTAAATGTTGTTGGTTTTCCAATTAAGGAATTGCCCAAATCTATGTTAACAGAAATCCTTCAAGGGGGAGCAGATAAGGCAGACGAAGCAGGAATAACTATTGTGGGAGGGCACTCCATTAATGATAAAGAACCGAAATATGGATTGGTGGTGACAGGAGAGGTCAATAAAAATCAATTTATCCGAAATGATACCGCAAAAGAAGGGGATGTTTTAGTTCTCACAAAACCTCTTGGTATTGGAATTATTGCTACTGCAATTAAAAAAGGAAAGGCTAACAAAAGTCTTATCGATGCTGCTGTAGAAGTCATGGTCACCCTAAATAAATCAGCTGCTGATATAATGAATTCTTTGGAAGTCCACGCAGCAACAGATATTACTGGGTATGGATTGTTGGGGCATTTATTTGAGATATGTAAAGGGAGCAATGTGTCTTCAGAAATTCAATTTTCGGAAATCCCATATATAAATGGTACTTCAGAACTTGCTGAAAAAGGGATTATTCCTAAAGGGTCCAAACAAAATTTTAATACGAGCAAAAAGTATACTAATTTTTCTGAAACAATCTCTGAAATAGGGAAATTTATACTTTCTGATGCCCAAACCTCCGGAGGGCTGCTCATATCATTGCCTGAGAACCAAGCCAACGAGTATTTAAATCGGTTCAGGAACGAAACCGGTATGGAAGCAGCCATTATTGGAAAAATAGTCAAAAAAGGAAAAGACACAATAACTGTTTATTCTTGATTCCTAAGGGTATTAATACTGCTAATAACAAAGTTTACTACATCTTTCTAGGTAGACAATTGTGTATAACTTTTATTCAGAACAAGGAATATCTTAATGATATCCCAATTTATTTTTGAATAATACGGTGGATAGATTTTATATATGTGTAATAATATTTCTGTATAAATTATAAATTGATAGATAACATTTATAGAACAAATTATAATTTCATATATCGTAATTAATGTCTGCTTTATTAAATATATTAACTGAAAAAATTTCGAAATGGAGGGAAGAAGCCTTAGAGTTGATTCATGACAAAGGAGATGCAGTTATCAGTGAAGTTTCGGTATCCCATGCCTATGCGGGTATGCGGGGAATCAAAGGGTTAATTTGTGATACATCCTCTGTTTCAGCAGAGAAAGGACTCATTATCAGGGGAAGGCCACTACTTGAGATCAAAGACATCTTGCCGGAAGAAGTATTTTTCCTACTGGTTACCGGTGATATGCCAGACCAAGAAGACCTGGAGGATTTACAACACCAGATACGTCAAAACAATCAGGTCCCTGAATATATTTGGAATGTGTTGAAATCCATGCCAGAAAATTCACATCCTATGACTATGCTTAATGCTTCCATTTTAGCTCTTCAGGGTGAATCAAAATTCCAAAATAAATATTCTCAAGGAATTAGGAAACAGGATTATTGGAAGTCCTACTTAGAAGATGGAATTTCCCTTATTGCAAAAATTCCAACTTTAGCTGCAGGAATTTATCGCATTAGATTTGATAAGGGTGAACCTATTCCTCCAGATAATCTCTTGGATTGGGGAGCAAATTATAGTCATATGCTGGGTTTCTCTGATGATGACCAATGTATCAAAAAACTCATGAGATTGTATCTTACTTTACATTGTGATCATGAGGGAGGCAATGCAAGTACCTTTACATCATTGGTCGTTTCTTCCACCCTGTCTGATATTTACTATTCTGTTGCTGCAGGGTTAAATGCGCTTGCCGGTCCGCTGCATGGGAGAGCAAATCAGGAATGCCTGAGATTTGTTTTGGAGATTAAAGAGCATTTTGATTCAATTCCATCTTCAGATGAGGTAAGAGAATTTTGTGAAAACTGGTTAAAACAGGGTAAAGTGATTCCTGGCTATGGGCATGCTGTTCTTAGATGCCCAGATCCCCGTTTTACTGGTTTTATGGAGTTTGGGGAAACGTATATCCAGGATGACCCGGTATTTCAAATCGTCAAATTGTTGTTTGAGGTGGTTCCTGATGTATTATTAAAACATGGGAAAGCAAGAAATCCATGGCCAAATGTGGATGCAGCTTCTGGAGCTCTTCTATATCATTTTGGTATTTCGGAATTAAATTATTATACGGTTCCGTTCAGTGTGTCTAGAACTCTTGGTTTGGTGGCACAAATGGTTCTAAATAGAGCGTTGGTTCTGCCATTGATTCGTCCAAAATCCATAACTACAAATTGGATTAATTCTAATGTTGATCGGGATAACCACACTTAAATACAAAATATAAGGAGTTTTCATGAGTAGGAAAAAAATTGCCCTCATCGGAGGGGGACAAATTGGAGGAAATCTTGCTCTGCTAGCAGTTCAAAAAGAACTGGGTGATGTTATCATTTTTGATATTCCAAAAGCAGAAGGAATGGTTCAGGGAAAAGCGTTAGACATTATGCAACTGCGTCCACATGATGGTTACGATGCAAATATTATTGGGACATCAGATTGGGATGATGTAAACGATGCAGATGTATTTATCATTACAGCAGGCATCCCAAGAAAGCCAGGGATGAACCGGGAAGATCTGATGGGAATCAATCTGGGAATAATAAAAGACGTTGCAAATAATATTAAAAAACAAGCTCCTAACTCTTTTGTCATTGTTATTTCAAATCCACTTGATGCGATGGTGTACGCTTTTCATAAAGTTTCCGGTTTTCCAAAGAATAGGGTGGTTGGTATGGCCGGTGCTCTTGACAGTGCCCGTTTCCGAACATTCATAGCAATGGAAACCGGATGTTCTGTACAAGATATTACATGTATGGTATTAGGAGGTCATGGTGATACAATGGTTCCCATTACAAGGTTGGCAACCGTTGGAGGTGTGCCTATATCAGATTTAATTCTCCCGGAGAGATTAGCGGAGATTGAGCATAGAACACGATTTGCAGGTGGTGAAATTGTAAAACTATTTGGAAACGGATCTGCATTTTATGCTCCTGCCCAATCTGCAATTGAGATGGCTGAATCATATCTACGAGATAAAAAACGCGTGATCCCCTGTGCATCATTATGTGAGGGTGAATTTGGTATTGATGGTTATTTTATAGGCGTTCCATCAGTCATTGGTTCAGGAGGTGTTGAGCGCATCCTCGAATTTGAATTATTTGATGATGAAAGAAAAGCGTTGAACGATACCTTGACAGCAGTAAAAAAGACAGTGGGAGAGACAGGACTCTGAAAAATTTTTCACTGAACATCTTCTAATTAACATATACGTCATCTAAAATAAAAATATTATGACAATTCAAATTTTCCATATATATTAATACGATTAAAATAGTCCTATATATGTTAAAATTAACAAGAAAAGTTGAGTATGCCCTCATTGCATTGAGATATATGCAGAGAAAAAAAGAGAGAGAATGTGCCAGTGCAAAAGAAATTTCTTTGCTTTATCGCATTCCATTATCTCTGCTTTCAAAAATATTGCAGGAATTAAGTAAGAACAAAATCATCCATGCTGTTCAAGGTCCACATGGAGGCTATTATTTAAATATTATTCCTGAAAATTTATCCATGGCAGAATTGATAAATATCCTTGAAGGCCCAGTGGGAATTATGGATTGTTCTATTGATTCAGATTGTATCCAGTTAAAAAAATGTAATATTAAAAATCCCATTAATGAAGTGAACAATGCCATCATTCGTGTTTTGAATAATATGACTCTGGCAGATATCTCTGGGCAGGTCAATTTAGGGTAAAGATTGTAAAGATATGGAACAATCGCAAAATATTTTAGAGAAACGAATTGAACAAGATTATCAATACGGTTTTATAACTGATATTGAACAGGAAAAATTGCCCCCTGGATTGAATGCAGAGGTTATCCGATATATCTCTCAGAAAAAAAATGAACCTGAGTGGCTGCTTGAATGGAGGCTCAATTCTTATGATGTATGGCAGAAAATGACAGAACCGACTTGGGCAAACATAAAATATCCAACAATAGATTTTCAGAAAATCATTTATTATGCGGCTCCTAAAAAGAAAAAAGAACTCGAAAGTTTGGATGAAGTAGATCCACAGCTTTTGGAAACATATAATAAACTTGGCATCCCTCTAGAAGAACAAAAAATGCTGGCAGGGGTTGCTGTTGATGCTGTATTTGACAGTGTTTCTGTCACAACCACCTTTAAAAAAGAATTAGCTTCCCATGGAATTGTATTCTGTTCTTTTTCCGAAGCTGTTCATTCCCATCCCGATTTGATCAGGAGATATTTGGGGAGTGTTGTGCCTCATACTGATAATTTTTACGCTGCGCTTAACTCTGCGGTGTTTAGTGATGGATCTTTTGTATATATACCGAAAGGAGTTCGCTGTCCAATGGAGCTGTCCACTTATTTCAGGATCAATGCAGCGAATACAGGGCAATTTGAACGAACCTTAATCATTGCTGATGAAGGCAGTCAGGTAAGTTATCTGGAAGGTTGTACTGCTCCGATGCGGGATGAAAATCAGCTACATGCGGCTGTTGTTGAACTTGTGGCTCATCGAGATGCGCAGATAAAATATTCCACTGTTCAAAACTGGTATCCCGGAGATGAAAATGGCAAGGGTGGTATTTACAATTTTGTAACAAAAAGAGGAATCTGTCTGGAAGAGAATTCAAAGATTTCCTGGACTCAAGTAGAAACGGGATCAGCGATTACCTGGAAATATCCCAGTGTTATTCTAAAGGGCGATAATTCTATTGGTGAATTTTATTCCGTAGCACTTACAAATAATTATCAGCAGGCGGACACAGGAACGAAAATGATCCATTTAGGGAAAAATACCTCAAGCACCATCATCTCAAAAGGAATTTCCGCTGGAAAAAGCCAGAATACCTACAGGGGTGAAGTAAAAATCATGAAAAATGCAGATAATTCCAGAAATTATTCCCAATGTGATTCCATCCTTATTGGAAGCGAATGTGGAGCCCATACTTTTCCCTATATTGATGTCCGCAATCCCACAGCTCACATGGAGCATGAAGCCACCACATCTAACATTGGTGAGGACCAGATATTTTACTGTAATCAACGAGGGATTTCTGAAGAAAATGCGGTATCTCTCATCGTTAACGGATTTTGTAAGGATGTCTTTGCAAAACTTCCCATGGAATTTGCTATGGAGGCAAATAAACTCATGGAAGTGAGCCTTGAGGGAAGTGTCGGCTAATATTAATTCTATATCACAAAAGTATAATAACATGTTACATATAAAAGATTTACAATGTTCTATCGGTGAAAAGGAAATTTTACGGGGAATCAATCTGGATGTGAATCCGGGAGAGATCCATGCCGTAATGGGAAGGAATGGCTCCGGGAAAAGTACGTTGGCTCATCTTATTGCTGGTAAAGAAACTGCACAAATAACCAATGGATCAATAATCTATAAGGGAATGGATTTGAATGAAAAATCTCCCGAAGAAAGAGCGTTGGAAGGAATTTTCCTTTCTTTTCAATATCCTGTAGATATCCCGGGGGTCAATATTACCTATTTTTTAAAGGAAGCTGTGAATGCAAAGATGAAATATCTGGGAAAAGAGGAACTGGATGCGGCTGGGTTTTTACAGCAGTTAAAAGAAAAACTAAAGCTGGTTGACATGGATACCTCTTTTATTAAGAGGGCAGTCAATGATGGTTTTTCCGGCGGAGAGAAAAAACGTAATGAGATTCTCCAACTCCTCATGCTTGAACCAGATTTAGCTATTTTGGATGAAACCGATTCCGGACTGGATATTGATGCCCTGAAAATAATAGCACATAATATTCAGAACTGTAAATCTCCTGACCGTTCGTTTATTATCATAACCCATTACCCCAGATTGCTCAATTATGTGAAACCGGATAAAGTCCATATTCTTATCAAGGGAAAGATTGTTAAATCCGGGGGACCGGAACTGGCACAGGTTCTAGAGGAAAAAGGATATGGGTGGGTCGAACCATGAGTCTATCCCACTATCAAACTGAATTTGATAAAATGATAAACCGGGATTACTTTTCACATGAAGTCAATCCCCTGAGGAAAGATGCATTTTCAAAATTCATTGATACTGGGTTCCCAACCCAAAAATGGGAAGACTGGCGATTTACTAATTTATCTCACCTGAAAAATAAATCGTTTCGGATTTCCGATAGCCAAGATGTACCACCTCATATTTTAGATGTTTCTCCCTATAAAATTAATGATATTGATACAATTATAATTTATAATGGACACTATCAGGAAAAACTCTCTTCTGTACCAAAGGGTGTTCAACTCATGAGTGGAATAGAATATTTTGAGAAAAAGAATGGTAAAATTGAATGTAAAGAGCATACACCTTTTGATTTATTAAATACTGCATTTATGGATATTGCAGTGTGTTTTGTAGTAGAACCAAATACAATTGTGGAAACACCTGTTAGGATTCTATTTATTTCGGATGGAGAAAGCAGTGTTATGGTTAATCCGAGGATCTACATAGATATGAAAGAGTCTGCAGCCTTGACATTTATCGAACATCATGTGGGTGATGCATTATCTTTTTTTCAAAATGAATCTGTTTTTCTTTCATTAGAATCAAATTCTTTTGTTGATCATATTCGAATCCAATCCAATTCCACTGGTACACTCAACATAGCAAATCTTCAAGTGAATCAGGAAATTGACAGTCACTATTCATTTTTTCATTTTGCTGTTGGCAGTCAACTTGGGAGAACAAATATTCATTGCGAATTGAAAGAAAAAGGGTCAGAATGTGACCTCAATGGATTGGCTTTATTGACCCATGCTAATCATTTAGATGATAATATACAGATAGACCATGTTGCCCCAAATTGTCAAAGCAACCAATCCTTTAAATCAATTTTAAAAGATGAATCCAGCGGAGTATTTAATAGTAGAATCATTGTCCAGAAGGGAGCACAAAAGAGTGATGCAAAACAGTCCAATAAAAACTTACTTTTGTCAAAAAAAGCTGTAATGAATTCAAATCCTCAGTTAGATATTAAAGCAGATGATGTAAAATGTGCTCATTCCTCTGCTACAGGCGCACTGGATGAGGAAGCTCTTTTTTATCTTCGCTCGAGAGGATTGGATATTAAATCCTCCGAAGCGCTGATGATCAGGGGATTTGCATTGGAACAATTAGAATTAATCAAGAACAAAAATATCTTTGACTATTTAATGAAGTTATTTCAATCCTGGCTGAAATCATGACTGTTTCCGAAAAATTTAATGAATTGAAAGATTTATTTAATCTGTTTGATAATCCCAAGGATAAATACATTCAACTCATGGATATGGGAAGAAAATCTCAGGAACTTTTACCGGAAGAGAGAAATGATAAAAACAAAATTTACGGATGCACTTCCCAGGCTTGGGTTGTTATTGAACCACAAAAAAATGGGACCTATCTTTTGAGAACGGATTCTGATGCTCAAATTGTCAAAGGATTATTAAGTGTATTATCAAATATTTGTGATGGAGAATCATTAAATACAATTAATTCCATAGATGGAAGTGAAATTCTCAGTACTGTGGGATTGAACGGAGCAATTTCAACTCAAAGAATAAATGGTTTTAGTTCTGCACTTGAAAAGATTAAAAAGGATATTCTATGGATGGAAATGATTCAGTCAGATTGACTCGGGATGTTGAGGCAAACCTTGTTCCTTCTGGTGATAAAATCACCTTAAAAAAAGGTGAATTAGTTCAAATAACACAGGCTCTAGGTGGAAGCTACACTGTATTGATTCAGGGGAATATGGCGCAAATCTATTCATCAAATGCTGATGCATTGGGTAAAAAAAAGAAACAATCTTATGATGATGTTCTAAAAGAGGAACAACCCTTTCATGAACAATTGGTTTGGGATCAACTCAAAACCTGCTATGATCCGGAAATTCCGGTAAACATTGTAGATCTAGGATTAATTTATGATTGTAGTGTGTGGGAGTTGGAAAATGAAACTCATCGAGTTAATATCAAGATGACACTAACTGCACCAGGATGCGGAATGGGACCTTCTATCGCTGAAGATGTAAAACGAAAGGTTGAAGCAATTCATAGTGTTGAGGTTGCCGATGTTGAACTGGTGTGGGAGCCGCAGTGGAATATGGATATGGTGTCGGAATCTGCAAAACTTCAACTGGGAATGCTCTGATGAAAACTTTGGTACAGAATATCCGGAAATCCTTCCCCATTTTTTATTCGGCCCATCATCAAAACCTGGTTTATTTAGATAATGCATCTACAACTCAAAAACCAGATTTAGTTCTTAACTCAATTCAACAATTCTATAAAGAGGTTAATGCCAATGTACACCGAGGTCTGTACACACTGGGTCAGAAATCCACAGAAGCATACGAGGGATCTAGGGAGAAAATAGCAAATTTTATTTCAGCAGAAGATTCCTCCTCAATTATCTTCACAAAGGGAACTACAGAAGCTATTAATTTGGTAGCTTCAGCATGGGGAGATTCAAATCTGAATGAAGGAGATGAAATCCTTATTTCAGAAATGGAACATCATTCAAATATTGTTCCATGGCAATTATTAGCAAAAAGAAAAAAAGCAGATTTAAGAGCAATTCCGTTGACAGTAGATCATAAACTGGACCTTGATTCATTGGATTTTCTTTTGACGGAAAGGACAAAAATAGTGGCATTGACTCATCAATCCAATGTCACAGGAGTTGTAAACCCAATTGCAGCCATTTCAAAAAAATTACAAAATACAAATGCAGTGTTTCTTGTTGATGGTGCGCAGTCAGTTGCTCACCTTCCAATTGATATAAATACTCTTGGATGTGATTTTTTCACTTTTTCTGGGCACAAAATGTATGGACCAACGGGTGTCGGTGTTTTGTGTGCTAAGAAAAATGTATTAGACAAAATGGAACCGTATCAAGGTGGTGGCGAAATGATAGACAAAGTTACGCTTCAGGATTCAACCTGGAATGAACCACCATGGAAATTTGAAGCGGGAACTCCAAATATTGCACAGGTTGTAGGACTTGGTTCATCCGTTGATTTTATAAATGAAATAGGGTTGTACGATATAGAAAAAAACTTAACTCAATTAACTCAATTTGCGCTAGAGAAAATGAATGAGATTTCCGGGATCCATTTATTTCATTCAGGAAATTCCAGTGAAAATGTAATTAGTTTTACTGTAGAAGGAATTCACCCTCAGGATTTAGCTATGTTTATGAATGAAGATGATATTGCCTTTCGTGTGGGGCACCACTGCGCACAACCATTAATGAAACATTTTGGAGTGTCTGCAACTGCAAGGATAAGTTTTGCAGTCTATAATACACGAGAAGATATAAAAACATTTATTCAATCATTGAAGAATACCATGGAAATTTTAGGGAAAAATCCCAAGGAGAAACCTGTAATAAAGACAAAATCTGTTTCAAAAGTGATTTCATGAGCGATCGAGTTTCCTGGGAGACCTATTTTATGAATATTGCCCGGGAAGTAGCTACCCGTTCAACCTGTGATAGAAAACATGTGGGTGCAGTTATTGTTCGTGGTAAAACTATTTTATCAACAGGATATAATGGAAGTGTTAGAGGAATGCAACATTGTGATGAAATTGGACACGAGATGAAAAATGATCATTGTGTCCGAACAATCCATGCAGAGGCGAACGCTGTGATACAGGCAGCCAGAAATGGAGTTCGAATTGATGAGGCGGAGATATATGTCACCGCATCTCCCTGTTATGATTGTTTTAAAATGATTGCCAATGCTGGTATCTCTTCAATCTATTATGGTGAATTTTATCGTGATACCCGTATAACCTCACTGGCAGAGCAGATAGGAGTAGAACTGATCAATCTTTCTGAAAATGATTGACATAGTTGGTTCATCCTCTAATATGGGATTGATGATTCAATTTTCAAAAATATAGTAAAATGCATTTCACCCGTGCAATTGTTTGCCCACCTTGTAATAATTTTATTTATGGTATCACAACTGCATCTTTAGGAAAACCAAACTATTTAAATGCTCTTGTCCAACACCAAGAATATGTAGAACTATTGGAAAAAATGGGATTGGAGGTAACTGTACTTTCACCTGATGATGATTATCCTGATTCTACTTTTGTTGAAGACACAGCAGTTCTGTTATCCCCCTGTGTGATTGTTTCAAATCCTGGCGCAGAATCTAGGAGAGGAGAGATTAATTCTGTTGAGCAACTCCTAAAAAAAAAGTTTATTGAAATAGAAAAAATTGTAGAACCAGCCACACTGGATGGTGGCGATGTCTTGGAGACTGGAATTTGTTTTTACATTGGAATTTCTGAACGGACGAACAAAGCTGGAGCAGACCAGTTAATAGACATTTTATCCAAATACGGAAAAACCGGTTCGATTATTCCTGTAAATAAAGGGCTACATTTAAAATCTGCTGTGTCATATTTAGGTGAAGATCACATATTGATTGACACAGAATCAATAGATTGTAATTACTTCAAAGGGTTTACAATAATAACAACAGAGTCGAGTGAAGGATATGCGGCTAATTCTATTTCAATAAATGGGACTGTCATTATGCCGGAAGGATTTCCAAGGACAAGGGACAAGGTTGAAGAGGCAGGATTTTCAGTTATGACCATAGATATATCAGAGTTCAGAAAATTGGATGGAGGATTAAGCTGTTTGTCATTGAGATATTGACATAAAATTATCAATATATTATTATTCATTTTTTTATTAGCCATAGGAGAATACATGAAAAATATCACACCAATATTATTTTTAGCTTTCACACTTAATTATCTTTTTTCACATTGTCAGGTTCCCTGCGGAATTTATGGTGATGCAGCAAGGATTGTTACAATCCATGAAGATATACAGACCATTCAGAAATCTATAACAAAGATTAATGAATTATCTGATGGAGAAACATCAGCCCAAAGTATGAATCAATTAGTCCGCTGGGTGAATGCAAAAGAAGAACATGCGCAACACATTCAGGATATTATTTTGAATTATTTCTTGGCACAGAGGATAAAACCAAAAGAAAAAGGCGATACAGAATTTGAAAATTATGTATCCCTTACTACAACCTGTCAGAAAATTATATTTCATGCTATGAAGAGTAAACAAAATACTGACCTTACTCAGATTGACTTGCTTAAAAGACAAATTAACACGCTAACAGATATTTATTTTGATGACCATGGAAAACAGTATTTAAAAGATTTGATAAATAGGTAAAAATTTCTTTCAATGATATCCTTCCTAAGAATAAAAAAATCTAAAAGATAGATCTATCAGTTCAATAATTATTCATGTTTTCGATTTTAAAAAACCCTACATTTCTTTTATTTTTTATTGGTAACACCATTTCTCTTATTGGATTTGGATTTAATCTAATTGGGTTCAGTTGGCTGGTTCTGGAAGAAACCG
>CAYSQB010000038.1:0-14713 GCA_964433085.1 uncultured bacterium
CAAAAGGATTTGAAGCGGAACTTCATTTAAGTTATGAACATAATAATTTTATTACGGGATTAGATTTTTCCAATTCAGGAACATTGCTAGAGAAATTTTCACCAAATCATACAGGAAAAGTGGAATTCAATGGAACTTACAATCTTGAAATTCCTAAAACGGATGGATGGATGCTGTCCACAAATACAAATATTGGTTATCTCTCTAATTCTAAAGTGGATTCATTCTTCCATTTTTTTGGAGGAGGTTTTCCGGGGATGAAGGGATATCCATTCTATAGTATTGAGGGAACAATAAAAGGAATTGAAACTATCTCACTTAGAATCCCAATATTGAAAAATTATAACATTCCCATTGGTGTTTTTACCTTTCAAAATAGTTCACTGGGATGTATATACAGTATCGGTGATGCCTGGCGGAGGGAAGATGAAATTGATTGGAAACAATCGGCTGGTGTTGAACTTAGGTTCAATGGGTTTTCCTTTTATAATTATCCCACAGCAATTAGTATGGAAGTTCATAGAGGATTGAATTCATTTACCAATGAGATTGGCGGTGAAACTCTTAAATTCGGAGTTGAGAATCAATTCTATTTATCAATTTTATTTGGTTTTAATAATTAAATATTTTCGGAGAATTATAACATGTCTCAATATTTATTGTCATCACTCTTAGGAATTTCCATTGTTTTTGGAGATAACTTTCTCGATAATTACGATGGACGGTTTGAATCAAATTATTGGTTTGGTGACACCACACATATAACGACGCCCGAAGGATCAGTTGAATCAGAGCACTTATATCCAGCTCGATCATTGGTTCGATCTTTGATATTTCCAGGTTGGGGACAAATTTATAATAAATCACCATGGTGGAAACCTGTTTTATTTGCAGGAATTGAGATTGCTGGAATTTCAGCTTGGTACCAATGGAACGATAAAGCGGAAAAGTTACGATTGGACTATGAGAAGTTTGCTGATGAACATTGGAGCCTCTATAATTGGTTAAATAATACAATTGAATTACAAACACTAATCAAAAATGAGTTAGGAGAAGAGTGGAATACAGATGTCCAAATAATAGGTACACACCATTTAGATATTGTTTATAATAATCAATTATTCTCATCTGATTGTTTATATATGGAAGAAGGAAATTTTTACGATGACGATCAATGTCTTCTACCTGGTATTGAAGGTGACCCTCCAGCTAGTGCATATAATCCTTGGATCATAGGTTTACTAAATATGGATTTGGAAAATAATCCGGATTCGATTTCAGTAATAAAAGACAGGGATTATTACGAAAATATTGGAAAATATGATCAATTTGTTGCTGGATGGGATGGGATATTAGAGGATTATATTATTATATATAAAGACGTCGGTGATACAACAGAGATCATCATATCCAGCCCACTGAAGAATGATTATTTAAACCAGAGAGAGGACAGTAATGAATATTTGAATATGGCAACCTATTCTGTTAGTGCGGTTATGTTTAATCATATCTTCAGTGCATTTGAAGCTGTATGGACATCCACAAGTAAATCAAGAAATAATAAAACAATAGATACTTCAGCAAAACTTATCTACAATAAATATGCAGATTATGGGATTGGTGGAATTTCTTTTTCAATTAGGTTTTAATAAAATAAATGAATTATAATATAATTTGGATAATAATATTTCCATTAATTTGGGTAGGGTGTGCAGGAAATATTAAGGATGATGATAACTATAGCTCTCAGTTTAAGGAGGCAGTACGCCTGTTAGAAAAAGAAAAATTTATCAGTGCACAGGATATATTAAATACACTGGCGATTCGAGCTTCCCATACAGACATAGGTGATAATATTCAGTATCATTTAGGTGAGTCTTATTTCTTAAATGAGGAATATCAATTAGCTATAATTGAATATGATAAACTGATCAGAAGAATGGGATACAGTCCACTGATTGAAAAGGCGCGATGGAGAATCTGTGAATGTTATGTTGCCATGTCTCCTAAATATTATTTAGATCAAATATCATCGGAAAAAGCGATTGAAAAGATTCAGGAGTTTTTGGAAGATTATCCTTTTTCTGAAAAAAAGGAATTTGCAAATAACACTGTTCAGGAAATGCGAAATAAACTAGGCAAAAAAGCATATGAAACTGGCATTTTATATATAAAATTAGGTGCATATGATTCCGCAATACTTGCATTTGAGCAGATGCTTGAAAATTATTATGATACAGAATTTGTTCCTCAAGCTCATCTGGGAATTATTCGATCATACAGCGGTATGAAAAATGTAAATAAAGTAGAAGAATATTTTCAATCATATAAACATATTTTACCTGAGGATATATCTGAGAAAGCCAATAAAATTATCAGTGAACTGAAAAAAAGAATGTCAAAAAATAATTAATGAAAATATGTTTATTTGGAGGAACATTTGATCCTCCTCATTTAGGTCATTTATTGATAGCACAAACAGTTTGTGAAGCAGAAGATTTTGATAAAATTATATTTATTCCTGCGTTTAATCCACCCAACAAAAATCTGGACAATATAACTCCGGTCTCGTTACGACTGGAGATGCTTGAATCTGCTATATCGGATAACCCCAGATTTGAAATTTCACAAATGGAAATACAACGAGGAGGAACATCATATTCCTTGGACACAATTAGTGAATTCAAATATGAATATCAATTAACAAAAAATGACTTATATTATCTTATAGGCAGTGACACATTGGCACAATTTGATTTATGGAAAGAGCCAAAAACTATTGTAAATGAATGTTCAGTTTTGGTTGCTGTGCGCCCTGGATTTAAGCCGAGTAATATTCCCAATTGGGTCTTACCTAATATTCAATTTGCGAATATCCCAAGATTTGAAATTTCAAGTTCTAATATTCGTCAACGGTGGAAGGAAAACAAAACAATACGATACATGGTAACGCTTCCAGTATGGGAAATAATAAATAAGTACAATTTGTACTCTTGATGATTATTAGTATTCTATATCTTCTTATTGGATCTGTATTGTTATATTTTGGCGCAGACTGGATGATAAAATCATCTGTCCACATTGCCTCTAAATTAAATATTTCTAGATTTGTTATTGGACTTACCATTGTGGCATTTGGAACCTCTTTACCAGAACTGGGTGTAAGTTTAAAGGCAGCATTATTTAATAAATCAGATATAGCAATTGGGAATATAATAGGGTCAAATATAACCAATGTCCTCTTGGTACTAGGTATTTCTTCTATGTTGAGTCCAATTTTGATATCATTCAGTAAAATTAAAAAAGATATTTTGATATATTTGTTTGTCTGTGTTTTATTGATTTTTCTTTTGCAGAATGGAATATTGGAACGGTGGGAAGGTGTTCTTTTGTTTACAGGTATCATATTTTACACAATTCATTCTTTTATCACTGATAAATCCCATGACGAAGAATTTGAAGACCCATTTGCTACTTGGCCCAGGACAATTATATTTTTAGTACTTGGTATTATTCTTCTCTACATTGGGTCTGAATCTTTTATAAAAGGTGCCGTCGACTTTGCAAGGATTATTGGAGTTAGCGATTTAATAATTGGAATGTCTGTTGTCGCTTTGGGAACATCCTTGCCGGAACTTGTAACCTCGGTGTTTGCTGCTGTTAAAAAAGAACACTCTATTTCGGTAGGTAATATTATAGGTTCAAATTTATTTAATATATTATCTGTATTAGGATTAGTATCATTTATAAAACCTTTATCTGTTGAAACTAGTATTTTCAGGTTTGAAATCCCAATTATGATAGGTGCAGGTCTGTTATTAGTTCCTATTAGTTTACGACAAAAACCAATTTCAAAAGTAATATCCCTTTCAATGCTGTTTTGTTATTCCGTTTTCATTTGGATTCTTTTCACTTAACGATTAATATAATATGATATCGTTTCAAAATGTATCACTTCAATACGAAGCTGATGCCGGTATCCATGATATAAACTTTCAAGTCAACCCAAGTGAGTTTGCTTTTTTAATAGGTCCAACAGGTGCGGGAAAATCAACTATCCTTAAATTGATTTATATGGAATTATTTCCAGATAGTGGTACTGTAGAGATACTAAAGTATTCATCGAAAAAAATAAAAAAAAGAAAGATCTCATTTCTTCGAAGAAAGGTAGGCATGATATTTCAAGATTACAGATTATTAAAAGACAGAAATATCTTTGAAAATATTGCTTTACCTCTTCATGTAATGGGTTACGGACGAAAAGAGGTTTATGAACGGGTTAATAATGTGATAATTGATGTGGGATTAAATGGGAAAGAAAAAAGAAAACCAAATGAACTTTCCGGTGGAGAACAACAGAAAGCCTGTATTGCAAGAGCACTTGTGAAAGAGCCGAAAATCATTTTAGCTGATGAGCCTTCGGCAAATTTGGATCCAGATGCCGCTGGGAATTTGTTAGAATTGTTAAAAGATATTCATTCAAGAGGGACGCTTGTCTTGATGGCAACCCATCAGTGGCAACATTTCTATTTTGATTTAATAAAAGATCGGGATCACAGAATATTTAATATAGAGAATGGATATATGGTACAGTGATGGATAAAACTGTATTTTTGATAGTTGAGGGAATAACAAATTTATGGAGACATAAGGGAACAGCTCTTACCTCAGTTATAACTATATGTCTATCACTTATATTTTTGGGTGTCTTGTTTATTATTAATGAGAATTCAGATAACCTTCCTCAATTATTCCGGTCAAAATATAAGGTGGAAGTATTTTTTAAGGAAAAAGTAACTAATAAAGGCGCTAAGAATATCATTCATCAAATTGAATCACAATCAATGGTAAAAAATGCAACTTTGGTAACAAAAGAAGATGCACTCCAAATCTACCAAGATGAGTTTGGAGAAAATGTATTAGAAATGTTGGGGGATAACCCCTTTCCACCTAGTTGTATCATTAAATTACATGAGATGAAATTTTCGGTAACACAAGCAGCATCTCTCATAGAGAAAATAAAGAAAATTAAAGGAGTATCATCCATTTATTATCAAGGTGGTTTAATATCAAAATTGGAAACGCTATATAAATATTTTTTACTATCAATGAAAGTCCTAGTTGTTATTGTACTAGTAATATCCATTTTTTTTATAACAAACACAGTAAAATTAACTATATATAATCGGTCAGAATTAATTCAAAACTTAAAATTGATTGGAGCAACAAATTTCTTCATAAAAATACCATTTTTTATCGAAGGTCTGATTCAATCAATCATTGGAGCATGTATTGCATATGGACTATTGATCCTTATGCTTAACGGTCTAAACAATATATTGAATGATTTGTTATCTTTTCAATTAGATATTGACAGGTCATTACCGTTTTGGTTAATGATCGTATCTATAACTATTGGTTTTATTGGAAGTGGGAAAGCGGTTTCAAAAATTATATAAAATGAGACACCTACTTCCTTGACAATAGAATAATGACCTGACTAAGTTTTAGGTTATGATTAAACATAAAAAATACAGTTTAACCCAGCGGGATAAAAACGTACTGAAGGCAACAATTGACGAGTTTATCACATCAAACCAGCCTGTAGGTTCAAAATTATTAAAAGAACAGTATACTTTTAAGTTTAGTCCAGCAACCATTAGAAATATTTTATCAAAGTTAGAATCTTATAATTTATTGACTCATATTTATACCTCTTCTGGAAGGACACCAACAAACCAGGGATATCGTTATTATGTAGATAGATTTGATTCGAAATTATCTTCACATCTTATTCAAGAATATAAAAGTCATTTTAAGAATTTAGAGTCCATCTCTTCCAACGTAGAATTATTAATGGAATCAACTGCAATCCTATTGTCAAAACTTACCAAGTTATTCGGATTGGTCATGATCTCTGGATATGAAAAAAGTATCCTTATGGATATCGAATTAGTTCATATTTCTTCGGATAGGGTATTGGTTATTTTAGTACTTGAATCTGGCCTTATAAAAAATATAGTATTAAATCTAAAATGTGATATCAAGAAGAAGGATTTTAATAAGATTACCAATTTACTAAAAGAAAAGTTGCTTGGTCTGACTTTAAATGATATTAACAGTACTATAAAAGGGAGATTGAAAGAGTCGGATATTTATCATCATGAGATTGTTCAAATACTAATTAAGCATCCTTCAATCAACGAAACAAAGGTAGAGAAACCTGCTATTTATACTTCCCATATTCATGAATTACTCAAACAACCTGAGTTCCAAGAAGCATCAGTTATCCGAAAAACCTTGGAAGCGCTGGATTCAGAACAATTTCAATCTTGTTTCTCATCATTTAATGATGATAAGGGAATCACGCTCATCGGTGATGAACATGAATTTGATTTAATGGATCATTGTTCAATTGTTTCATCTCCTTTTAAGGGAGAGCAGTTAATGGGGCAATTAGCGATAGTAGGCCCAACTCGTATACCATATCATAAAATTAAAAATACACTAAACTATTTAGCGGAGGTAATATCCTGTGTGTGCTGAAAAAGTTAAAAATGGACAGGAAGGCACGATGGCTCAAAACAACAAGCCTAAGAAAAAAAGACCCATCAAACCAAAATTAAAGAAAAAAGATAAAATAGCAGAAATTCAGGGGCAGTTCTCCGCACTTGAGGACAAACATCTTAGACTGAAGGCTGAATTTGAAAATTTTAGAAGAAGAAAAGAAAAAGAAATTATACGATATCTAGAATATGACGGATTAAGAATAATTGAAAAACTCTTGCCCATTGTTGATGATTTTAACCGAATGCTTAGCGTAACCGGAACAGCTTCGGAAAATATGAATCACGCTTCCATAAAAGAGGGAGCAGAGCTTGTATTTAATAAATTAATCAAACTACTCGATGATACAGAGGTAAAATCATTTGGAGAGCCAGGTGATATTTTGGATGCGAATCTACATGATGCCATGATGACAAAATCGGATAAAAAGAAAAAAGACGGAGAAATATTGGAAGTATTTGAAAAAGGGTATTGTTATAAAGAAAAAGTAATTCGTCATGCAAAAGTTATTGTGAATAAAAGATGAAGGATTTTTATGATATAATCGGCGTCAGTAAATCTGCTTCGAAAGATGAGATTAAAAAAGCCTACAGAAAAGTAGCTATGAAATATCATCCCGATAAAAATCCGGAAAATAAGGAAGCAGAACAAAAATTTAAGGAAGCAGCTGAAGCTTACTCTATATTAGGGGATGATCAAAAAAAAGCTCAATACGATCAATTTGGGCATGCAGGAGTAGGAATGGGAGATCAGGGAGGAGGCCAAGGATTCGGTGGAATTCATATGTCCATGGATGATATTTTTGATCAATTTGGTGATATTTTTGGCGGTAGCCCTTTTGAATCATTTTTTGGAGGTGGACAACAAAGACGTTCTAGATCAGGCGGCGCAGATATTAAAATAAAATTAAAAGTCACATTTGAAGAGATATTGAAAGGAATTGAGAAAAAGGTAAAATATAAACGCAGAATTCCTGATCCAGAAACAACCTTTATAAACTGTAAGCATTGTGGTGGATCGGGGCAGGTCACTCGGGTCACCCAATCTTTCCTTGGGCACATGCGGAGCACAGCAGTCTGCCCTCATTGTAATGGAACAGGTAAGCAAGTTGGGACGCGATCAAGAAATGCAGGTCCGGATGGATTAATTTTAGATGAAAAAACTATTTTAATAAAGATTCCTCCCGGTATTGAAGATGGAAACTATATGACTTTCAATGGTAAAGGACATTTTAGTCATGGAGGAGTTAACCCTGGAGATTTGATTGTTTTTTTTGATGAAATACCACATAAATATTTTACCCGAAATGACAAGGATCTTTTTATTGAAGTTCGGCTATCTTTTTCTCAGGCAGCCCTTGGAGATAAAATACAAATTCCTACCTTGGAAGGTAAGGCATCTCTAACCATTCCGCTAGGAATACAATCTGGCCAGATATTGAGAATGAAAAGAAAGGGTTTTCCTCAGTTGCGGGGTGGTAATCGTGGTGATCAGCTAGTACATATTCAACTTAAAACTCCTCAATCACTTAAAAAGAAGGAAAAGGAATTATTTAGAGATTTAGCAGATATTAATGGGAAAGACAAAGCATCCTTTGCAAAGGTTAAATTTTAATCCTTATAGGAGATATTTAATAGAAAATAAAGTTAATCTATGATATCAAATGGAAACAGAATTCAGTAAATCTATCTCAATACAACAAGAAATTATTTATATAATTGACATGGGTAAAGATGCGTTCTTTACTTTTTATAATATATCCCTTCTAAATGTTGAAAGAATTATAAGATATGGGGATGATCATGGTAAATTTCAGCGGTGGCCAACTTAAAAAATATGAATGGTATTGGGAAGAATATATTTGCACAAAACACCTCATTAAATACAATTAAACCTAAAAAAAAGTAAATGAATAAAAAATTAAATGACCTTATAGAATTAATAATTGTCTTGGGATTAATATTTATCCTTTTTGCTATATATGTCCCTGTATCAATTTGGGAAGAAGAAGACCGGTATAAAAATATTAGTCATTTTAGGATGAATACAATTTATAATATTCAGGAATTTTATAAGAATTTGACAGGAGACTACGCCACTGATGGCCTTTGGGCAATGAATGTCGTTAATGCAGTTAGAGATTCACTTACAGCAGATTCAACATATCTTGATAAACAATTATTGGGATTGCATAGGAATAAAATTAACCTGAACATAGCTAAAGGGTTTGATGTGGAATTTGATACAACATTTGGTTTCCAAAAATTTCGAAAAGATACCATTATGGATACTACAGTAAAAATCTTAACATTTTCAGAGCAATTATCCAGAAATGACACTGTTTACATTCAGAAAAAAAATCTGTCTGTAATGTTATCTTCTGAAAATTTTCGTAATATATTGAGTGAGGAATCTGTAAAACGGGTTGAGTCGATTGATTATTATGATACATATATGCCAGATACATCTATGTTTTATTGTCCTCTAACTTCACAACCCTATAATATAAAATTTATTGAAGATAAATTGAGAATAGAATCTCCTATTGAGGATATATATAAAAAACCTAGATTTCTTATTTTCTCTTTAAAAGCGCAAAACCACGGTTATATTGAAGATGGAATTCTGAGTTGGTCTAAGTAGTACTATTTATTGTTAAATCTTTTAATAACTGATTCATCCCTCTATTGTGCACAGTGGGATTATCAGGAGAATAAACCGGTTCTATTCTCACTTGTAAAGGTTGAATTTCATTCAGCTTTATCCACAATAAGGTCAGACCCTGACGGGATTCAAAATACAATAAGAACAGCTATCTCCCAGATAGATGATTTTAATGTTATCCAGAGAGCGACTGGATGTGTAATTCTTGATCTATCACTCACAGAGAAAGGTTCAATCAATATTGGAGAATTATCTAACAAGAATGAGATAGAAAATTTTTTTTTATGGACATTAAAGAAACGGTGGGGGATACAGGTCAATCATCTATCATTTTCCTTTATTCCGGGAACTCTACATTATTTTTATTTTGCATTTCCACGAATATTCTTAAATCAATTAAGTATTGTTTTAAATGAATTTGGATTGGTTAATGTTTCTTATAAACCTATTGAATTATTTTTCCAATCAGAAAAAAGGGAAAATGGTGTAATATTTAAGGTTGGACAATCTGAATCTTTGTTCTGTTTTACTGAAATTGGTATAATGTCGTGTAAAATTTCAAAGAAACAAAATAAAATATTATTTACAGATACTATCGGAAACATCGAGAAGATTAAGTCCAAAATTGATGATAAAGATTTTGATATATTGAGAGCAGAAAAGGTCAAGACTACGCAACAATTATTGAAAAGAAAACAAATTTATCAATCAATTCCGTTTCGAAATATTACTACCGATAGTGTTAATCTGAAAATGAACATTCCAGATCGAATCCTAAATACACTGGGTCGGTCAATTGACAAACATTCAGAATGGAGTGAGATCAATTATTATTTAAATCCATTCATAAATATTATGGATCACAACAAATTAATTGAGAAAAGGACTACTTCCTCATTGAAAAATGACTCAAAATTTGACAAAAAGGATCAACATAGAAATGAGAATAAAACAGAACAATTATCAAAATGGATTTCATTCTTTTTATTAATAACTCTGTCCGGATTAATACTATTAAAGAATGGCAATATAGAATATTGGAAGAGGAAATTTATTCAAATATTTGATCAGTCAAATAATCCCGAAATATTAATTACCCAGGTAACAGATAATTCAATGTCCTTTCAATTTGAACCGTATGATGAGTATAATCTTTCCCAGACAATTCTAAATGTTACAGTTTACTCTTTCGAAAATATACCTCTTGAAAATATTACATTTTTATCATCGTCAGATAACCGTTATACAATGGTCAGTTCAGTTGAAACAAATTTTTCTATATTTTCTTCAATAGGTGTTATAGATAATGAAATAGAACTCAAAGACAATCAATATCAAATTGACTTAACTCTAAAAACAGAAGAATTCATGCCCAATGCATTTATCCAAAATGTTGAAGAGGTTCTCTCAGTTTTTGGAAATACCGAGACATTGAGTTCTCACAGAAAATTGGAAAAAAAAGAAAATAATAAATTTATTTACGATCCTCTTATTCTGGGTTTTTCAAATTTTGATTCTCCTTTAAACATATTACACCACATAAAAGAATTGGGAGGAAATGTACTTGTACGAAAAATTGAATATACACCATCGATAAATAAAATTAAAGATTCCAGTTTGACAATTTATCTTTCTGTAATTAAAGTGAATTTAGAATAAATGAAAATACTTAGTGGGATTTATAAAGGAATTGCCATTAAAACATCCTCAAGACAAAATTATAGACCTACACAGTCCAAGGTGAGAAAGAGTATTTTTGATTCTTTGGGATCCTTGGAGAATTGTTCTGTTTTAGATTTATTTTCTGGAACCGGTATCCTGGGTTTTGAATCTGCTAGCCGAGGAGCATCGTCCGTGGTATTTGTTGAGAAAAATCTATCTATTTATAAAATGTTAAAAAAAAACGCGACCTTGTTTTCCAATGAAAATTTTGAAATAAAAAGAAATGATGCAATTAGATTCTTGAAGAACACTCAACCTTTTGATTTAATATTTGCCGATCCGCCGTATAATTATTTTATCAGAAACTCTGGAATAGATGTAGATTTATTTATTGATATGATGTTGGATAAAATGAATTTGCAGGGTAGATTTGTTTTTGAATGTCCTTATAGAATTGATATATGTTATCCTGTAAAGACAAAGATATTTGGTGAAACAAAAGTATGTGTGGGAAAAAAGGAATGAAAAAAATAATATATCCTGGTACATTTGATCCCATTCATAATGGTCATGTGGATATTGCTAAACGGGCCTCTATTATTTTTGATGAATTAATATTTGTGATAGCAGAGAATCCGCGAAAAAAACCACTTTTTACAACAAAAGAAAGAATAAATCTTGTTGAAAAGTCCGTTAATGACATACCAAATATAAAAGTAAAATCAACGAAAAAACTCATTGTAGAATATGCGCTTGAAGAAACTGCTGTGGCTATTATTCGTGGTTTGCGACATGTGAGTGATTTTGAATTTGAGTTTCAGATGGCATTAATGAATTATCATTTAAATCCTGATATTTCTACAATGCTTATGATTCCGGATGAAAAATATATCCATCTAAATTCCACTGTTGTAAAAGAAGTGGCAGAGCTGGGAGGTGATATATCACACTATGTACCAAAAGTTGTCGGTGAGTGTTTAAACATTAAGTTTA
Source organism: uncultured bacterium (assembly GCA_964433085.1). Lineage (GTDB taxonomy): Bacteria > Fidelibacterota > Marinisomatia > Marinisomatales > AB-629-J13 > AB-629-J13. The sequence continues at coordinate 11,887 of CAYSQB010000038.1, forward strand.
AGCAATAAATATTTTATAAATTTTACCTCTTTTTTCATCTAATAATTTATATTAAATGCCAACATACGACTATAAGTGCACCCAATGTGGACATGATTTTGAGATGTTTCAAACTATGTCAGAAAGCCACATCAAAGATTGTCCGGAATGTGATGGCACTGTTCGCCGTTTAGTGGGCGGTGGATCAGGTCTCATTTTTAAGGGATCTGGATTTTATTTGACTGATTACGGAAAGGGAAAGGACCAAAAGAAAAAAACTGATGGGCAGAACGGAAAAGAAAAGAAATCAACAAAAACTGATAAATCAAAAGAAAAGAAAACTGTTAATAAAAAAAGTGAGTAGATACTGAAATGCCGGAAAAGATAATAATTGAAAATGGTGTAGTACAAACACCTTCCAATCCTGTTATTCCATATATAGAAGGAGATGGGATCGGAATAGATATATGGAAAACAGCTCAAAAAGTTTTTGATGCAGCGGTTGATCTTGTTTATAACAGAAATCGAAAGGTACACTGGAAGGAAATATTTGCAGGAGAAAAAGCATATAATAAGTTTAATTCATGGTTGCCTGAAGAAACCTTAGATACAATAAGTGAATACCATGTTGCAATAAAAGGTCCTTTAACTACACCTGTAGGTGGTGGCATACGTTCGTTGAATGTAGCATTGAGACAGAAGTTAGACCTTTATGCTTGTGTGCGACCTGTTATATGGTATCAGGGGGTCCCATCACCTGTAATTCATCCTGATTGGGTTGATATGGTTATATTTAGAGAAAACACAGAAGATATATATGCCGGAATTGAATGGATGGCTCATTCTGATGAAGTAATAAAGGTAATAGGCTTTTTAAAAGATGAAATGGATGTCAATAAAATACGCTTTCCAGAGTCATCTTCCATCGGAATAAAACCTGTGTCAAAAGAAGGTACCGAAAGGTTGGTTTCTGCAGCAATACAATATGCTGTTGACCATAAACGAAACTCAGTCACTTTGGTTCATAAGGGAAATATTATGAAGTTTACTGAAGGAGCTTTTAAAAACTGGGGATATGCTTTCGCAGAAAATAATTTTAGCGAGCACGTATTCACTTGGCGACAATATGATAAAATAGCGGAGGAAGAAGGAAAAGAAAAAGCTAATGAAATTCAGTCAGTAGCTATAGATAGTGGAAAAATAATTATTAAAGATATGATCGCAGATGCATTTTTGCAGCAAATTCTCACACGACCAAACGAGTATGATGTTGTTGCAACATTAAATCTAAATGGTGATTATATCTCAGATGCTCTTGCAGCGATGGTAGGTGGAATCGGAATTGCACCGGGTGCAAATATAAATTATGAAACAGGTCATGCTATTTTTGAAGCCACTCATGGTACAGCTCCAAAATATGCTGGTATGGATAAGGTAAATCCCTCTTCCGTTATTCTTTCGGGTGCTATGATGTTTGAATATTTAGGGTGGAATGATGTAGGCGATGTTATCAAAAGGGGAATGGCAAAGACAATCAAATCAAAACAAGTTACCTATGATTTTCATAGATTGATGGAGAATGCAGAGAAACTATCATGTTCTGAATTTGGAGAAAGAATAATTCAAAATATGTAAATTATTTTGAGAATAATTCAGGCTTAAATCTGAATCATGTTTATTGATATTACTACTATCGAATTATGGGCAGGGGATGGTGGACGTGGTGCTGTATCATTTCGCAGGGAGAAATTTATTCCCAAAGGAGGCCCTGATGGTGGAGATGGTGGGGATGGTGGAAGTTGCATTTTTGTTGTGAATCCAAACCTAAGGACCTTAGCCGATATTAGATATCGTGCAATTTATAAAGCGGGAAGGGGAGGTCCTGGCGGAAAAAATAATAGGCACGGAAAAAATGGTGAGAACTGTAAAATTGCTGTGCCACCTGGGACAATCATCAAAAATACAAATTCTAATACTGTTTTAGCAGATTTAGTAAAAGATGGTGATGAGTTTATTGCATGTATGGGTGGAATAGGAGGTAAGGGCAACAGTCATTTCAAATCATCTCGAAATCAATCACCCCGAAAAGCACAACCGGGAAAAAATGGGGATAAGGGTGTATATCAAATTGAGTTGAAATTACTTGCAGATGTGGGATTGGTTGGATTACCCAACTCAGGGAAATCCACTCTACTCTCAGTATTGTCTAATGCGAATCCAAAAATTGGGAACTATCCTTTTACAACGATCAATCCCAATTTAGGTTTGGTTAAGTTCAGTGAATATAGATCTTTTATCATGGCGGATATTCCAGGATTGATTGAAGGTGCAGGAACAGGAAAAGGGCTCGGTCATCAATTTTTAAAACATATAGAGAGGACCAGAGTACTTCTATTTCTCATTGATGTTAATGATACGGACCCAAGTGAATCTCTGAATATCCTCATTAAAGAAATTGAAAATTATAATTTGGATATTTTGAAAAAACCAAGAATTATTGTTTTGACAAAAAGTGATACGATAACACACGATGATCAAAAGGATTTACCAGATTATGATAAAATATCTTCAATATCAGGAGATGGATTGCAATCACTGATCAACTCTTTAACGTTTTATTTAGATGAATAATAATGAAGTTATTCATCAGTTAAGCAATACACACTATATTTCCGTTCTGTGGACATCAACTGCTTTGATATGGAAAAGCTCTGAGGTAATTTCAAGACCTGTTTTATTTGGTTAAATATTTTGGAGAGGTGGCCGAGCTGGCTGAAGGCGCTCGCCTGCTAAGTGAGTAACTGGGGATAACCCGGTTCGAGAGTTCGAATCTCTCCCTCTCCGCAAC
>CAYSQB010000039.1:0-10872 GCA_964433085.1 uncultured bacterium
TCATCTGTGAAAATATGCCCGTTCCTCCCATTTCGTGTAGGGATGACACAATCAAACATATCCATCCCCAACAATACCGAATTCACAATATCTGCTGGTTTTCCCACACCCATCAAATACCGAGGTTGGTCAATCGGTAAACATTCACCACACAAACTGACCATTTCCAGCATAGCAGATTTGTCTTCACCAACCGCTAAACCTCCAATTGCCATCCCGCAGGAAGCAAGAGGTACTAGTTCATTTATACTTTGTTTTCTAAGATCCGGATAAATATTTCCCTGTACTATGGGGAAAAACATTTGTCTCCACTCAAAATGGGAAGGATTCTTGTCAAGATATCGAGCACAGGATTTTGCCCATTGAGTGGTACGGCTAACGGATTGCTCTACTGTTTTTTTATCACTTTTCCCTGCAGGGCATTCATCAAAAGCCATAATGATGTCTGCCCCTAAATTCCTCTGAATATCCATAGATTTTTCCGGAGTGAAAAAATGTCTACTCCCATCTATATGGGATTGGAACTCCACACCATCATCCGAAATTTTATTCAATCGCGCTAAAGAAAATACTTGAAATCCACCGCTATCTGTTAACATTGGTCCTGTCCATCCCGAAAATAAATGAAGTCCGCCGGCATCCTTTACTATCGCATCTCCCGGCTTTAGATAAAGGTGGTACGTATTCCCCAATATTATTTCTGTATCAAGATACGTTAATTCTTGGGGAGTGAATGTTTTAACCGTTCCCAATGTCCCCACAGGCATGAAGGTTGGTGTACGGATGGCACCATGAAAAGTATCTAACAACCCCGTTCTAGCCGATGAACGGGTATCTTTTTGAGCGATTTTAAAGTTCAATCAATATCGGATTTGACAACTACCAGTCTGCACCAAATGAGAAATAATACTGGGGCTTTGAATAACCCCCACTATCTTTCACATCCCAAGCGACATCTATTCTAAGCAAACCGATTGGAGTAAAGAGTTTAATTCCTGTTCCAAATCCTGAAATAGTTGGTGAGGTCACGGTTGAATCATCATATTTCGAGTTGAGCACATCCTGATCCCAAAATTCATCTTGACTGTCCCAGGCAGCACCTATATCATAAAATAAATGTCCAAACAGATATGTAGCCATAACATTTTTTGGGGGGCCAAAGGCAAAGAGGAAGGGAAATCGATACTCAAAGTTCATGAGAGCAACATTATGCCCATATCGTTCTATATACCGGGTTCCCCTGACAGGCATAGCATATTCCGCAAAAAATATATTCTTTAGAATATTACCATTTTCTTCCAAAACTGGTGACCTGGAAGGGCCTATATCCTCCTCTCCATTTGACTCTCCATTCCCGAAATACCAGTTTGGCAGGCCTCCCAAGAAAAACTGCTGCTGGTCAGACCCCATGCTTCTCCCCAACATTATTCTTCCCGCTAATGAGTAGTATTTTCCATACCTAATATATTTTCTTGCGTCCCATTTAAGAGTATTAAACTCAAGGTTCCCTTTCCCCAGTCCAGGGCTGAATCTGAGTGATAAATTTTGTCTAAATCCATCTACGGGGCCAGTATATCCAAATACTGAGTTATCATACACCCAGCTTATCCTGGGGAGTATAGCAGATAGCTCTGCAATTAAAACTTCATTGACTTCTCCTGTATTTGAATTTTCCAAAAATTCTTTATAATTAAACATGTGCCCTGTCAACCCAAGATCGAATCTTTGGAATCGGTTAAAAGGATAGGTTATAAAACCTCCACCAGCGACCTGCTTCAACCGTCCGTAAACCACCATTCCGTTAAGGTACCACTCCTTCTGCCATAGATATGCAGTTTGATAAAGTAGTAAATGATAATCATATCGATTTTTTAAACTTGAAAAAGCCAAACTAAAATCACTGTTATCAAGAGAAATTACTACATCAGTTCCAAAACTGATGCGGTAATCACCGAGAATATCACTCCAATAAAAATAAGTCATGCCTTGAGCACCATAAATATTGCTAAAAGAAAAACTCCCCCCAGCAAAATCCAAGGTGAATTTTGGAATGTACTTTTGAGAAATAAACTCTCCACTTTGCCGTAAACTATCCTCAGAAAATTCCATAAAATCATTGTCAGCTAATTGATCATTAAAATGTTCATAGCTAGGTGCAAAAATATAACGGCTGTAATCAGAAGAGGGCTCTCCCATACTGTGCTTTCTGCTTTTATCCAAACGTAAGTCACTGAACGAATCATCCTCATTTTTATTTACATAATAGTTCGTAGGCTCGATCTTAAATGCTGGTGATTCAATGGGATAGGATAATGTATAAATATCCCATCCGCCTTCATTGTAACCTGAAAAAACCAATGTTTTATCATCTCCAGATAAACTCAGTTGTTGGATACCTGTTAGGACATTGGTTATGTGCTGCACCTTCCCAGATGGCATTTCATGGCGTATAATGTTCCATATACCCTGATCATCTGAGGTATAAAATAAAATATTTTTTGTGTGCGCCCATATGGGATAGGTTTCATCATGATCTGTTGATGTAATTCTCTCCATTTCTTTTGTTTGTGTATCAAGAACATAAATGTCTCGTTGGGTGTAGTCATGCTCAAACATATTTAGAGAATTCCAATCCTCATCATCACTTTTTACAATATGCCCTCCCCGGTCGGAGACAAATGCAATAAATTTTCCGTCAGGACTCCAAGTCGGTTCTGAGTCTGAGAAAAGGTCATCTGTTAAATTTTCAAGAGTTTTGGATTTTATGTCATATAAGAAAATATCACTCGCATTTCCTCTGTTTCCAACAAAGCAAAGATAATTCCCATCAGGGCTCCAAGAGGCAGTAAATAACCCATCTAAATCAAAAGTTAATTTTTTTGACTTTTCTGTTTCAATATTTATAAGGTAAAGAGCATCTGCGTCTCCAGACTTCGAGGCAATCACTATATTTTGCCCATCTGGTGACCAGGAAATTCCCGGCTGCAGCCATTTTAATTCTTCAAAATTAATGGATCGATTTCCTTTAATTACTTTTTTCAATACCTTCCCATCTAGAGCATCTATCAATAAAATATCAGCATATCCCGAGCGATCTGACAAAATAGCGATCTTGCTTCCATCTGGAGATATTGCTGGGGAAATATTATAAAAGTTTTCCTCTTCTTTGTGGTTAGTTAACTGTTTTGCGACATCTGCAACGTCTTCACGTCCGGCTACATCAGGCCAATAGTCTTTTTTTAAATACTTATGCCATTTTTTACTAAGATCCTCATAGTCCATTCCTAGAGCGCGTCTGAATCCTTTTTCCGCATTTTGCGATTGTTTCATTTCTAGCAAGATCTCACCAACTTTTTCCCTCCCGTAGGTTGAAGCAATATATCGCCATACAGATTGACCGCCCCTATATGCCATGTACGCATCCAGTTGCTCCACCCTGGGCATCTGCTCATGTATTGCCATATCCCGGATAATCATATCTGATTTTGTGTCCCAATTCAAGGATAAATATTCTGCTAGACCTTCGTTAACCCATAGGGGAATCCTTAATTTAATTTTACCAGTTATAATCCCCTGTATTGAACCACCGTACATCATATCATTAACTATAGCATGAACCAGCTCATGGTGAATAACATGACGAAATTGATCATAAGATCCCTCAAAAGGTAATACCACTCTATTTTTAAATAATTCTGTCACCCCACCAATACCTTCATACATGTAGCTGTCTACGACATTAGTTTGTTGAAAATCATTGTGAGAATTGTACACAATAATGGAAATCGGTTTTTTAATGGTCCATCGTAAATGTTTTGAAATTTGTTCATAGGCTTCTTCAGATTCATTTACTGTAAATTTTGCGAGAGCACTGTTTTGTTTATAAAAAAACACATCAAAATGGGGGGACCTGATATAATTCCAGTCAAAATACTCATACTGAACTTTGTTTTGACCGAATTCCTGACAAAATCCACAGGATACATATAGTAACAATACAATGGGGTTGTATTTTTTCATGATCATTAGACTAAATAATATAGGGGATGTTCCAAATAGATTAGATGTATTATTCTCTCACAAGTTAAATTATCGGCATAAATCTACAAGGAAACCCTTAAAGATTCCTTTCAATTAATCCAAAAGTAAATTCCCTTAAACTCTTTGTCTATTCAGCTCTCTAAAGGTAAGTTTCACTATCAATGAAATTGCCGCTTTATTTTATTTCCGATTTACATTTAAGACTGGATCCTTCTGAGGAGGAGGTTCAGCGTCAAAAACGATTGTTTCATTTTTTCAGGCATATTGCTGAAACAAAAGGGACTTTGTTCATTGTCGGTGATCTCTTTGACTTTTATTTTGAATATAAAAACGTAATTCCAAAGGATTTTTTCAATTTTTACATGGAAATACATCGTCTCAAAGAAGCTGGAGTGAACACCCATTTTATTATCGGGAATCATGATTATTGGGTAATGAGTTTTATAACCAAAGAACTTATGTACAAAGTGTATGATGGTGATCTTGAATTTACCACAAATGGAAAAAGGTTTTTATTGACACATGGCGATGGATTGCTTTCTTGGGATAGGGGTTACCGTATTATGAAAAAGATAATTCGAAGCCCTATTTTTATATGGTGTTATCGGTGGCTACATCCAAACATTGGATATTGGATCGCAAAAAAATTCTCAGGGGACTTAGAACACTATACTCATCCAGATGAGTACAATCGAAAAGTATTGGATGAACTAACACCGTTTGCCCATAATAAAATCAAAGATGGGGTTGATTATGTAATCTGTGGTCATTACCATCAAGCAACAGAAAAACAGATTAACTCAGGAAAACTGTTGATATTAGGTGATTGGTTTACTTTTGATTCTTATGGAATATTTGATGGAGAAAATCTTATGTTAAAACGATGGGATTCAAAAAAATCATCTTCTATACTATAAAAGGGGATTGCTCCCTGCAAGAGTTACCATAATAGCATTCTGCACATGAAGGCGGTTTTCCGCCTGGTCAAAAACGATAGAGGAATCTGCTTCCATTACACCATCTGTGACCTCCCTCCCTCGTTCTGCTGGTAGACAGTGCATAAAAAGTGCAGATTCTCCTGCTGTCTCCATTAAGCCTTCGTTTACCTGAAATTGTTGAAAAACTTTCTCCCGTTCTCCTGCTTCCGATTTTTGACCCATGGATGCCCACACATCGGTGTAAACAATATCTGCATTTTTTATTGATGTGTGGGCATCATTGCTAATCTCAATTTCAGAGCAACCTCCGCTCTGTGCCAATTGAACTGTCTTACTATCAGGAGAAAATCCTTCAGGACAAATGCAAACAAAATTCATTGATAATTTTGAAGCCAAGTGAAGCCAGGAATGAACAATGTTATTTCCATCACCTACATAACAAATTTTTAATTCTTCAAATTTCTTTTTATGTTCCCAGATTGTGAAAATATCTGTCATGATCTGACAGGGATGATTGTAATCCGTCAAACCATTAATCACCGGTATGTCTGAATATGTGGCTAATTCCAAAATGTGTTTATGGTCAAAAAGACGCGCCATTATTATATCATTATAGCGACTGAACAATCGTGATATGTCTTTGATAGCTTCCCGCTTACCTATGCCAATGTCGTTTGGGCCCAGAAACAGGGCGTGCCCTCCCATCCATTCAAAACCTACTTCAAAGGAAACTCGTGTTCTGGCAGATGGTTTGGCAAATATCATAGCCAACGACCGATTTTTAAACGGGGTATAATCCTCCCGATTTCGGAATTTTTTCTTGAGCTCTTTTGCCAGATGAAGAATGTCAATAAGTTGATTTTTTGAGTAATCTGAAATGTGTAAAAAATGTTTTGACAAAATTAATCCCTTCAATTAAAAATTAATTATACCTGACCAAGCTATAAAATATAGCGGCTTAAATCCTGATCCTTGGCAATATCTGCCAACTTCTCTTTCACTATTTTTGGTGTTATTTCCAAAGTAACGTTAGATGATTTTCCTTTTACTTTTTCATACATATATTCATCAAGAAGGGTAGTCATTATTGTGTGCAACCGTCGGGCTCCAATGTTCTCAGTTTTTGTGTTTACTTCAGTCGCAATTTTTGCAATTTCTTTTATTGATGATTTTTGAAAACTAAGGGTTACCCCTTCCGCTTCAAGCAATGCCTGATATTGCTTAATAAGAGCTGATTTTGGGTGGGTGAGAATTTTTACAAAATCTCCAGTAGTAAGTTTGTCCATCTCCACTCTTATAGGAAAACGCCCCTGAAGCTCTGGAATCATATCTGACGGAGTGGACATATGAAACGCACCAGCAGCAATAAATAAAACATGGTCTGATTTTACCGAGCCGTGTTTTGTGCTGACAGTACTTCCTTCAATAATTGGGAGAAGATCCCTTTGCACTCCTTCTCGGCTCACATCTGGGCCGGCACTCCTTTCATTACCACAAATTTTATCAATCTCATCTAAAAATACAATCCCGTTATTTTCCACTCTCTCCTTTGCAATTCGAATTATCTCATCCCTATCCAGAAGGTTTTGAGTTTCATTTTCCACAAGAACATCCCTGGCCTGAGAAACTTTCATACGCTTGTGTTTTTTGTTTGCAGGTAACACGTTAGAAAGCATGTCCTTGATGTTCGATCCCATCTCCTCCATCCCGATGGACCCAAATACCTGCATCGTAGGTAGATTTTCCTCTGGGACATCCAATTCAACAAACCGGTCTTCAAATTCGCCATTCTCTAATTTTTTCTTGAGTTTAGCGCGATTTCGTTGATATCGTTTTTCAGCATCTTCAGATTTTCGTCTTTCCGCAGCTACACTTTCACCTGGAAAGAGCAAATCCACCAATCTATCCTTTGCCAATTCTATTGCCTGATCAATAACTTTTTTTTCCTGCTCGTGTCTCACCATATTTACCGATGTGTTCATCAAATCTCTGATTATGGATTCCACATCCCTTCCTACATATCCTACCTCTGTAAATTTGCTCGCTTCCAATTTCAAAAAAGGAGCATTGGCAAGATTGGCCAATCGCCGTGCTATTTCTGTTTTCCCTACACCTGTAGATCCGATGAGGATAATATTATTAGGGACAATTTCATCCTTCATATCTTTAGGGACCTGTTGTCTTCTCCATCTGTTTCTAAGGGCGATAGCTACAGAACGTTTGGCGTTTTTCTGACCAACAATAAATTTATTCAACTCCCTAACAATCTGCTTGGGTGTAAGTGCGCTCATTCCGTCTCCATTACTGTAATTGAATCATTGGTGTAAATACAAATTTCAGATGCAATTATTAATGATTTTTCCACCACCTTTTTTGCATCCATTTTTGTCGTTTGCATCAGAGCTTTTGCCGCCGCTTGAGCATATCCTGCTCCTGATCCAATCGAAATTATAGGGCCATCTGGTTCTATTACATTCCCATCACCAGATACGATAAAACTGGACTGGCTATCCATGAGCGCTAAAAGAGCATCCAAATGGCGAAGGTATTTGTCCGTCCTCCATTCCTTTGCAAGCTCAACCACGGATCGTTTTAAATCTCCATTGAATTCATCCAACTTACCCTCAAATTTTTCAAAGAGTGTTAAAGCATCTGCAGCTGCACCAGCAAATCCACTGAGAACAGTACCTTTCTCAGAATCAAATTTTCGGACTTTTACAGCTTTTTGCTTCAGTGCCATATCTCCAAACGTGACCTGACCATCACCCCCTAGAGCTGCTTTTCTTTTATAGCGAACTCCCAAAATAGTTGTGGAGCGTATCAACGGTTGTTTTCTTCCAAATTGGTTCATCTACTGATTCCCAAGAAGTTTAAAAAGATCTGAATCTGCTGGAAGGACAAGCGTAGTTTTCCCATCTATGATCTTTTTATATGTTTCGAGAGTGCGGACAAATTCATAAAAATCCGGATCGGCACCAAATGCATTAGCATAAATTTCCAGCGCTGTTGCTTCTCCCACACCTCGGATTTGCTGGGACTCTTTATAGGCATTAGCTAAAATAATAGTCTTGTCCTTTTCTGTGGTGGCTCGGATTTTCTGTGCTTCCTCTTCACCTTCAGACCGGAACTTATTCGCCTGTCTTTTTCGTTCTGCCTCCATTCTTGCGTAAATGGATTTCTCATTTTCTTTAGGTAAATCCACCCGCTTTATCCTTACATCCACAACTTCTATTCCATAAGGACTAGTTGCGACCCTACTATTACTAGTTATCTTCTCCATTATAATCTCACGATTTTCAGTGATAATTTCGCTCATTTCATGGGTTCCCAACTCCCTTCTTAATTCAGAATAGACAATGTCATCCAAGCGGGTTATAGCGGTAGGGATTGCCTGAACTGTCTGCAGAAACAATAGCGGATCAACAATCTTCCAGCGGACATAATTATCAACAATGAGAGATTTTTTATCTTTACTCAGTATTTCTTCCGGTGGAACATCGTATTCCAAAAGACGGTTATCAAACACAACTGCATTTTGTAATGGGATGGGAAGTTTGAAATGCAATCCCGGTTCTTTAATTGTTCTTACGGGTTTCCCAAATTGAAGAATGACCACCTGCTCCGTCATATCCACAATAAAAACAGTCGAGAAAAATACAATACCTAAAAGGGTCACAAGTGCTATGATTAATTTTTTCATTTTTTTCCTCCTTTCTCATTTCCGGTGAGATTCAATAGATTTAATAGATTTCCACCTTCACCATCGGGGATAATATATTTATCTATTCCCGGGAGGATGTCTTCCATAGCCTCAAGATAGAGCCTTTTTTTAGTGATGGATTTCGCCTTTTTATATTCTTTCAGCATGGCTTTGAATTTTGCCACATCACCTTCAGATCTTTTGATCCTTGCCTCCATGAAGCCTTCTGCTTCTCGGATCATTGCCTGTGCTTCTCCTCTTGCTTTAGGGATGACATCATTCCGATATCCTTCAGCTTCATTAACTAACCGATTTTTATCTTCTTTTGCAGAGGCCACATCCTTAAATGCTGCAATAACATTTTTAGGGGGAGAAACATCTTGAAGTTGGACCGCTACAACAAGAATCCCTGTGTTGTACTTGTCTAAAATAGATTGTAAAAGTGTCTTTGTTTCTTCCTGAATCATCAATTTTCCCGCAGTGAGAGCTTGGTCAATTCCGTGACGACCAACCACCGTTCTCAATGAAGCTTCAGCTGCTTCCCGAACAGTTAAGACAGGACCAACAAAATTAAATAAGAATGCCTCAGGATCTTTCAGTTTATACTGAACGATCATTTCTGCATCCACAATATTTTCATCTCCGGTCAGCATAATACTTTCTTGTTCCACAGTACGAAACTGATTTTTCCCAACTGTCCTGAACCCAACCTCAATCCGCTTTACTTCTGTAACCTTTGGGGTTCGAACGGTTTCAATTGGAATAGGAAAATGATACCGAAGGCCTGATTGTGCAATTCTGTTTACTTTCCCAAACCGCTGAACCACTCCCACTTCATCGGGTCCAACTTGGTAAACACCCGTTAAAAGCCAAAGGATAGTTGCAATCCCTAAAATGGGCATAACACCCAATGATATGAGTTTTTCAGGTATTTGATATTCTTTATCTCCAATAATTACTCGACGATTTGCCATTATAATTTCTCCTTTTAATTAAATTATTCTTCTAAGCCGGGCTACGGGAATATTCAATTGCTTTCGGTATTTCGCAATTGTTCTGCGTGCCAAGGGGAACCCTCTGTCTTTCATAAGGGCTAAAATTTCTTCATCTGTGATAGGATTTTTTTTATCTTCCTTATCAATTAATTCCTTCAAAGATTGCTTTGCTTTTCGATTGCTCACGACCATACCATCACCTATTTCAACTGTGGTGGTAAAAAACGATTTTAGCTCAAATATTCCAAAAGGGGTATCTACATATTTCCCTCTGGTGCTTCTACTTACTGTGGAAATATCAACATCGATCTCATCAGCAATATCCTGCAATTTCATTGGCTCTAAAACTTCGATATCCCCATTGAAAAATTCAGGCTGTTTGTTGATAATAGATTCCATTACAGCAGTTAATGTGTGACGACGTTGCTTAACAGCCTCAATCAACATTCCAGCGCTCTCAACTCTCTCTTTCAAATACTTTTTGTCTTTTTCTACTAATGATTTTTCTGTGGATAAATCCTTATACATTTCATTTATTACTAATTCGGGGATACCCTTGTCATTGGTTCTTATTTCCCACTTCCCTTCCCTTTTATAAATGATAAGGTCTGGTATCACCGTTTCTCTTCCAGTAATCTTGCCTTCTCCAGGATGAGGGTTTAATTTCCCAATTTGTTTCAATGCTGTCTTTAATTCATCACGAGTACATTTAAAATAATTTTCAATTTTTTCAAATCTTTTATGAATAAAATCATCATAACATTCCGACACAATTAAATAAGGCAGTGAATGGGTGTCTTCACTTAATTGAACCAATATACATTCTTTTAAATTACGTGATCCTATCCCTTTAGGTTCCAAATTCTGAACTATATTCAACATAGGAAAAAGGTCCTCCTCCTCTAAATCAAACCTATCCGCAATCATAGTAAGTTCAATGTCCAAATATCCACGTTCATCAATATTCCAAATTATCTCTTCACACAATGATCGTTCCAAACTACTGAGAGAATAATCATCTAATTGTTTGACAAGTGTTTCCATAAAATCTGGTTTGTCTGGAAGTGGAAAATCCAATAAATCTTTTTGTTCACCTTTGGGTTGAATGATTTCGTAATCATAATCTACCGGATCCATATCAAGCGAATTATCTTCTTCAAGCGTTTCTTGGTCTGTTTCTTGGTCTGTTTCTTGGTCT
>CAYSQB010000039.1:10972-14665 GCA_964433085.1 uncultured bacterium
GTTTCTTGGTCTGTTTCTTGGTCTGTTTCTTGGTCTACTGATTCCAAAACTGGATTTGACTCTAATTCGTTTAAAATGTGTGCCTCAAAGGAAAGAGAATTTAGCTGAAGCAAGCGAGCCTGAAGTATCTGCTTGGGTGACAGTGTCTGTCGTAAAGATTGTTTTTGTTCCAGTCGCGCCATTAGTTTAAACTGAATTTTTCACCAAGATAAAGCCGACGTGCTTCCTGGTCGTTTGCCAGTTCATCTGAAGTCCCAGACTTTAGAATTTTACCTTCAAAAAGTAGGTATGACCTATCTGTTATAGATAATGTTTCCCTAACATTATGATCTGTGATCAATACCCCAATGCCACGATTTTTTAATGACCGAACAATAGATTGGATATCTTCAACGGCAATAGGGTCTACACCTGCAAAAGGCTCATCGAGTAAAATAAAATCAGGATCGATTGCTAGAGTGCGGCAGATTTCAACTCGTCGCCGTTCCCCACCTGAAAGGCTGCCTCCTTTGTTTTTCCTCAAATGGGTTATAGATAAATCCTCAAGTAATGTACAAATTTTTTCTTCTTGGTCAGATTTTGACAAATCAGTTAATTCTAAAATAAGACGTAGATTGTCCTCAACAGATAATTTTCCAAAAATAGACGGTTCCTGAGAAAGATAGCCAATACCTTTTCTAGATCGTTTGTACATTGGGTCACCTGTGATATCTTTTTGATCCAAAAATATTTGACCATTTGTAGGTTTTATCATACCAGTAATCATGTAAAAAGTGGTTGTTTTTCCTGCCCCATTAGGACCAAGAAGTCCTACAATTTCCCCTTTATTCAATATCAAATCCACATCACAAACCACTGATTTTGCACCATACCGTTTGTGAAGGTGTTTTGCCTCCAGAGTATGCCCATTATTCATTTATCATCCTATCAGTAACACCTGAAGGTTTCAGTATTTTCCAGTATTTCATTTCAGTATCAGATTCAAACCCTACCCCATATAGAGTATCTTGCCTTTCCGTCACCACCTGAACGGGATTATCTGTAAAAATACGCTGTTTTGAATGATCCCACGATAAGGTGTCAGTAAAAAGCGTAATCCCACTATCTGACTTTACCACAACTGACTGAATAGCCCTCATAAAATTGTTCTTTTCATTTATTTCTGCACTTTTTGATGTCAGGTGTGTTGTGTGAATTTCAGAGTGGTCAAAAAAATCAACTGTGACACTGTCTTCAAGAAATATAAAACTTTTTTGTTGGAATTTTTTTAAATATCCGGAGTGTACTATTGCTCGCACCATCCCCTCGTTGGTCATAGTAATAATTATATCCCAACTTTCTTGGTCAGGTCGATTCGTTCTTTTTTCCCCACCCATTTCTTGAGTCGGTGAAAAACAACCTGATATTATTATTCCAAAAAAAATAATCGGGGTTTTTTTAATGTGTCCAAAAAAACTCAAGAGTCATTTACCAAATTTCTTTGAATATCTTCTAGACATTTTTTGTATGTACCTAATTCCATCAACATCCAATCTATAAATTCCCTAAAAGCTCCTTCACCGCCTCTTGTTTTGGTAACAAAAACCGCTTTTTCTTTAACATCTGGGTATGCATTGTATACTGCTGCAGGTAGCCCAACTTTTTCCATTACAGGAATATCAATGAGATCATCTCCTATATATGCAATCTCATCATCCTTCAGTTGATACTTTTTTTTCAATTCTTCATAAGGAATTAGTTTATTCAGTGTACCGTTATACACATCAGAAATTTTTAATTCCTTCAAACGAATTTCAGTCGCCTTTGAATATCTCCCAGATATAAACGCTAATAGAAATCCGGCAGTCTTTGCCATCACAACAGCGGTACCATCCTGAACACAAAAACGCTTTAATTCCAGATTTTCTGCTCCCTTAATAAACGTCCCATCAGTAATAACTCCATCCACATCTGAAATTATCAATTTTATCTTTTTCAAACGATGTTTAAGATTCATTTTTTGCTTGATAAATTTGTTTTATAATCGTTAATAAATTGGATAAATCGTCCAATGGCCATTGGGTAGCAGCATCAGATTTTGCCTCATTCACTTTATCATGTACTTCTAAAAATATTCCATTGCATCCCGCTGCAGTGGCAGCATAAGCTAAAACAGGAACATAGTCTCTCATTCCACCTGTAATATCTCCTGTTTCCCCAGGCATTTGCGCACTGTGTGTCGCATCAAAAATAACAGGATATCCAGTTTTTTGCATTATAGAAATAGATCGAACATCCGTTACTAAACTTTCATAACCAAAGGTTGTTCCTCTTTCCGTCAATAATATATTTTTATTGCCTGTTGATTCAATTTTTTGAACTATGGCACCCATTTTCCACGGTGCCAGAAATTGACCTTTTTTTATGTTAACAGCACATTGCGTTTTTCCCGCTGCTAATAATAAATCAGTCTGTCTACACAAGAATGCAGGAATTTGCAGTACATCCACCACATCTGCCACCACAACGGCCTCATCTGGATTGTGAATATCTGTTAAAATGGGGACTCCAACCTTTTCCTTAATTTCACTTAAAATATCAAGGCCCTTTTTCATCCCTAACCCCCGAAAAGATTTTACAGAAGTACGATTAGCTTTGTCGTAAGAGCTTTTGAAAATATAAGGGAGGCCTAGTGAATCAGTAATTTCTGCAATAGCTTCAGCCATTTTGAGAGCATGGTCTCTGCTTTCAATAACACAGGGGCCAGCAATAATAGGTAGCTGATCTCCACCAAAACGAACTCCACCTGCGTTTACACAATGAATCATTCGAAAGTTTCCCCGTTTTTATATTCGACTGAAGCTCTAATAAATCCTCGAAATAGAGGGTGGGCTTTGAGGACTCTGCTTTTCAACTCTGGATGGAATTGGCATCCAACAAACCATGGATGATCTTTTAATTCTATAATTTCCACTAGGTTTAACTCCAGATTGCACCCGGAAACGATGAGCCCATTTTTTTCCAGTTTTGTCCGAAAACGGTTGTTTACCTCCCACCTGTGTCGATGGCGTTCAGAAATTTTCTTTTTTCTGTATTCCATAAAAACCTGACTACCTGATTTTAATTCACATTTATATGCACCCAATCGCATGGTTCCCCCTTTTTTCTTTATCATCCGTTGAGACTCCATGAGATCTATAACAGGATACGGTGTTTTGGAATCAAATTCTGTGCTGTTGGCTTTTTTCAATCCACAGATATTTCTAGCAAATTCTATAACAGCACATTGCAGACCAAGACAAATCCCCAAAAATGGAATTTTATGTTCGCGAGCATGCTGACAGGCTAATATTTTTCCTTCTGACCCCCGTTTACCAAATCCGGGAAGCAAAAGAATGCCGTTAACAGTAGAAAATTCATTTTCACATTGTTTTATCGAATGTAAACTGTCTGTTGCAACCCACTTAATTTTTATATGGGCATCATTTTCCACTCCTGCATGATTGAACGCCTCCAACACACTTTTGTATGCATCTGGAAGTTCGGTATATTTCCCACACATAGCAATGGTTACTGAATGAACAGGGTTTTTATAATGATGGATAAATTTTTGTAGTGCTGACACATCAGTTTCCCCGAAAAACCTCATCCGATCAAATATTAACTGTCCTAATTTTTGTTTGTCTAGCAAAAGTGGAACTTCATAAATACTAT
>CAYSQB010000040.1:0-14528 GCA_964433085.1 uncultured bacterium
GTGAAGGGGGTCATACGGTAGGTGCAGGCGTTGTAACCAGTATAAGTGAATAAATATGGCTGGAAATAGTAAAAGAAGTATTATACAGATTGAAAGCTCTGCTGGAACCGGTTATAGATATACCATAACCAAAAGCAAGCGTTTACATCCTGAAAGAGTAGAATACAAAAAATATGACCCTGTTATTCGTAAGCATGTCATGTTTAAAGAAACAAAATAATTATTAGGAGAGTAGCTCAATTGGTAGAGCACCGGTCTCCAAAACCGGGGGTTGCGGGTTCGATCCCTGCCTCTCCTGCATTTGAGAAATGATAAAAAAAATTAAAAAATTTTCTAAAGAAGTTCAGATAGAAATGGGTAAGGTTTCTTGGCCCACTTGGGATGAATTAAGGGGAGCAACTTATATAGTTTTGTCATTATCAATTTTAGTTGCTGCATTCTTGTTTGTTGTTGATTTAATTTTGAATAAATCAATGAATTTTATTTTATAAAATGAATTGGTATTCTATTAGAGTTATTTCTGGAAAAGAACAAAAAATTCAGGAAGAAATAAATTGGGAAATTGAAGATAATAGCCTGCAGGATGATATTCAGGAGCTATTTGTTCCTACTGAAAAAATTGTAGAGATGAAAGATGGAAAAAAGAAAGTTAAAACACGTGTTTTCTTCCCAGGATATATTTTAATCAAAATGAATTTGAATAATACTACTCGATATCTTATTGAGAATATTAATCATGTTCTCAGTTTTGTAGGTCCAAAGGGAGAGCCTCAGGTTGTACGTCCTGAAGAGATTGATCGAATTGTAGGAGCAGTTAAAAAAGGAGAAGTGCAGGAAAATTTTCAATATCCTTTCAAAGTTGGAGATGCTATCCATGTTATTGATGGACCGTTCATGGATTTTTCAGGATTTATAAATGAGATTAATGATGAAAAACAAAAATTGAAGGTATCCGTGAGTATTTTCGGAAGGTCAACTCCCGTTGAGCTGGATTATTTACAGGTAGAACTTGAAAAATAGAGAAATTTTATGGCAAAAAAGACAATAGGATTTATAAAGTTACAAATACCTGCGGGTCAGGCAAACCCTGCTCCTCCTGTTGGCCCTGCGTTAGGCCAGCAGGGTGTTAATATCATGGATTTTTGTAAATCATTCAATGCGGCGACTCAGGATCAGCCGGGAATGATAATCCCAGTGGAAATTACAGTATATGCCGATAGAAGTTTTACTTTTATTACTAAAACTCCACCCGCATCAACTTTACTTAAAAAAGCTGCGAACCTAAAAAAAGGATCTGGAGAGCCAAATAAGGAAAAAGTTGGGATGGTATCGGTAAAAGATTTGGAAGAAATTGCAGAATTAAAAATGAAAGATTTAAATGCAAATACATTGGAGTCCGCTGTAATGATGATACGTGGAACGGCTGTAAGTATGGGAATCACAGTATCAGAATAATCGAGTTAAATAGGATGAATGATGAAAATGTCAAAGTTTAAAAAGACAGCAACAGAACAGATAGATAGAATGATGGTTTATCCGCTCAAAAAGGCAGTGGACATTGTTAAAAAAGTTTCATACGTAAAGTTTGATGAAACGGTGGATGTATCAATAAATCTGGGGGTTGATCCTCGCCATGCAGATCAAAATATTAGGGTTACTACAGGATTACCTAATGGAACAGGAAAAACCGTAATCATTCTAGTGATAACAAATGAATCAAAATTTAAGGAAGCTGAGGATGCTGGGGCAGATTTTGTGGGTCATAGTGAGTATATAGAAAAAATTAAAACTGGCTGGACAGATGTTGATAAAATAGTAGCTACTCCAGATATGATGGGGGAATTAGGCAAATTAGGTAAAATTCTGGGCCCTAAGGGTTTAATGCCGAACCCGAAAAGTGGTACGGTCACGAATGAACTAGGAAAAGCTATTAAAGAGCTTAAAGCAGGTAAGGTTGAATTGCGAGTTGATAAAACAGGAATTATCCATGTTCCATGTGGAAAAGTTTCTTTTGAATCAGAAGCGTTGGTTGAAAATGTAAGAACAATTTATTCTACAATAATGAAAGCAAAACCTCCTTCAGTGAAAGGACAATACTTAAAAAAAATGACTCTTTCGTCCACCATGGGACCAGGTGTTAAAATTGATTATTCAAATATAAGGTAAATCATGCCAAGTACATTTAATAGAGAACAAGTTGTAGCGCTGACAGAAAAACTCGAAAAAGCAAGGGCAATATATTTCACTGATTATTTGGGGTTAGATGTAAGCAGTGTTACTGAACTAAGAAAAATATTTTTTGAAGAGAATTTAGAATTCTATGTCGCTAAAAATACGTTAATTAAACTAGCTGCAGAAAATAATAAAATCAAGGGATTGGAAGATTTCCTTTCTGGGCCAACAGCACTTGCTATATCTTATGATGAGCCTACAAAGCCCGCAAAAGTTATTAAAAAGTTTGCAAAAGAACATGATAAGCCTGAAGTGAAAGGTATTTTATTTGAGGGGAAAGTGCTACAAAACGACAGTTTTGATAGTATTGCTTCGCTTCCATCCAGAGAAGAGTTGCTTTCGCATTTTGTTGGAACCATTCAAAGTCCTCTAAGTGGTGTGGTAAGAACTTTAAATGCATCTATATCAAATATGGTATATTTGTTAACAAATTTAAAAGATTTAAAAAACAATTAAATAAATTCGTAAAGGAGTAAATCTAATGGCTGTAAAAAGAGAAGATGTTTTATCTTACCTTGAAGAATCGAATATGGTTGAGATTTCCGAATTAATCAAGGACATTGAAGAGAAGTTTGGTGTTACTGCTGCAGCACCAGTAGCTGCTGTCGCTGCACCTGCTGACGACGACGCTGGTTCAGAAGAAAAGACCGAATTTGATGTTGTGTTATCGGAGATAGGACAACAAAAAATCAATGTAATAAAAGCTGTTCGGGGAATCACAAGTTTAGGTCTTAAGGAGGCTAAGGAATTAGTCGATAACGCTCCAAAGGCAGTAAAAGAGGGAGTAAGTCAAGCAGAAGCAGATGAAATAAAAACTCAATTAGAAGAAGCTGGTGCCACGGTGGAATTAAAATAAGAACGTTTCAGATATTAATTACACTCATTTAACTAATTCCAATAAAAGGAGGCTTCCTTGAAAGCCAATGACTCTATGTATGATGACCGGATATCCTTCCAAAAAATTCCATTTTTTGTAAATCTTCCTGATCTTCTGGATTTACAGAAAGAATCTTATCAGAAATTTTTGCAGGAAGAAGATTCTGAAGAAGAAAGGAGATCAATAGGTTTGGAAGGTGTTTTTAAAAGTGTCTTTCCTTTGGAGGATGCCCACAGAAATTATATTCTTGAATATAAAAGTTATTACCTGGCTGCTCCTAAATATAGCCCAGAGGAGTGTATTGATCGGGGAGTCACTTATTCAGCACCGTTGAAAGTTAGATTAATTCTTCATATAACTGATGAAGAAAATCGAAGTAAATATGTTCAATCTATAGAGGAAGATGTATACTTTGGTCATATCCCTTATATGACTGAAAAGGGTACGTTCATTATTAATGGGGCTGAAAGAGTTGTTGTGTCTCAATTGCATCGATCTCCAGGTGTATTTTTTGATGAATCAACACACCCAAATGGAACAAGGCTTTTTCAGGCAAGAGTTATACCAATCCGTGGTTCATGGGTAGACTTTACCACAGATATTAATGACTGTTTGTTTGTAATTATTGATCGAAGAAGGAAATTCCCGGCTACAATGTTATTGAGATGCCTTGGATTCTCTTCAAATTCAGATTTATTTAAAGCATTCAAGTGCATTATCTCACTGGATTTGAAACATGGAAAACCTGAAGAGCATATCGGTTCAACAGTTGTTGATGATATAGTAAATGAAAAGACAGGAGAGATTCTATGTGAAAGTAATACAGAGTTAACTTCCGATATATTGGATGGGCTTAAAGATGCGGATATATCTTCAGTCCAAGTTGTTGATGGTAATAAAAATTTTGATGCACAATTACTTCTAAATACAATTGTAAAGGATCCCTCTAACAACACGGAAGAAGCTTTGGAAATCGTTTATCAATTAATTAGATCAAGCGAGCCGCCGAATTTAGAAACGGCTCAAAAATTTATTGAGAGAATGTTTTTCAGCCCCAAGAAATATGATTTAGGGCAAGTAGGTAGATATCGATTGAATCAGCAATTCGATTTGGATATAGATGTTGAAGATACCGTTCTAACAATAGATGATATTCTTAAAGTCATTCATTTTCTTATTGAAATGAGAAAAGGAGAACAGGGCACAGATGATATTGATCATTTAGGGAATCGCCGTGTCCGTACAGTTGGAGAACAATTACGTGACCAATTTAATATTGCCCTTAGCCGTATGCTGCGTACGATTTATGAACGTATGAATTTGCGCGAATCTGAATCTATTACTCCGCAGGATTTGATCAATTCGCGAGTTGTTACCACTGTAATTAATACTTTTTTTGGAACTAGTCAGTTGAGTCAGTTTGGTGATCAAACCAATCCACTTGCAGAAATTACTCATAAACGCAGAATTTCAGCTTTAGGTCCTGGAGGGTTAACACGGGAGCGTGCAGGTTTTGAGGTTCGGGATGTTCACTATACTCATTATGGGAGACTTTGTCCAATTGAGACACCTGAAGGTCCGAATATTGGGTTGATTTCATCCTTGGCATTAATGGCAAAGATTAATAAACATGGATTTATAGAGGCACCCTATCGAAAAGTAAAAAAAATGGCTAAAACATCTTTAGCAACAGGAGAGATTGATTATCTCTCTGCTGATGATGAAGATAGGGCATTGATTGCGCAATCTAATGCAAAATTGGATAAGAAGGGAAATCTTGTTGATACAGCGCTACGGGGAAGAATTAAGGGTGATTTTCCGGTTGTAAACCCTCATGAAGTTGATTATATGGATGTTTCTCCAAACCAAATACTGAGTGTCGCCGCTGCATTAATTCCATTTCTTGAACATGATGATGCAAATCGTGCTTTAATGGGTTCAAATATGCAAAGGCAATCGGTACCATTGTTGAGGCCGACTGCTCCGTTGGTTGGAACAGGTCTTGAGAAAGTAGTAGCAAAGGATTCCAGGGCATGTATTGTTGCTCCTGAAAATGGGGAAGTGGTCTGGGTGGATGCGGAAAAAATCATTTTAAAAACAGAAGAAGTTCCAGATGCTCTGCGATTGGTAAAAGGTGATAATCATATAGAAATAAAATTAAAAAAATATGCTCGCTCTAATCAAAATACCTGTCATAATCAACGTCCTCTAGTAAAGGAGGGGGATAAAGTGAAGGAGGGAGAGGTGGTTGTAGATGGGGCTTCGAGCCAAAATGGAGAATTAGCATTGGGTCAAAACGTTACGGTAGCATTTATGCCTTGGCGAGGTTATAATTTTGAAGATGCTATTGTTATTAGTGAGCGATTAGTAAAGGATGATTTGTTTACCTCTTTACATATAAATGAAGTTGATCTTGAAGTGCGAGATACAAAAAGAGGGGAGGAAGAATTAACGGCCGAAATTCCAAATGTAAGTGAAGAAGCTACTAAGGATATTGATGATAATGGGATAATACGGATTGGAGCTAAAATCAAAGAGGGTGATATTATTATTGGTAAGGTAACTCCTAAAGGCGAAACAGACCCAACGCCTGAAGAAAAATTATTGAGAGCTATTTTTGGTGAAAAAGCAGGAGATGTTAAAGATGCTTCCAAAAGAGCGACTCCGGGTATCCGAGGTGTTGTGATTAATACCAAATTGTTTGAAAAACATGTTCGCCGATCTCGTGCTGATGATCGTAAAAGGATTTTAAGTTATCAGAAAAAATCTAGAGAGGAAAAGAATACCTTATTAAAAAATAGAGATACTAAATTAATAGAATTAATGAAATCTCAGATATCAGCAGGTATTAAAGACCGTTCAAGTGGTCGTACATTGATCAAAAAAGGTACCAAGCTAACTGTTAAACGTGCTAAATCCTATGATATGGAGAGGTTTTCTCAGGAAACTTCCTGGGTAGAAAATAAGGAAATTTGGAATAAAATCCGTTCCATATGGAGATCATTTAGAAAAGAATGGCAGAGAATAGAATCTCAATTAGAGAGGGATGTTTTTACTCTAAAGATTGGAGATGAGCTTCAGCCAGGAATATTACGATTGGCTAAAGTATATATAGCAAACAAAAGAAAGATTCTTGTCGGTGATAAATTAGCAGGTCGACATGGGAATAAGGGTGTTATTGCTGCTATTGTTCCTGAAGAAGATATGCCGTTTAGAGAAGATGGAACTCCAATAGATATTATTCTGAATCCCTTGGGTGTGCCATCTCGAATGAATTTAGGTCAATTATATGAAACCATGCTGGGATGGGCAGCGGATGTGATGAACGTAAAATATGAGACTCCTGTTTTTAACGGTGCTAGCCCTGCTGAAGTACAACAAGAAATGAAAAAGGCAAATTTACCCACTACTGGTAAAGCAACTCTCTTTAATGGAAGAACAGGAGAAAAATTTGACAATCCGATTACGATAGGTAGCATTTATATGATGAAGCTAAGCCATATGGTTGAAGATAAAATGCACGCTCGTTCAACAGGTCCCTATTCATTGATTACCCAACAACCACTAGGTGGAAAGGCACAGTTTGGAGGTCAGAGGTTTGGAGAAATGGAAGTATGGGCTCTTGAAGCTTATGGGGCAGCTCATACATTGCAGGAGATCCTTACAGTAAAATCAGATGATGTTGAAGGTCGATCTCGGGTATATAATGCTCTTGTGAAGGGAGATGATATGCCCAATATTGGAACCCCAGAATCGTTCCATGTGCTTATAAAAGAATTGCAGGGGCTGGGTTTGGAAATTGAATTAGATTAAGGGGGAATTAAGTTTGACTTACATTCAATCAAGTAAAATAGATACAACAAAAAACTATAAATCCGTAACGATTAGTTTGTCATCACCAGAATCAGTTTTGCAGCGTTCCTATGGTGAGATTTTAAAACCAGAAACGATTAATTATCGTTCATATAAACCTGAGAAGGACGGATTATTTTGCGAAAAAATATTTGGTCCTATAAAAGATTATGAATGTCACTGTGGTAAGTATAAAGGAATTCGTTATAGAGGGATTATTTGTGATAGGTGTGGTGTAGAGGTAACACGAAAAAAAGTTCGTCGTGACAGGACAGGGCATATTACACTAGCAGTACCGGTTATTCATATTTGGTTTTTGAAGTCAATACCCAGTAAGTTGAGTTATTTAACAGGATTAAGTACTCGAGAATTAGAAAAGGTAATTTATTACGAGATATTTATGGTGGTAGATCCAGGTAAAAGTGATCGAGCATTCATGGAATTAATTACTGAAGAAGAGTTTAATGAGTTAGAAAATCAGTTTGGATATTATGCGGTTTCAGATGAAGAGCGGGACAATGATGATTATTTTCAGGCATTAATGGGTGGTGAGGCGATTAAAGAAGTTTTAAACAGGTTGAACTATTTTGAAGTTAAAAAGGATCTCGAGGATGCGGCTAAATCTACAAAATCAGTTCAAAAGAAAAAAGATGCACTGAAGAGACTGAAGGTGGTTAATGAGTTTGTAAATGATGGAACCAAAAAGAAAATCAACCGACCTGAGTGGATGGTGGTTGCAATTCTGCCAGTTATACCCCCAGAATTAAGGCCATTAGTACCTTTAGAAGGTGGCCG
Organism: uncultured bacterium; assembly: GCA_964433085.1. Lineage (GTDB taxonomy): Bacteria > Fidelibacterota > Marinisomatia > Marinisomatales > AB-629-J13 > AB-629-J13. The sequence continues at coordinate 7,757 of CAYSQB010000040.1, forward strand.
ATTTGCTGCCAGTGATCTTAATGATTTGTATCGCAGAATTATCATTAGAAATAATAGGTTGAAACAACTAATGGAAATCAAAGCCCCTGATGTTATCCTGCGTAACGAAAAGCGAATGCTTCAAGAATCGGTGGATGCGCTTTTTGATAACAGCCGAAGGAAAACTGCTATAAGAAGTGGAACAAGAAGACCCCTAAAATCTTTATCGGATATGTTGAAAGGAAAACAGGGACGATTTCGTCAGAATTTATTGGGAAAACGAGTAGATTATTCCGGGCGATCTGTTATTGTTGTTGGTCCTGAATTAAACTTACATGAATGTGGACTTCCAAAAGACATGGCACTTGAATTATTTAAGCCTCATATGATCCGATCCTTGATTGAACATGGGTTTGCTAGCACTCCTCGAGGTGCTAAATTGATGATTGAGAATAAAGATTCAGCAATTTATAACGTATTGGAAACCGTTGTGGAAGACCATCCTGTACTGCTAAATCGCGCACCTACATTGCACCGATTGGGTATTCAAGCATTTCAACCGGTATTGATTGATGGTAAGGCAATAAGAATACATCCACTAGTTTGTTCTGCATTTAATGCTGATTTTGACGGGGATCAAATGGCTGTACATGTGCCTTTGTCAATTCAAGCGCAGGTAGAAGCAAGGATTTTGATGCTTTCCAGTCATAATATTTTACATCCTGCCAATGGAAAACCTGTTGCAATTCCATCACAAGATATGGTTTTGGGATGCTATTACTTGACAAGTCCTCGAAAAGGAGAGAAAGGAGAGGGTAAGTATTTTAAGTCTTTTCAAGAAGCTATTCTCGCTTGGGAAAATAGTAAAGTAAGTATGCATGCCATCGTCAACGTACGGCATAATGGGAAATGGTATAAAAATACAACGATCGGAAAAATTCTATTCAATTCAATTCTTCCAGAAGAGATGGAATATTTGGATGTCATTATAACAAAAAATAGTTTGGGGGAAATTATAAATCAATGTTATTTAAAAGCAGGAAATCAAAAAACGGTTATCTTTTTAGATAAATTAAAAAGACTTGGATTTGATACAGCGACCCAAGGTGGTTGTTCTGTGTCTATAAGCGATATATTGATTCCTGCTCAAAAGGATGAGATTTTAAGGGATGGGTTTAAAGATGTTGAAAGTATTCAGAGAAAATTTAAAAACCATATTTTAACGGATGGTGAACGATATAACAAGGTAATTGATATTTGGACACATGTAACAAATCATGTGGCGAAATCTATGATGGATGATCTTTCAAAAGACCAGGGTGGATTTAACCCTGTATTTATGATGGCTGGTTCTGGTGCGAGAGGAACAGAAGATCAGGTAAAGCAGTTAGCTGGAATGCGGGGTTTGATGGCGAAACCAAAAAAATCTATGACAGGTGAAAAAGGAGAGATAATAGAATCCCCAATCATTTCAAACTTTAAAGAAGGGTTATCTGTTATGGAATATTTTATATCCACACACGGAGCACGAAAAGGGTTGGCAGACACTGCATTAAAGACAGCTGATGCTGGATATTTGACACGCCGGTTAGTGGATGTTTCACAAGATGTTGTTATTAGAGAAAAGGATTGTGGTACAATTAATGGGATTGTTATTCATCCCTTAAAAGAAGATGAAAAGGTTATTGAAGAGTTGTCAGAGCGTATTTTAGGAAGAGTTTTAGTAGATGATATCATTGTTGGCGGCGAAATATTGATATCTTCAGGGCAATTAATTGATGAAAAAAATATTGCTTTGGTTGATAAAAGTGGAATACAAAGTGCCCGGATCCGTTCGGTTTTGTCATGTGAGTCGGAACGTGGGGTATGTGCCATGTGCTATGGGTGGAATTTATCCAATCATCAAATGGTTAATATTGGGACAGCAGTTGGAATTCAGGCAGCACAAAGTATAGGTGAGCCTGGGACACAGCTGACACTTCGTACTTTCCACATTGGAGGTACAGCCACTCGTATAATTGAAAAATCTGAAAAGAAGACTAAATTTGGCGGATTAGTTAAATTTTCTGACAACTATAGTTCAGCCGACACAAAAGATGATTCCGGGGAAATAATAACGCGGTGTATGTCCCGACATGCAAAATTATATATAGTAAATGAAAAGAAAAAAAATGAGATTTTCTCAGAGTATAATGTACCGTATGGAGCCAATGTATTCATCAAAGAGGGTGAGAAAATAAAAAGTGGGAAAACATTATTTCGTTGGGATCCTTACACTGATATAATTCTTGCATCCCAAACTGGAAAGGTCAATCTTAGGGATTTTATTGAGGGAGAAACCTATCAGGTTGAAGCAGTTGAAGGTGGAAAAAAACAGATGGTTATAATAGAGTCACGGGACAGAAATTTAAGTCCTCATATTGAAATTACTGATGATGATGATGAAATAATGACAGGAGGAACTATTTTACCGGTTAAAGCTACTTTGGTGATTACTGATGGTCAGAAAGTAAAACGTGGACAAACTTTAGTTAAGATTCAAAAAGATATTGGTAAGACTAGGGATATTACAGGTGGCCTCCCTAGAGTTGCAGAATTATTTGAAGCCCGAATTCCAAAAAATCCATCTGTGGTTTCCGAAATAAATGGTTCGGTAAAATTTGGAGATACGAAACGAGGGATTCGCAAAATATTTGTTGAAAATAGTGATGGTGACTCTAGATCCTACAATATACCCTATGGAAAACACGTTATAGTCCATGATGGTGATTTCATTACTGCAGGTACTCCTTTGTGTGAAGGTGCTACATCGCCAAGTGATATCCTAAAAATTATGGGTCCTGGTGCTGTGAGAGAATACCTTGTAAATGGGATCCAGGAAGTGTATCGATTACAGGGAGTTAGCATTAATGATAAGCATATAGAAGTGATTGTTAGGCAAATGATGAAAAAGCAGGTTGTTTCTGATCCTGGTGATACTCGACTTTTGGAATCAGAGAGAATTGATAAGTGGGATTTCAATAAAGAAAATGATCGCATTTCGCATTGTGTTGTTGTTACTGATCCGGGGGATTCGGAATTTGAAGAGGAGATGGTAATTGATAAATCTGAATTTAATGAAATTAACAATGAGTTAAAGGAGAACAGCAAGTCCCCTGCTAAGTATAGGAAGCCCAAAATTGCAAAATTTGAACCTCTTCTCATGGGAATTACTCGAGCTTCATTAAATACGGAAAGTTTCCTATCTGCAGCATCTTTTCAGGAAACCACACGTGTATTGACTGATGCAGCTGCTTCTTGTAAAATAGATCATCTCAGAGGATTAAAAGAAAATGTGACTATAGGTAGATTAATTCCTGCAGGAACGGGATTTCCAGATAACACTGACATTATGGTCGAAAATAAATTAGAGGCTTTTTCAGTTGACTCAGATGGAGAAGAATCGAAAGATAAAAAAATTGCTGAACCAGTTTAATAGTTATTGGTTTTTTACTATATTATTTAATAAGATTGTAGACTGTATTTGAATTGAAATGCCGACAATAAATCAATTAGTTCGAAAAGGAAGGTTTTCTGCTTCAAAGAAAACATCCACGCCTGCGCTAAAAGGGAATCCGCAGAAACGCGGGGTTTGTACGCGTGTATATACAACTACGCCCAAAAAACCAAATTCGGCACTACGGAAAGTTGCCCGTGTTCGCTTGGTTAATGGAATGGAAGTTACTGCTTATATTCCAGGGGAAGGCCATAATCTACAGGAGCACTCTATAGTTCTGATTGAAGGGGGTCGTGTCAAAGATCTTCCTGGTGTACGATATCATATAGTAAGGGGGACTTTAGATACTGCAGGAGTTTCTGATAGGAAGACAAGTCGTTCTCGTTATGGAGCAAAAAGAGCAAGATAATGAGAAGAAGGAGACCTGAAAAAAGAACAATTCTTCCCGATCCTGTTTACAATGATTTAGCTGTAGCAAAGTTTATAAATTTTATTATGTCTCGCGGGAAAAAAGGCGTAGCTGAAAAAATATTTTATGATGCAATGGATACCATTAAACAGAGGACCAAAACTGACGGTAAAAAAGTGTTTGAGAATGCAATAAATAATGCGTCACCAGTATTAGAAGTTAAATCCCGTAGAATAGGTGGAGCGACTTATCAGGTTCCAATCGAAGTCGCCACAGGGAGAAGATTCTTTTTAGCATCTCATTGGATTATTAATTCGGCCTTAGCTCAAAGTGGGAAACCAATGGCTGAACGCCTTGCTCGTGAGTTTATTTCTGCGGCAAATAATGAGGGTGGAGCTATTAAGAAAAAAGATGATACACATCGTATGGCTGAAGCCAATAAGGCATTTGCACATTTTGGAAGAAGAAGGTAATGCAAAATTACCAACTTAATAAAGTAAGAAATATAGGTATTATGGCTCATATTGATGCCGGTAAAACAACCTTGACAGAAAGAATACTGTTTTACACTGGGCGTACCCATAAATTGGGTGAGGTTCACGAAGGTGGAGCTACTATGGATTGGATGGAGCAGGAACGGGAAAGAGGGATTACTATTACTTCAGCAGCGACCACGGCTATTTGGGATGACCATCGAATCAATATTATTGATACCCCTGGTCATGTGGATTTCACAGTAGAGGTAGAGCGTTCGTTAAGAATTCTAGATGGTACAATCGCTATTTTTTGTGCAGTTGGTGGTGTCGAGCCTCAGAGCGAAACTGTGTGGAGACAGGCAGATAAATATAATGTTCCCAGGATTGCATTTGTTAATAAAATGGATCGAGTTGGTGCTGATTACTTTTTCGTCACCGATATGATAAAAGATCGTTTGAAGGCAAACCCATTACCACTGACTCTTCCCATTGGTGAAGGGGAAATGTTTAATGGTATTATAGATTTGTTATCTATGAAAGCAATTTTATATAACGAATCAACATTAGGATCAAGATTTGAATATGGTGATATCCCTAGTGATTTGCTTGATGATGCAGAGAAATGGAGACATCATTTAATTGAAGAAGCTGCCACATATGATGATGGATTGATGGAAAAATATTTAGCAGATGAAGAAATTTCAGTTGAAGAACTAAAAAAATCAATCAGAAAAGGGTGTCTTGATAATACGTTTATTCCAATATTTTGTGGTTCTGCTTTTAAAAATAAAGGAGTTCAGAGGCTGCTGGATGCAGTAGTTGATTTTCTGCCGACTCCTGAAGATGTAGGTGAGGTTCAGGGATTTGATAATAAAGATTCAGATATTGCACTGATTCGGAAACCAAATATTAAAGAACCTTTTAGTGCTTTGGCATTTAAGATAATGACCGATCCTTATGTAGGACGACTTACCTATATACGTGTTTATTCAGGTGAATTAAAAAAAGGATCTTATGTATTTAACTCAAATACGGGGAAAAGAGAGCGGATAAGTCGTTTATTAATGATGCACGCTAATAAGCGTGAAGATGTTAATGAGGTTCGAGCAGGGGAAATTGTTGCAGCGGTTGGGCTGAAGGGGACAAATACAGGTCATACTTTATGTGAGGAGAAACAACCTATTGTCCTTGAGATGATGGAATTCCCAGAGCCTGTTATTGAGGTTGCAGTGGAACCAGTTAGTAAAGCAGATCAGGATGCGCTATCAAATGCATTGGTAAAATTGACAGAAGAGGATCCTACTTTCAGAGTTTCTAATAATGCAGATACAGGGCAGACAATAATTTCTGGAATGGGGGAATTGCATTTAGAAATTCTCATTGATAGGATGTTACGCGAATTTAAGGTAAAAGCAAATGTAGGTAAACCACAGGTCACATATATTGAGAGTATTACCAAGAAGGTTTCGGATATACATGGCAAGTTTATACGCCAATCTGGTGGTAGAGGTCAATACGGTCATGTTGTTATTAATGTTGAACCAAGTGAATCTGGGAAAGGGTATTGTTTTATTAATAAAATTGTCGGAGGTGCTATCCCAAGAGAATTTATCTCTGCTGTTGATAAGGGAATTCAGGAAGGATTACAAAATGGTATTTTGGCAGGATTCCCGATAGAGGATGTTAATGTGGAATTGATATTTGGTTCCTATCATGATGTTGACTCTTCAGAAATTGCTTTTAAAATAGCTGGGTCGATGGCTGTAAAAGAAGCGTGTAAAAAAGCTAATCCTATTCTTAAAGAACCAATCATGAAAGTGGAAATCACAACACCAAACGAGTATTTGGGAGATGTTGTAGGTGATATTAATTCCCGACGAGGAAAAATTGAAAGTATGGATCAAAGAAAAAACTTACAGGCTATCATGGCAAATGTACCCCTTGCCCAGATGTTTGGGTATGCTACGGTGCTTCGATCTCTTACACAGGGAAGGGCTGTTTTTCATATGGATTTTTCCGAGTTTAAGAAAGTTCCTGCTAGGATCCAGGAAGAAATTATTGAACAAGTGTCTGGACTTATTAAAGCCTAAAAATAATAAGGAGTAATTATGTCGAAGGAAAAATTTGAAAGAACGAAGCCACACGTCAATATTGGAACTATTGGTCATGTGGACCATGGTAAGACAACGTTAACTGCAGCGATCACTATATCCCAGTCAGCGGGAGGATATGCTGAGGTACGTACGTTCGATTCTATTGATAATGCACCTGAGGAGCGTGAACGTGGGATTACAATTCAGACAGCTCATGTTGAGTATGAGACAGAGAATCGTCATTATGCCCACGTGGATTGCCCTGGTCACGCGGATTATATTAAAAACATGATTACAGGAGCTGCCCAGATGGATGGTG
>CAYSQB010000041.1:0-14216 GCA_964433085.1 uncultured bacterium
GTAATAAAATTATTATGTTCATAACTTAAATGAAGTTCCGCTTCAAATCCTTTTGAGGGAAGATATCCAAAACCTGCTCTCCGTTTTAATCCTTTTACTTTCCAATTTAATCCTGCCGTTAATCCACGAAAATAATCATAAGCAGTACCAAACATTATTGGGGGTATGTTTGTTAGGACACTACTCTTTACAAATGCACGGTATCTTTGCCATGTTACATAAGATTCAATAGAATGAATTCCTTTAGCAGGTATTCTTGCTCCAAATCTGAATTGGATCATTCTGAATTTTAAATTATCATCTACCGGATAAACTGAATATTGATTTTGTTCAAATTTATTCCTAGTAAGGTAAAACACTTCTGCAAATAATGTTGGATAAAATCTCTTGAACTCAAATAGAAAAAATAAATCTATATCCTTTTCTAAATTTGCTGAGGCACCTCCAAAAACCGATAATCTTTCCAGAATTTCACTGGAATAAAAATAAAATCCCGGTTTGATAGTTTTATAGTCACTCATTATTTTGGGGAGGATAAACATGGGAGGGAACTGGTCTTTGTACCTTTGTTTTTCTCCAGAGATTCCAATCTCAATTGGAGGCGAGAATGTAAATGACCTTTCTCTCAAAACTGGAGGCTCAGTTTTATCTATAGAATTCAAAAGCGCAATAGAATACTTTCCATTCTCAAACAGTGAGTAAAGAATTTGTCCCTCTGAATTTATATCAGGCATAAATGCACCACCTATTACATTAGTAATAACTTTCTTCCCACCAGATGCCTTATTTACAGAAACTAAATTGAATATCCCGGTTTTATCATCTGAATAAATTAAATTATCATGATTTTGTACAACAGATCTTTCATCCCACGGATTGGAAAACATTGTGCTTAATATATCAGTTTGAATATTATAATAACCGATATCCCGAAAATGATTGAACGTATAATCAAAAATAATCCGCTTCTCTTTATTATCATAATAAAGAGAATGAATGATTCGCATATCGGAAAAGTCAGTAATCTGTGTAATTTGTTTCAAATTAAGATTAAACAAATAAATATTTTGGAATCCCCCAAACGTAGCGATGTATGCTAAAGTAGTATCAGAAATAGATACCGGAGAGAATCCCCTGGAACCATGTGTCAACCTTGACTCCATGTTTTGTCTAAAATCATATTGAAATAAATCAAAATATTTTGAACCATGTATATTAGGATATTTTGGTTTTTTAGAATAAAATATTTTGGTTCCATCTTCATTCCATGCTGCCTTGCTCTGTACTCCAGAAGAAATCAATGTATCCTTTTCAGTATTCAAATTATACACGTACAGTGAGGTTTGACTGAAAAAATCACTTTTCTTATTGGACAGATATCCAAATTGCTCTCCATCAGGGGCCCAAACTGGATAAAGATTTGCTGTCCCTTCTGATAAAACAATTCTCCCCTTTATTTCATTTCTTAGAATTTTTTCAAAAATATCTGAATAGTTTTTTCGGAGACTTTCCTTAAAATTTTGATATAATATTTCACTGTTTATCTGCGTTACTTTTTCAAGAGCTCTATGTATAGAAAATACGAATGGTTTGGATAGTTCCTCCATAATATGTTTCAAGGATTCACTCCCATAATATTCTGCTATAAACCGGCAAAATGCATATCCAGAATTATATATAGACTCATTACCAATTCCCGTCTTACCAAAAGTATTCATTTCATCAAGTGTTAACAGATTATCATTCAAAAACCTATCTCGCAATATCATATCTCTATGGGTATCCCAGGTATCCCAGTCTGCACTGTCATACATATATTGAGCAGAGCCTTCTGCTAGCCAGGGTGGAACAACAGTTCCGGGAATTGGATAACTGATCAATACATTAGGATATCCATAAAGTACATCTTTCCGTTTGGTCTTTTCATATCCCATGAATTGTATATAACCTCCTGGAATATTTTGTCCATATTTCATCGCTTTTTGAATGGAGACAATATGAGTGAATTCATGGGTGATGACATTTTGAAGCCAGCGATGGCTCCCACGAAGATCAAAATCAAGGGGTGATGTCCATATCACAATTTTGTTATCATAGTAATAGGCTGCTCCATTAGAAATATCATCAACATCAGTGAAAATAATATGTGTTTTTTGTTGGGGTTCATAATCATATAAATCAGTTATAATAGGATAAATTCGTTCTGCCACTTCCGCGCCCTCTTGGGCAGAGTGCTCTGTTACATCATAAAAATGAATATTAAAATGATCTGTCTCAAATGTCTGCCAGTTAATTTCTGGGTGGTTGTATTGAGTTTGTCCAAACAAAATTGATAAAAGGTATAGAAATACCCTAAAATAGGAGTTTTTCTTCATAAGTTGAAAAAATAATTGAACTTAGTGAACAATGCCCGCCCTGATCAGTTTCGATTGAGTTTTACTATTTCTCTGAGCAGTAATATCAATATAGTAAATACCGGATTCCACATCAGATACGTTCCAGATCATTTCATTTGGCATTCCCTGAATTGGGTTATCCAAAACTAATTTATCAACATAAAAACCCGCTAAATTATAAATCTTACACTCTATATGATTCGCTGATTCAACCTGAACTCTAATCTTTAAATGATTGTCTTTTGCAGGATTTGGATATGCATATGTGCGTGATTTGTCCATAAGATTCTGGTCTAGAGCTCGAGGAGCTATTGTTAATTGTAGTGTTCTGGCATTTCCGGGGTCCTGATGCATAAAATCCCATGAATTCCCAGTTGTATTCTCCGTGGCATCAAATAGCCATATTGATGATTCTGTTACAATGGAATTTTTTCCATCAAATTCCCCCAGAAAAAGTAGAGGTCCATAATTTGCTAATCGAAACTCTATTTGCCCCCTCCAGTTTAATATTGTAACAACGCCACCTTCATTTTGTACAATAATTTCAGGGTGTTCATCACCATACAAATCCTTAACTAGCACACAACTATTTCCGCTTGCTATTCCATATATCGGAAATCCGGGGATAGTCAATCCATTTTCATCCTTTACCATTAAATCTACTGTATCTTCTACTGATAACCATTCTCCTCTACCATCCAAATCCAAGTCGCATACTGAAACCCAATTACCATAGCTTATTGACTCCTCAGTTTCATCAAACTGAATTATGGTAGTTAATAATTGGGTTTCATCAGGATTAAGATATTGATAATTTTGTTCTGAATCATTCACAAATAAAATATTTTTTGATTGAAAAACTGTATCTTTTTGAAATATAAAAGTTAGAGAATTAAAGTTCCATTTAAAGAAAGAAATGACGGTAGTAGTATCTGTAGCATCAATTTTCCTTTCGTTAATGACTAACCATGGAATTTCTTCCTCAAAATCACCAACCGACCAATCATAGACCTCTCCAAATGGAGTATAGAAATAGGATTTATTTTCCAAACTATTTTCTTCTGCTATCCAAAGGGAATCCTTCCCTCCCATGACTTCCTGAACACCATCCCCATCGAAATCATAGATAAGCCCAAGATGAAGGGAGAGATCAGGAAACCCCTCTGCCATAATTTCGTCGGTAGTTGTAACAAAAAATGTCATCGTATCATTTGGAGCACTAATATTTTTAATTTTCAAAAATGTAGATGCTCCATCGTTTGACTGAGTATTAGGATATGTATATGGACCAAACTCAGGGAATTCTAATCCATTATTTATTCTATCGTATTCAGGATTTCCATGGAACCATATATCACCAAAATACCCACTGGATGGATCTGAAAATAGATGGATATTTGGATAACCAATATCCTGTGCACCATCGGCCTCTTCCAAATCGACTCCTCTTAAATTCCTGTCAGAATTAATACTGTAATCACCTATTCCACTGTTGATTATCTCCTCATCAATATGCCAAATGAGCAAGCCGGATGAAGGAAGACCTAAATCATAATTTGGAATCGATGTTATTACACCATTTTCGTCTTTACCAGTGTTGACTGAATCCATCAATATCTCAATGAATGGAGGATATCTTTCCGTCTCTTCCCAAATCGAATATCTTAATGAATCTATGCTAACATTCTTGTATATTGTATTTCTACGGTTTTCAATTAAAAAATATTCAGAATCAGTCATGGGGATCTTAATAAGATTATTTTCAGACCTCGAAGGTAAAAAAACTAGATTGCTTGGATTAACTATTTCAGCGGTTTCCCAACCAGCAAATATTCTTGTCCAAGCATCGGGTGGTGATGGAATGAGTCCACGTCCATTATTGGAGCCCTGATCCATCAGACCAAAAATACCGATTCCGCTTTCGCCGGACCCGGACTCTAAATCCCACAATGGAGGTAATCCGCAAGCAAATCCCATCATTAATGCGATAACACCTGTCAAACCATATTGATAATCACAGGGTTGTGAAACCTGATCAAACAAAGTGTTGCCTTCTTCAAATAAAAGATGATTTTCAGTTTCAGGGAGGATTATCCCGTGTTCGACATCCAAAAAAGAAGAGTCTCCTAACATGCCTCGATCAATATAGGTGCTTGGAATATCTTCCGGGGTTGGATCAAGATATGGCAAACTAAAATCCTGTCCAATACCTGCATGAAACACAATTACAAAATCAAAATTCTCAAACGGGATAAAATCTACGGAGTCAGCAACAAAAATTGCATCCTTAAATAGTGTGATCAACCTTTCTTCCTTTAAAGATTCCGATTCTCCATAAGGATTGTAATAATCCATAGAGTTTGGTAGTGTGTAGACCTGATCATTTGTTTCAGGGAATATTTTGGACTGTCCCAAATCAATACCAAATTTCTGATAAGATACATTTAGAAAATAATTATTTACTGCCCTTAAATGTGATTGGAAATATGATCTATCATGAGGAGGAGGATCAATGATATAGGTACCACAGGTTGTATCTGGATTCATTAAAAAGTGTCCATCTCCTGTAGTACCCGATGATTCGCTCTCCTGAAACTCTACCATAAGACAAATCACTTTTTTTTGTCCAATCACATTACTTGAAATATAATTTAGTGAGAGGAGCAGGATGGAGATAGATATCCTGCAAATTCTTTTATACATTAAATCCGCTATGTATTAAAATTCCCAGTTAAGGGAAAAGCGCATTGTATTTGTAAGCGGGTGTCCTGGCTCACCTGAAGTGTATCCAAAATCAAACCCATAACCAGAAAATCGAAGTCCCACTCCAAATGTAGGATTTGATATTTTTCCAGATTGATCCAAATAATAACCTGCCCGAAGTGCAAAGTATTCAGAATACCAATATTCCATTCCAAAATTGTGGACCAGTTTATTCAATTCATCTTTAATACCTCTTGATTCACCTGTCCCAACTTCCTTAACTAAATTTTCTTCGGAACAAATATTCTCATTCTCAGAATCTTCACATCCATATTGACCATATCCAGGTTGACCGAAAGAAATTGTATCCGTGGGCATTCCTTCCGAATCATATCCACCAATTTTTCCATCTCCGCTGAAATCAGTATCACCACCTAATAACCAATCATCAATCCATGATGTAAAAATCGCAATGTAAACCGGATCAGTGTGAGCTGTTTCTCTATCACCATCTTGATTATATTCACCATTTCCAGGAGTATCTGAACAATGACCTTCGTCATCACATCCTCCGATAATACCATCTCCATCCCAATCCATATCAGGATAGGATGCAACCAGCAATTTGTTTACATCGTAAATGATAGATAATTTGTTGAATTCGCTGTCAATCACTTTGTATTTCACACCTATTGCAAGATTTGTAGGTTGTGGATCTGCTTGGGCTGGATCTATAAATGCGACTTTAGGACCGATATTTGTTACAGTTAGACCAAAATCCAATTGAGGAGTAAGAAATCCTTTTCTGAGATATCCAAGATCAAAACCAAAATCAATGGATGTGCCATCCCCTTTTTCAGCTCCAGCTCCAACACCTTCCACTAGATGCTGATATGAGATTTTTGCATTAATCCCAAATGAAGAATATGGTGTTAATAATGAACTGTAGGATACAGTGGTTGCCATCATAAAACTTGTAAATGTACCCAAATAATCTTCCGGCCCCTCCCCCATGCGAATTTGTTCACCGAGGCTTAGATAAATTAGATGCCCTCCAATAGTACCTAAATTTGGCACATGCCTTCTGAATGCAAAAAAATCATAGTAGAGATCGTCAGCAAGATTTGGCAACCAATTCACATGCATCATAGCAAGCTCTGATCCCTCTAAAAACCCTAATCCGGCTGGATTCCAATAACTGGCATAGGCATCATCAGCCACTGCAACATTTGCCTCTCCCATTCCCCCTGCTCTAGCTCCCGGTGAGATAAGTAAAAATATTGCACCTGCTTCACTTCCAATTGCGGGAGTAAGACAACCTATTACCATCAAAGGTATTAATGTAAAACGCTTCATTTTTTCTCCAAAATAAATAATGAATTAAGTTAACGGGGATTCCCCGTGTTTTTTTCTACAATTAATAACGTTTTTGAATAGTTGTCTCCATTGTGTGAGCGAATCTATTTATGTACCTTGTTTTCAGTCAAGTAATGTTTTTTAAATAAAAAAGTTCCAAATTGATACATAACATGATCCTAAAAACGTTTGGCATAACAAAAATAAGGATGAAAGGTAAATAAAATATTATACAATTAGCTTAGCAACTATAATCCACAACTATTAATAAAAAAGTAAGGGAATATATGTTAGAATCAAAACAAATAATAATCTAATCAAGAAAAAGGGTATAGTTGCGTTATATAGAACAGGCATGGATTTATTAAACCGATAGGCTGATAAAAATAAATTCATCCCAATAGGGGGTGTAAAAAATCCTAACTCAAGATTTGCAATAAAAATAATAGCTAAATGAATAGGGTCTATTTGAAAAAAGATTCCAAGCGGAGCAATTAAAGGAACAAAGACGATAATTGCAGAAAAAATATCCATCATACATCCAATGACAAGAAGCAGAATATTGAGAAGTAATAAGAATACTAGTTTAGAAGAAATTGTAGATTGTATCCATTCCAGCAATCGCATTGGAACCTGAGCATCTACAAGGTAAGATGTCAACCCCATTGCCACACCAAGAATGATTAGGACTCCTCCAATTAAGGTAGCGCAATCAATAATAATTTTGGGGAGATCTTTTAAAGGTAAATCTTTATATATTAGTACTTCGACGGTTAATATATATACAACTGTGAATGCGGCAGTCTCCACCAGGGTCATGTATCCGCTGAATACTCCTGTAAGAATTAAAAAGGGGAGAATAATTTCCCATTTTGCCTCCCAAAAACTTTCTTTTAGTTTATCCCAATTAAATGGGGATTTTTCAATTTTATGTCTTTTCCCCTGAAAATATACCCATGCCACCATACTCAACACTAACATCACTCCTGGGAAAAAACTCTGAATAAATAAATCTTTTACATTTACACCAGCAGTAACCCCATAAATAATAACAGGAAGGCTTGGAGGAAAAAGCAAACCCAAAGATCCTGAAACCGTTATCAATCCTAATGAGAATTTTTCTGAATATCCTTCCTTAGTTAGCAATGGATACAAAATTCCTCCCAAAGCAAGAATTGTCACCCCTGAACCGCCCGTAAGAGCCGTAAAAAAAGAACACAATAAAACAACAATTACCGGAGTTCCTCCCTGCAACCAACCAAACGCATGTGTAAAAAATTTGTAAATTCGTTTTGGTGCTCCACTCTCAGCTAAAATATAACCGGCTAAAGTAAAAAGTGGAATAGTTGGCAATGTTGGTGAAACAACAATTCTATATGTTTCTGCAGCAATAGCTGCTATGGGCGTATAATCTATCCAAAAATATAGGGCAGATAATCCTCCTAACGCTAAAAAAATGGGGAGTCCTTGATAGACACAAAATAAGATGATAAAACTTCCTATCCATGAAAACCATCCTGAATCCTGAAGATTCCCTGACAAACAAATAATATACCAACCGATCGTCATCATCAAGATAGATGAACGATACATGGCGTTGTTACCACTACGAATGATAACCTCCAACGCTATAAATATAAATCCAACAGGCATAATGATTTGAGCTGCCCATCTCGGAATATGCGGGGCAATATCAACGGGGAACTGGAATTCCGATTTTATCAATTGTATACTTCCCCAAATCAAAGCACATAAAATTATAAAAGAAACAGATTTTGATATCCATCTCCCGAAATTGAAATTACCATCGGAGATAAATAGGGGTTTCGTGGTTAGAGCTAGGAGCTTATTTTGGCGAGTAGCTAGAACAGCACCTAAAAATCCTGTCCAAAGAGTGAGGTGTTGAATAATTACTTGGGAAGCAGGAATACTTTTTAGTTGAAATATTCTTGCAATGATATCATAAAATGGAAGAAAGGTAATGGCAAAAAATACAGAAATAGCAAGAACATCTTCTCCCCATTTCAATTTATCCGTAAGATGAACCTCATGTGCATCCGTGGATTTATTTTGAGTCATTGGTGCCAGATCGCTTCTTTTTATAGGACTCTTTTATCTCAATTATTTCGTCAAATAAATCTTGATTCTTAAAAATATTTTGTACATCAGGATACCAATTTTCTACAGTAGATCGCCAGTAGGACTCCTCTTTAGGAGTAAGTGTATTGACTCTTAATCCTAATTCTATCATTACCTCAACAGCTTTGCCATCATTATAACGCATTGTAGCTTGATATTTCTTTTCAAAATCTCTGGTAATTTTTTTTATGGATATTTTATCTCTATTACTCATTTTGTTAAAAATCTTAGAATCAAGAACAACTCCACCTGTCAATAGACCCCATTTCAAATCTAACATATTATTAGAGATTCCAAACATCTGTTGTACTAAAGCAAATTGAGGATTAGTTGCAACGGCATCTATTAATCCAGTTTGCAATCCTGGAAGAATATCAATGGAAGCAAGTGGTACAGCTTGGTATCCAGCTTTTTCCCAGATTTCAGCAAACTTGTAATCTCCCGCCCAATTAAAAATCTTATGATTTTTCAATTGTTCAGGGTGGGTCATTGACAAAGTTGTAAACCAATACACCCATCCAACATCATTGAACATTAATAACTCAAATCCACTTTCTCTGATTCCATTTATAAGTTTATCTCTTAATTGCGAACGAACGTAGTCTACTTCATCATAGTCTTCAAAAAGAAGAGGAACAAAAAATATATAGAAATCAGGATTAAGTTCAGACAATCCTTCTGCAGTAATGGCTGCACCATGGATCTGCCCGATTCTCATTTTTCTAATCATATCTCTTTCGTCCCCTATTACCCCGCCGGGATAAATTCTTAATTTAACTCTTCCATCGGTCGCATCCTCCCATTGCTGCCCTAAATCAACTAACATATAATACCATTCTGATCCATCAGGAGCTAAAGTTGCCAGTTTAACCACTGTTTTCTTTGCACACAATGGCATAGCCAATCCGAAAAACAAAATCGATATAATAATTCTTCTCATGTTTTACAAATATTCTTAATAAAATAATTCATCTGTTCTTGATAATAACCATTTTGCATGATTACCTGCGATATGATTTTGAAGATTTATTTGCTCATCATCTGTAGATGAAATTGTGACAGCTTTGTTCAGCAAACGTATAAATTCTTCCTTATCCTGATTTTTAATTGATACAGACTCAGCATAAGCTACAAATGGACCTGCATCAGTTCCATTGGAAAATCGAACTGCTTCATCAAAATAATATTTGACACTTTCAATCTTTTCTTTTGACGTTGGGAATTCGGACATCGTGTAAGAAATTAATGCAGTATAAATTCGTCCATTTCCCCATGATGGATCAATTTCCAATGCTGTATGCAACAGTAATCTAATCTGAGGTAACAATACAATAGTTTCTGGAGAGCCCTTCCCTGCTTTGATTAATCCACCAATAGAAGCTGCTGTCCAATATAAATTGGATATATGTTGTATATCAAACCTGATCTTTATTCGTTCAGGATTTAACAACCATTGATCAATCTCAGGGTACTTTATCCTTAAAGAATTTTTTCCTAAAACCAATGCACTGGAAAAAGATTTACTTGCATCTAAATAATCTTGTTTAGATGCTAAATAATCTTTATAAATCTTTCTGTCTCCTATTTCTAATTGAAAAGCATATCCATATTGTGTCAAAAGTTTTTGTGCCTCCAATAATATTATTGAATTAAGAGGATATTTTTCGGCTTTTCGCAGTGCTTGATTTACTTTTAGTTCAAATACTTTTTTACTTAGTTTAGGATGATGAGATAGGAGGTAAACAGGTGTACAGCCATTTACAATAAATAACAGGATACTGCATAGAAAAAAATGAGAAGTGTACCTCAAAGAGGACTTTATTGAAACTATTTTAGGTTGCGAATAATTCCTGGTATAGTGGAAAATCACTTGACAACTCCCTGACCTTATTTCTTACATTATTAATCTTTTTTTCATCGTCATGATTGTTTACAATGGTGTCAATCATTTCTGCGATTATTTTCATTTGATCTGTTTTCATTCCTCTTGTTGTAATTGCAGACGTTCCAATGCGAATACCACTGGTAACAAAAGGGCTTCTTTTATCGAAAGGAACCATATTTTTATTTATGGTAATTCCTGCTTTCTCAAGAGATTGTTCTGTTTGTTTCCCAGAGACGTCTTTTTTTGTTAGATCAATTAATACGAGATGTGTATCTGTTCCACCAGAAATAACATTATATTTCCTTTTCATCATTTCTTCGGCAATACATTTTGCATTTTTAATAATTTGGCTGGAGTAGTGTTTAAAACTTGGATGAAGAGCTTCCCCGAAAGCTACAGCTTTAGCACTAATTATATGCATTAATGGACCACCCTGAATTCCCGGCATCACCATTGAATCAATAAGCTCAGAAATATTTTTTATCCTACAAGATTTCGGAGCAATTTTACCCCAGGGATTTTCCTGGTCTTTCCCCATCATAATCATCCCACCTCTGGGTCCTCGCAATGTTTTGTGTGTTGTAGTTGTTATTACATCACAAAAAGGTATGGGAGAAGGATGAAGACCGGAAGCTATTAATCCAGCAGGATGTGCAATATCTGCCATAAGAAATGCGCCAGTTTCATCTGCTATCTCTTTAAATATTTCAAATTCAATAAAACGTGGATAGGCACTCCCTCCGCATATAATCATCTTTGGTTTATGTTTTTTTGCTAAATCTAAAACCTGTTTAAAATCCACCCTTCCTGTTTCAGCTTGAACGTGATAAGATAGAAAATTATATAATTGTCCAGAAAAGTTGACAGGACTGCCATGGGTTAAATGTCCGCCATGAGATAAATCTAATCCTAAAACCGTATCTCCTATGTTGAGGAAGGTCATTAAAACAGCCATATTCGCCTGAGAACCTGAATGAGGCTGAACGTTGACGTATTCAGTGCCAAACAGTTGTTTCGCACGTTCTCGAGCTAAATTTTCCGCTTCATCCACATGCTCACAGCCACCGTAATATCTCTTTCCTGGGTATCCCTCAGCATATTTATTTGTCATAATGCCACCTGCAGCTTCCAAAACTGATGGACTAACAAAATTCTCAGATGCGATTAGTTCAAGGGTATCTCTTTCTCTTATATATTCTCGCTGAAGAATATGAAAAATATTTTCATCAGAATCCTGAAGATTCTTCAAACTACCAACCCGGTTGTTTTATCAGTTTATCATAAACCCAATTATAACAAGACGAGGAGGGTTTTATAAATCCCCTACTTTTTGATTGAGGATCTAACATAAACCAATTGGCTTTACCAAATAATACTTCATTTTCTTTTAACCACTGCATAGAACCTGAATTTCTTCTGAACCCTTTTTTTTCTGCATTAACAAATTTCTCAAATGCCAATGAAGCCACAATTCTGTCATCAAGGCTGATTATTTCATTCCTACAAGATTGAAATCCCTTATAAAAAACTTTACCAATTTGACTTATTGCTTCACCCGATGATCGAGATACCTTATCTGCTTTTTTTGCCCACTTTATTGCTTCATTATATTGATTCAATTCTATATAGATATCAGAAATTTTTATAGCGGTTTTAACATCGCGTGGATCCAACATATATAACTCTTCATATGCTTTCGATGATGATTCAAGATCATCTATCTCAAAATATACTTCTCCAAGTTTCCGATAAGCAATTTTATTAGATCCATCTGCCCGAATAACTTTTTTATATATATTAATTGCTTCAACATTTCGATTGTTTTTTATGAGTCGATCTGCGTAGTCAAGTCCATAAGAAACATTATCTAGATTATTCTCAAATCGTTCCTTAATATATTCCAAAGGGTCTTCGCCACTTTTCTCCAGTGCAAGTGCCAAATCTCCTTGTGCAATCTCGTTATTGGGGTCCTTTTTTAATATTTTTTTTAAAATATAAATCTGATCATCATAACGTTCTAAATCCCCATAAGCATCGGATAATTCAGTCATGAGACCTGTGTCATTTTCTGTCAAATCCATAAGGCGTTCCATTTCATTGATATACATATCTAATTTATTCTGTTTTTTATATGAATAAGCTAAACGCTTTCTGAGATTTACATTTTTTGGCAATTTCTGAAGACCTTTTAATATAACTTTTTCAGATTCACTAAACTCTCCCAAATACTCATGACCAATCGCATAATACTGGTATATTTCTTCTGGTGGTGCTAATACAGAATCATATTCATCACAACCCAATTCAGTTATTTGTGAATACATTTCCACAGTTTCTCTCCAATTACGATTACGATAATATTCTGCAGCACTGCTCATATATCTTGGGCACTTCAATCGGCGTAATGAATCTAGCTTTGCCTGTTCCACTGCAGTATTATCTTCTGGTCCAGATGAAGGTGGAACACACATTGTAATAAAGAACATGGATAAAATAATCCATGAATAAAACTGAAATTTTCTAATATCCCTCATTTACCTATTTCTCCTTTTAACAAACCAAATATCTCCTATTGTTAATCCTATTTTAATTGTTTTTACATCTTCATTAATAAAATGTCTATTTATAATTTTTGAAAAAGTGTATGCAAAATCAATTTGATTTCCAAATTTACCAAATGGTAATCCCATACCCACTGAAAAATCAAACTTGTCAACCTTATTGGAATTATTTTGAAAATCCATTTGTGATATCGAATATCCCGCCCGCAAATGAAATTTATCAATTATATTTTTGGGGAATTTATCTGCATATTTAATCAACCCCTGAGAAAAATATATTTTTTTTGATAATCCATCGCCAAATTCAAATAATTCATCTGAAATAGTGCTGTTATTTTTCCATAATCCACCTTCATATATCAATGAGATTTCTGATGCATATTTTATATTTATCGCAAAATTTAATTCTAAGGGATTATAAAATTCTTGAAATCGTTTTTGGAACGGGTCAGGAGAATTATCTATCCCTGGAAAATCAAATAGCGATATATCATGAACCCCATTCTGATTTATATCAATGAAAGGTTGATAGGATTGTAATTCTGCAGAGAAATCTCTAATAGTAAATCCCAAATTAAAATAAAATGTTATCTCTTTGGATCGAACCAAAACCGGATTTGATGTGAAATATAATTGCGATACAATTCCATTGAATAGTTTCCGTTGATCAAGAATATAGATTTCTTCATTTATTTCAGTGGATTTGTGTACTCTGCTAGATCCAAAAAGAAGGTCAAATCCCAATCCTCCCAAACCAAAACTGCTTAGGGGAAAACCAAATGCAAACCGTAATGAAGATACTCCACCAGAAAAATCGACTTTTTGATTAGATAAGGAAGAATCAGGGGTCATAATATCTGTCTTACCAAATTGCACATTGTGATCAGCATATGGGAACAATCCGATCCCAAATGCATATTTTTGATTTATTGGAACAATAAAAAACAACCAGTCAATATTTGAGGATTGGTTTTGGATGTTTTCATAATTCAATAGATGTGTAATACCTTTAAATGTACTTGAAAAAAGGGTATATTTAGATGACGACCATGTGGATGGATTCATTAAAGAAAATTTCTTTCCATACCCAGGAAATAAACCTGAAGAGGATAAACCAGAAGAAGCGACATCCCTATATAATCCTGGATTACCCATTCCATAGCTATTCATTTTACT
>CAYSQB010000042.1:0-13785 GCA_964433085.1 uncultured bacterium
TTGGGATTTTTGGAGATGTAGGCGGAACATACAATGTGCCCACCTTTGATGAATGTTGGGGTCACGATTGGGGAGGATGTGAGGGAGATTTTCCCTATACTCAACTAGATGGAAATGATTTTCTTCCTGAAGTGTTTGTGGGGCGAATTTCTGTCAGTAGCTCCTCGCACATTGCGACGATTGTAAATAAAATCCTACACTATGAAAAAGCCACATATATGAGTACGATGTCTGGGTTTTATGAGAGGGCTGCATTGGTTGGTGATCCTTCTAGTTCTGGAGTGTCAACCATTATAACAAATGAATATATTGAAAACATAATGGATTCTTTTGAGGTTGAAGATATTCGGACAAACTACGGGCAAGGTGGTTACTCTAGCTGGATGAGAGACCAGCTTGAAGAGGGGGTGCTGTATATGAACTATCGTGGATATGTCGGGGTGAGTGGGTTTGGAAGTTCTCAAATTAACAACGCTAATAATGGGCACAAACTTCCGTTTGCTACATTTTTGACTTGTGGGACAGGGGACTTTGCAGGTACCAGTATTGCTGAGTCATTTTTACGAGCTGGAACTGTTTCTAATCCTAAAGGAGGCATTGCCTCAGTAGGGACAGCTACATTAAGTACACACACCATGTTCAATAACATCGTTGCTATGGGAATTTATGATGGGGTATTCTCCCACGGGTTGGAGACAACGGGTGCATCCGTTGCGCACGGGAAACTTGTCATGTACAATACCTATCCAACCAACCCATCAGATTGGGTAAGCGCTTTTACACAGTGGAACAATCTTATGGGAGACCCTGCCACACATTTATGGACAGATACCCCAGAAACTATTCAATTAATTTTTAATGATTCCATTCCAATAGGTACCAATATTATTGATGTGAAAGTTCTCAATAATGGTATTCCTGTGGAGGATGCAATGGTCACCCTTTTGAAAGGTAATGATGAAATATTTTCGAGTGATTATTCCAATGCAGGTGGGAATGTAACTCTTACAATTGATTCTTTTGTTTCAGAGGGAGATGTGTCCATTACAGTTACCAAACGCAATTATAAACCCTACGAAGATACAATCTTGATCTATTCTACAGGTACAATAGCAAACTATGACCCCTCCCTTGAAATTGAATTAAATGAATTGACCGGAAATAACGATGGTATGTTAAACCCAGGTGAGACAGTTCATGTTCAAATTCCGATTCGAAATTATGGTCAGTTAGATATTTCCGGAGTGTACGCAGAATTATCTACCGAATCAGAATTAGTTACCTTGATTGAGACGAGTAGTTTTTATGAGTTTACCCTTGGCACAGGAGAAACATCTTATGGAGCAGGGTTTTCCTTTATACTGTCACCGTCCGCAGAGGAAATGGAAGATTTAAAACTGCGAATTCATCTCTTCGAACAAAGTAATGCTATCCTTGGTGAGGGGAGTGTAACTATTCCGATAAGTGGGACCAAACTCCGTGTGTCGGGATACGAGTTGCTCTCGGGGAGCGACGATACCCTTGAACCGGGAGTGGCGTCTGAAATGCGCATTACGCTGACCAATGAAGGGTCCATCTCCACTACGGGACTCATGGGGGAACTCAATTTCTATGGCTCCGCCATCCAAATTTATGATGGGGATGGATATTGGAATCCGGTCCAAGTTGGAGCGGAACAGGTTTCATCTGATTGGTTTACTGTCCATCCGTCAATTAATGTTATTAATGGTTCCGTGTATAATATGACATTGTGGATTCAGACAGCTGACGGGTTTAACAGAGAATTTTCGTTTCCGGTGTATGTTGGAGAGGTGTCCGAAGGTGACCCACTGGGTCCGGATGAATATGGATACTATATGTACGATTCAGGTGATGACAGCTATGATTTATCACCTGCATATGATTGGATTGAAATTAGCCCAAGCAGTGGAGGGAGCGGGACAAATTTAAATTTATCAGATTCAGGATACGGAAATTTTTCTAATTCAATTGAACAAGTCGATTTGCCATTTTCATTTTCATATTATGGGGTGACTTATGAGACCATAACGGTTTGTTCCAATGGGTTTATTGCCTTTGGGGAAAGTGAGCTTGAATCATTTAGAAATTATTTAATTCCGGGAGCGGGTGGTCCGTCACCCATGGTAGCGGTATTTTGGGATGATCTGACCACCACTAGTAATGGAGATGTATATATCTACGCTGACCCGGACAATGAATATTTTATTATAGAGTGGTCAAATATGCGAACGGAAAACTATAACTCTGTCAATACTTTTGAGCTAATTCTTTACAATGAATCAGCTCCACCTTTTGGTGATGGGGTGATGAAAATGCAGTACCACACATTCAATAATACCTCATCCGGTAATTACAGTGGATACACACCGCGTCACGGTGGACACTGCACCGTTGGGCTTGAAAACCATTTGGGTTCTGTAGGGCTTCAGTATACTTTCGATAATGGTTATGCTCCTGCTGCGATGGAGCTTGACGATGAAACTGCTATTCTTGTGACAACTCAACCAACTATCAATATGACGGAGGTAGCCGTTCCCATTGAGTTAAATGAGAATTGGAACCTTCTAGGTCTTCCTGCTGACGTAGAGAATGGGGACTATACCTTACTTTTTCCTGATGCAATTGAAAATACGCTATACAGTTTTGATGAAGGGTATCAATTGGTCGATGAAATGGAAATTGGTAATGGGTATTGGCTTCGATTTCCTGAATCGGATATGCATCTTATTACAGGAATAAGAGTTGATGAGTTAGCTCTTGAACTGATAGAAGGTTGGAATTTGATCAGTGGAATCTCCTTTGATATATCTTTGAATGCAGTGGTTGACCCCGGTGATATTTTGGTTCCCAATACCTTGTATGGGTTTGGCACAAATGGATATCAGGGTTCGGATGAGTTAACTCCTGGAAAAGGATATTGGCTGAGAGCCTATGAATCTGGGCCTATTTTCCTTTCAACCGGTGCAGTTGCCCGTACCGCTGAAACAAATCTGAATTTTGATGATCTCTCTTGGATAAATATCAATGGACGAAAATTATATTTTGATACCCCCGTAGCTGAAAAGGATATTTTGCAATTCAGTCTACCGCCAAAACCCCCATTTGGTGCGTTCGATGCTCGTTTTGAGGGGGACTGGAAATTGTGTAATGATGAATGCGTGATTGAGATTATGTCACAGGAAGATTTGCAAATTGATTATCATTTAGTTGGAGAAGAGTGGGTGCTAACAGATATCAATACAGGTCAGGAGTTTATATTAAATTCAGGTGGATCTAACGTCAGTTTTATGGTTGAGCCAACATCACATATGTCTCTCAGAAAAAAAGGAAGAGTGGTTCCGGAGACTTTTTCTCTGCATCCAGCGTTCCCAAATCCTTTTAATCCTGAGACCACACTACAATTTTCTGTGCCAAGAGAGAGTCAGTTTATTACTCTTAATATCATCAATGTTCGTGGTCAGATGGTCAAAACATTAGTCTCAGGTGAAGTGTCATATGGGGTCCATTCTATTTCATGGGATGGAACTGATTTGGATAACAAGAATGTTAGTGCAGGTATTTATTTTAGTATCCTGAGTTACAATTCGGGAACTAAAATTCAAAAAATGATAATGTTGAAATAATTGAATAATTTAAAATAAAGGAAAGTGAATATGAAAAAGACCACAAAAACAAATAATGGCTTTACTATGATCGAGATAATGGTTGTGGTTGTGATCATTGCCATTTTAGCAGCATTCGCTGTACCAATTTATATTGATTATGTAAAATCAGCTAGATCTTCGGAAGCTAAGTCAGTTATGAGTAGTATCTCCAATGCAGCGGATATGTATTTTCAGACTACAGGTGATATCCCAACTTCTGTTGATGATATGGTTGCTACAGGGCAGTTGACATTAAAAGAGTCAACATCAAAAAAATGGGAATTTCAACTTAAGGTTGATGAACTAGGTGGTGGAGAAATAGTTGCTACTAGTACGGATCAAATGGCTGGAGGAGCTGGAAAAGAGATAACCTATGATCGAAACCAAGGAAGATTTACAGGCTACGGTACAAAAGAATAATCGTAACTCTGTATTTTATTCTACATTAGATAAATTAAAATGAAAATTAATGATTTATTGAAATATGCCATTGACAGTGGTGCGTCTGATCTACATCTTAGTGTAGGATCAAAACCCATGGTAAGGATTAATGGTTCCATGATGCAATTAAATATGGAAATCCTGACACAGGATATGATGAAATCAATTTTGCCTCAGGTGATGACAGATGACCAGCAAAGTAAATTTGATCAAGATAAAGAAATTGATTTTTCTGCTAAGTTAGACGGGAAAGGACGGTTTAGGGTTAATTTTTTTAATCAGCTCAATGGATTAGCTGGTGTATTTAGAACCATTCCTGAGATCATTAAAAGTTTTGATGAGCTTGGGATTCCGCCTGTTCTTCAGGAGCTTTGTCTAAAAGATAGAGGATTAATTCTTCTTACCGGTCCCACTGGTTCGGGAAAAAGCACGACTTTGGCAACCATGGTGGATCATATCAATGAAAATAGAAGTTGCCATATTATTACGATTGAAGATCCAGTTGAATATTTCCAAAGTTCAAAAAACAGCTTAATAAATCAGAGGGAATTAGGGGCAAATACGCACAGTTTTGGCAATGCATTGAGAGCTGCATTAAGAGAAGACCCTGATGTTATTTTGGTGGGAGAAATGCGAGATTTGGAAACCACATCGTTATCCCTTACAGCTGCGGAGACTGGACATTTAGTTTTGTCAACTCTTCACACCTCAAGCGCAGTAAAAGCTATTGACAGGATTATCGATATCTATCCTGAAGGTCAGAAAACTCAAATACGATCCATGTTATCAGAAAGTTTGTTAGCGGTCATTGCTCAGAAATTAGTACCTACCAAGGATGAAAAAGGGCGCATACCAGCGTGCGAGGTAATGATTGCCAATACAGCAATACGGAACCTCATTCGGGAAGACCGAATTTACCAGATTCCGTCTCTCATGCAATCAGGAGGTGTTGAAGGGATGCAAACTCTGGATCAGGATTTGCAGAGGCTTGTGTCACAAGGCGCAATTGATCGCTCTACCGCAGAATCTGTTTCAGATAATCCCAAGCTGTTTAAATCTTCCGTATTGTAATGAAAATCCATCAATATTCAGGAGGTTTCACTTTCATCGAAGTCATGATTGCTGTATTAATTATTAGTCTCACTGCCTTGGGACTGATGTATGGTACGGTTCATGCTCACGGTGAATTAAGGGCTTTAGAGTTTAAGGAGCGTGCCACAGAAGAATTGACTAGTTATCTTGAATACTGGAAGGGTCGTGTCGCTGATGGAAATATATCAGCACATGATCAAAACGGGGATTATTTAGGAAAAAATACATATTTAATTGGTGATGAGCATTCTGATATCAAAGTACTTGCCAAATTATATTATGATATTGATGCTGTTGAATCAAAATATAATAGCGATGTTTATAAAGCGTATCATATTAAAGTATGGATAAAATGGAAGGACTTTATTGGAACATCACCAGGGGCTATTTCTAATGAATCATTTGGAGAGCGTGAAAGAATATTGGAAACAGTGATGATTGACTATGGTTTATGAATAACTTAAAAAGATTTTACACAGGTTTTACTTTGGTTGAGATGAGCGCAGTTGTGGTTGTTTTGAGCATTATTGGGTTCGGTGTTGTGGTAACCTTTAATCATATTAACGGGTCTTACCGAAAAGACGTAGTTCGTATGGATATCCGGCATTATGGTAACACCGTAATGAGGGAAATCACTGACCGAATTAGTAAAGCGCAAAAAGTTGAGTTTAATTTTGCGCAGAAATTTTCTGAAATAATGTTATTTGATGATGCAACAGCAAATTTGTATAAGGACAGAATAAAAGCAGTTGAAAGTGACGGTATATTATTAAATGATGAAGCAATGTTAGGAGGTAGTTTATTGTTTCCAGATAAAGGTCAGTTCCGCGAAAATGACCAATTTGATGTTAATGTGACAAATTTTTCGGTTACCGAATCTCAGGAGAATCTGCCGGGACTGAATAAGTTTAAAAAATCGATGGTCCATATTAACCTAGAATTAACTTTAAAAAATAATGTAACACAAACAGGTGCGGACAATATTGAACAGATCAATTTTACTAGGGGAATATTTTTGTCAAATAATTATATAGGCTCACTGAACTAATGCGTACCTATTATTGGACAAAAGGTATGGTTGCTCCGTTGGCTATGATTTTTGCCTTTTTGAGCATGTTGGTAACAGTTGCTTACCTTAGCAATAGTGTTTCCATTTCTACTATGGAAAAGTATCGTTATAAGGAAATAACTGCTCTATACGTTGCTGAGGCAGGACTGAACAGGGAAGCGGCAGACTATTTACCCTTACACTTTGGTGGTGATAAAATATTAATTGATGAAACCGGGGAAGAATTTGGCGAAGATCCAAATGGTGACCCGCTTGGTAAATATAAAAATGTTGTTTGTAGCACTTTTGAGCCAGATGATGGCCGGACACAATACATAGGTGTCAGCACTGGTGAAGTACACTATACTTCCATAAATGGTGATGATATAATTATAGAAAGAGATGTAAAACTGGTTATGGAGCCCAGCGGATTTGAGAAGTACATGTATTTTACCAATGATGAGCATGCTTTTGGTCCAAATTTATATCCTGGAGGTGTCGTTAGATTTGGGCCGGGCGATATTTTGGAAGGATTTGTTCGTACGAACAGCGAGGTGTTACGATTTACAGACTCTGGCTGTCCAGATGTATCTAACCTTGTCTCGCTTGAGATAACAGACAACATGACTACTTTTGAATGGGGTCAGTGTGAAAATGATTTTGAAGATTTAATAGATACTGTTGATTTTATACCTTATCCACCTGAAAAAGGGATGATAACAGCTAGGGAAAATGCTACCAAAAATTTCACAGCTGGTGATTTAATCACCTTTAATCAAAATAGACAGGACACGCTTATAATGACAGAGATCGAGTTTGTTGAATCAGGGGGATATTGGGCCACCCAATGGTGGTACCTAATACCACCGGTAGTAGGAGCCAATGCAGAAATTGAATTTGAATATGATAATAATCCTAATCCCCAGTCTTTTCCTCCTGATGTTGATAGAAATTCTCTACGGTTGGTACGTGTAGATGGTCTTAATTACTCCTATGATGCGTTTGTGTCAGGTGAAGACTACCAAAATGCTGTTGCATTGTTAGTAGATAGAAATGACATAAATAATAACTCAATTCAATCCTCAATGAGTACATTTGAGTCTGGTGATGTGGTGTCTATTGAATCTGAAGATACAGATAAGTCTGTATCCTTTATCATAACAAATATTGTTTTTTTAGATCCTGCATGGTTGTTGACGATTAATACGTCTTCAATCAATTACAGTAGTTCTGATGATACCGGATTTGAAGAAGACGAAAGAGTAACCTTATCCCGTCAGGGATCCTCTGATGAGGGTAATGACTGTGTTCCGTTTAATGCTTTTCCAAACTTTCATAATCACCCAAATAATGATCAAAATATGTGTGAGGTAGATGGATTTCATCATTTTGATTTTCGTTTTTGGTTATGTGATAATCGTTACAATTCAGAGACATGTGTTGAAAAAATCGGAGATAACTGCGATATTGATGGAAGATCATTTGTTTATAGGCCTCGTTTATTTTACTCTAACTATGGACACCCTGAGGTAATTTATATTGAGAAAGGACAGGTATTGGTACATGGAACAGTGAATGGACAGTACACCATTGTAACTGATGATTCTATACAATACCGCAGGCATGATGATCCATCAATAATTGAACAAATATGGGGTAATATCTGGCTCATTGATGATGTTAGGTATGCTGATTCAAACCCCGATGGATCAGTTATACATCCGGATGATGGTGGTACAAAAAATAAACTAGGGCTTCTTTCTGGAGGAAATGTTATTATTGGTAACACTTCAGCTAATGGTGCTAGAAATCAATATGCTGGTGGCTCTGATATAGTAATTAATGCGGCAGTTATGGCTACTAATGGAGCATTTCTACCTCAATATTGGCAAAACTCTGTTAGTGATAATGTTAATTGGAATTCGTGGAATGGAAAATGTTATCAGCCAAGAACATCTAACTGGACCTACCAATATTCTTTGGGGGATGGAAGAGGTCCCTGGCGAAATATAAATTCATACAATGGTGCATATCCTGATGAGGATGACTGTCCTTCTGCGTGGTATCCAGACTGTAGAGATACAGGAGGAGATGATTACAGAGGATATGTACGTATGTGGGGTCTTGTGGCACAGAACAGAAGAGGGTACATGAAAAGAAATGGATACGGACCCTATAATATTTTTGGTGGTGATATTGGTTATGATAAAGATTATCATTATGATTGGAATCTCTATATGGATCCTCCACCATATTGGCCCCCGCTCATTAATCAAGAAGGCAAGATGGATTTAGTTATTAGATCCTACGGTCCTATCGAGGAAAATTAATTTTATAATATGTATATAGGTCTGGATATTGGTCGCCAGTATTTGAAATTTGTGATACTGGAAAAATGGAAAAAGGGATTTAGAGTATTAAAGTCAGATCAGCACCTTATCTCTGAACAAAATCTTCCTTTTGATCCTGAAAAAATTAATGCACCCCTAAGAGCTATAGCAATAAAAGAGCTGCTTAAACGGAATGGGATCAGACCTAAACGAGTAAAAAATCTTGTAACGGGTATTAGCGGTACGAACGCTTCCGTAAAGCAAATCACCACAATGGATATGCCATCTGACGAATTAAATTCCTCCATGATGTTTGAAGCGAGAAAACATATTCCTATGGATGGTACAGATGCTGTAATTGATTATCAAGTGTTAGGACCAAACAAGTCAGAAGTAGACAAAATAGATGTGGCACTTATTGCCTGCACCAAAGGAGTATCTAATTCTCACTTAGATTTATTAAAGGAAGTGGGCATGAAACCTGGAATTGTTGATGTTGATCCTGTTGCGCTAATAAATGCTTTTGTACATACACACTCTCTTCCTGATGAAGGTGCGGTCGTTTTATTGGATGTAGGAGCTGTTTCGTCATCTCTAATTATATGGGGAATCCAGGATATGTTTTTCACCCGGGACTTGCCGAATGGTGTTCATGCGATGATTAAAGATATTTCAAAAAGGAAATCTCTTGATTATCTAACTGCTCAGAGTGAGCTATATAAGCTTGGTGTTGATGCGTTCAAAAAATCTAGCGATTCTGAAGGTTCAATATCTATAGCTGAGCGAACAGCTCTCGATAATTTTGTAGAGGATGTACGACGAACACTACGGTTTTATGCAAAATCCACAAATCAGAGCCATTTTACGGGAATATATCTTTCAGGGGGGGGAAGTGGTATAACTGGTTTGGATAGCTTCATACAGAACCAGCTTCAGCTGGATACTGTTCAATTTAATCCGTTTTCCAATTTGGAATTAAAAGAAGAATTAGTGACTGAAAATCCTTGCCAATATAGCGTAGCTGTTGGATTAGCACTAAGAGGTTGCTACGAAGCATGAATAAAAAACTAATCCTTATCAATTTAAATAAGTCTAACTCTAATGAATCTATTACTGTCAAGTATCTCGATCGCATACGCTGGTTTATTTTTGGGTTTTTATTGTTTTCTATGCTGGGGACAAATATATATTTATTGTATATAGCTATTGATTATGGTTTACTGATTAATAATAAACAGGGGGAGATTAAATTAATAAAAGAAGAAATAAGTCGGCTAAGAGAAAAAGGGAAAAATTTATCGAAAGTAGATATAATGACACTTGCGAACTTAGAAAATAATAGATTTCTCTGGGCAGAGAATTTTGAAATGCTTGGTAAACTAACACCGGAGGACATGGCATTAACTGGTTTGTTTTATGAAGATAATAAATTGTCAATCAGAGGCATTGCAACTACTTACAAAGATCAAAAAGAATTTGAACAAGTGGAAAAATTCTTAAAAATATTAAATAGTAATACCCGATTTTCCGATCAATTTTCGCGTTTAAGACTCAAACAACATGAATTAGTAAAAATTAAAGGTCAGGATATTGTAAATTTTGAGATTGAGGCTCCCATGGCATCAATCCCACCCATTTCAAAGCAGATTAGAAATATTAAACTTGCTGCACAATCAACGAAAGAACCTTCAAAAAAAGAAGAAATACCAGGGAAAGTCTTGAATTCTCATCAGGGTGAGACAGACCCGATTGCGGTATCTCCAGGAGGAGAATCCTAATAATGAATCGTAATTCATTATTATTTATTCTGATAATTATACTTTCTGTATCCTTCTGGGTAAGTCTTAGATTTGTGTTGGATAATAAACCTGAATTATTATCCAAATTAGAGAAGGAACAGATTGAATTGAATGAACAATATATTAGTGCCAAGATCTTAGCTGAAAAATTAGATCAGGTTTATACTCTTTTTTCGGAAAATTTGGCTTTATCATTACAAGATTCATTAGCGGAAGATGCATCAATACCCTTTCTAAAAAGTATAACTGATAACATGAATAAATATGATATCAGTTTATTGAAAATATTGCCTAAACCAAGGGAAAAACAAAAAAATTATTATGTTTCTTTATATGAGATGAAAATTAAATGTACTTATGAGAATTTAGGTAAATTCCTCACAGAGATAGAGCAATCTCCACGTCTTGTTGCAGTAAATAAATTTGCTGTGAAAAACGGTTTAGAGCGCATTAAAAGACGTTACAATGAAGAGGATCTATTATATCAGATAATTGACCTAGATATCTCTACATTAACTCTAATAAAATCAAAGACCTCCCACATATGATGGCTGATCGTGAAAAAACCTTGTGGTATATCATAATAATGATATCAGTTTGTTGTATTTTTATATCAGGAATGGAACTGTATCCAATTACAAAAAACTGGGAAAGTGCAGTTAAAAGATCTCAAAACACTCAAATAGGTGCTGATAAGGATTTGGAAAATATTATCAATTTTCTTGAAAATAGGTTACAATATCGTCTTGATTATGAATTTAATATTGAAAAACAACCAATGCGATTAGCAAATGTAATTTATTTGACTGATGCATCAGGTAATAAGTTGAATAATCGGAAAACATCGCGATTACAAGTTACCCACATTATTGAGGGAAAGATTAATTATGCTGGGGTTGAATATAGAGGAAAAAAATATACTGTTGTCGAAGGCGATTCAATTTTGAATGGAGTGGTTAAAAAAATTGATAGTTTTGGAGTCACTATAAATAAAGAGGGACAAGATAGATATTATAAAGTCTATGGATCTTCATCCGGGAATTTTATTCAATGATTGAGGTTAACAATGTGTAAAAAAATAACTTTTATAATTACATTTTTGATATTGACGGTTTATTATCATGGTTTTGTATTCACTCAAGCAGTGAATAAAAAAACATCAGAACCAACTGACTCAAATAATGTTCAAGATGTTAACTATGTTTCAGTTCATGCTGAGGATGCTAACCTTCCCAGTATATTAGCCGTGCTTGTAAAAGAAAGTGGTTACAATATTGTTACCGATCCGAATGTTAACAAA
Source organism: uncultured bacterium (assembly GCA_964433085.1). Lineage (GTDB taxonomy): Bacteria > Fidelibacterota > Marinisomatia > Marinisomatales > AB-629-J13 > AB-629-J13. The sequence continues at coordinate 11,676 of CAYSQB010000042.1, forward strand.
CAAGATAAAATCACGATACATATTGATAATGTGCCTATTGAGCAAGCAATTAATTTGGTAGTTAGGGCAGTTGGGTTAAGCTATGAAATTGTGGGAAATTCTTTTTTAATTGCTGAGCCAAATAAGCTAGGAAAAGAAGTCGGAATAACATCTCATGTTATTGATTTGAAATATTCAGATGCACAAGAAGTGAAAGTGTTGTTACAGGACCTGACCGAACAGATACAGGTAGATGTTTCGGGGAATAAACTATTAATAAATGCTTCACCAAAAAAAATCGCAGAGATAAAGGATGTGATAAAGGAAATAGATATACCTGCGACTCAGATACTATTGGAGACAAGACTAATTGAAGTATCTATAGATGATAATGAAAAAAAGGGAATTGATTGGTCTAGATTAGCTAATTATAGTCTTATTCTTGCAGAGAATGCTGCTCCTCCCTTTGAAACATCAGGGAGTCTTGTACCGGGAATGACAGTAGAAGAAATAACAAACCCGGTTACAGGAATTACGGATCTCAGGGAATCTTACACCGCTTCTCCTTTAGGTGAAAAACCATCACAGATGTATTTTCAAAGACTTGGAGAAGGAAACCCTGGATTTAGTAGACAAATGACTGCATTTGATGTGACCTTGGATTTTTTATTGAAAAATAATAGAGCTGACATTCTTGCAGATTCCAAATTAGTCACTCTAAATGGAAGAGAGGCTACAATCAAAATGGTCGATATCGTTCCCTATATCCTTAGCTCTGGAGGTGTAGGTGGTCAAGTACAGGTACAGCGAGAGGAAGTAGGTATTAAACTTACCGTACTTCCTACGGTAAACGAAGATGGAGATATCACTGTACGAGTGGAACCAGAAATTGCCTCAATTTTTGAGTTTATAGGTCCGGACCGAACTATCCCAAGAGTCAAAAGCCGTACATCATCTACAACCATTCGAGTACGTGATGGGGAAACCATAATAATAGGTGGATTAATTAGTAAAGATAAAAAAAATACAATTTACAGGGTACCACTCTTACATAGGATACCGTGGATTGGTAAAAAACTCTTTACTCATACTGATAAGATAGATAAAAAAACAGATTTAATAATTCAGATTACCCCCTCCGTGGTTATGGATAATATAAGTGGTATCTCAAAAAGTCAAGATATGATTGAGATTGAAAAATCCATCCAACTTAAGGATGATCAAAATAACATCGACGAGAATAAGGAGTAACTAGATATGACATTTTCGCGAAAAATATTTGTAATATTACTTGGTATAGTTTTTTTCATTAATACATGTGATGAACGAGTCCCGGAAGAAACAGTTGGGGATAATTACACCATTTCAATCATGACTCAGTCCATAGAGGAAGTATCCGGTGAAAATGTGGGCGAAGATTTGGTAGGGGATGGTGTTTCCACCCGTATCACAGCTATGGTAAGTGATAATAATAATAACAAAATTCAAGATGCATCCCTGACTTTTACTTCTACTAAATCAAATGTACCTTTTGGTATTATAGATCCCATTACAGGTGTGACTAAAGAAGATGGGACATTATCTGCGATTTTTAGAGATGGTAGTGAGGCAGGTACTAACATTTTTCTGAGAGCGACCTACGATGAAAATACAGATATTTTTTCTCAGTCTGAGATTGAAGTTTTCCCTGATTCAGTGGTCTGGCCCTATTATTTGGAATTGAGTACTAACGAAGAATTAATATTCAGTGATGAAAGTCCGGGGCAAGCGACATTAACAGTTAGCTTATTTAATAAACTTGGTGACCCGGTTAAAAATGTAAATATCGTTTTTGAAACTAATCACGGATCATTCGGTGAAACTGACCAACAATTATTCACTGTTATAACTGACGATACAGGCAGTGCTCTAATAACCTTAAATCATAATAATGATTTAGGATTAGCAGAAATTACTGCTAATTTCACTCACGGAGGAGTTAATCCGGCTGGTGGTTTAACTCAAACGATATCTGATACAAAACAAATTATAATCGCATCAAATGCGAATATTTCTTTGACAAGTTATCCTGTTGCAAGAGATAGTGAGGATAACTGGGTATATGTGGGTGAAGATATAATTGGAGATATAT
>CAYSQB010000043.1:0-13201 GCA_964433085.1 uncultured bacterium
ATTTGCATGACTGGAATGTTCTTCAAGATTCGGATGTGTGGGTAGGCTGGACAATAAAAGATGATATTCAATGGTGTCGCTCAGAAAAAATATTACCATTTGAAATGGAACATATTAGTCACATCATTGAAGATAAAGAAAATTATCCCAATGTATTTAAACGGATCGAGGATACAACTATTTTGGCTCCTGATGTTGTACACATCAGTCTGGATATGCCCTTCCCATTTGCTGGTCGAGATTATATTGTTAATTACGTTTCGAATAAAACAGACACCGAGAACACCTATACCTTTACCGCCTATGATGAAATAAAAGTGCCGGAGAGGAAAAATTATGTACGGCTCATCAATGCAGGGGGACGTTGGAAAGTTATCCCCCACGGAAATGGAAAAACGAAAGTTACCTATACCTGGAACGGAGAGTTAAGAGGTGATTTCCCTGATTGGGCATTGGAAAGGGCCTGGAAGATTCAAGGAACTGAGGTGTTAAACTGGCTCTATGAATCACTAAAATAATGTGAGGGTATTCATGATGCATTTAAGAAAGATTAAACTAATATTCATTTCTATATTGACCGGCTTTAGCGTGAGTCTGTGTCAAACCTCCTTTTCGGGTGACCTGAATTTTTATTATTTATCTGCTCTCAATGATAATCACTTTGTTAATCTTCCATACCGAATGATAGATTTAGAGGTTCAGCATCAGCATAAAAACATGGAGATCTTTGGTAATTTAGCTATGGAATATTCTCCACAAAACCATACTCATTTTTTATCAAACAGTAATCCACAGGATTTTTTATGGGATCTGCGAGAACTGTACATGGCGTGGTACACTGATTTTGGTGAAGTTCGATTAGGAAAACAAATTCACACCTGGGGCAGTGTGGATGAAAACAGCCCCATTGATGTGGTAAATGCATTTGACTATTATTATTTATTTTTTCAGGGAGCAGACAGAAAACTCGGGTCATACTCAGCAGCAGTTGACCTTTATGTAAACGATTGGAAATTGGGTGCAGTCCTATCTCCATATCATCACACAAATAGAGTCCCAATAAATGATCCTGAGTTTCCTATAAGGCTTCCCATTGTCCCCCAGGAACACCAAATCTATCCCATTGAAAAAGTCCCCCTAGAATATGGTGGTTTTATTGAATATTCTCACGACTATGGAGACATTCGCCTAAGCGGATTTAGTGGATACGATCGGCTATTTAATTTATCAGGAATCAATGCATTTTTTCAGAACGAATCACAAACCGGAAGCCCGGATATTGACATAGTGTATGGATACAGAAAAACCAATATGATAGGAGCTGGTGGAACATTGCTGTTTGAAGATTTAATATTGCGAGGAGATTACGCTTTTTTTAAGACCAAAGATCAGAACAAAAGAATAAATCGAGACAATCCCAATCCATCATTAGGCTGGCTTTATACCTATTTGGCTGAGGAGTATCCATTATCGGAAAAAGCTAGTTATTATCAAATGACACTACAATTTGAATATGGACTCCCTTGGGATATTACGATTGTTGGACAATATTTTAGCTATGATACTCTGGAATATAAGTCTGGTGATTTACCCATTGATGAAGATGTAGATATCCCTAATTTAGCATTATCAGCAGATGAAATTAATCCTCGTAATTTCTTTTCTCCGGGAATGGGAACTCCCATAGCGGCCTTAATGAAAAAAGCCCTGACTCTCAGTTTGGAAAAGACCTTTTTAGAAGATCAATTAAAGGTCAGTCTGTTAGGTATGATGGATTTGTACGACCCCTTAGACACAAAAAACACCAAAATTTTGGGGAGTATACTTGGCCTAACTATTGAATATGATTTAGCGCAAAATCTGAAACTGATATCAGGGATGACTCAAATTACTGGTGATGATAACCATCCTAATGGAGAACACTACCGCCTTAATCAAATGGAAGATTTTTCACATCTTCGTTTTGAATTGAAATACAGTTTCTAAAAATTCTTATTTTAGTAAAAGCCCTTTGCTAAAAAGAGGTTTTTCTCCCACCACTAATTTAAATAGATAGATACCTGATGGGTGATTCTTTGAATCCCAGATAATTGATCTGGGACCAATATCCTGGGTTGAGTCCACCAAACGCTCAATTTCTTCACCATTGATATTCAAAACAGAAAATATAACGTGGGACGGTTTCTGAAGAGTATAGCTTATGGTTGTGAGTGGATTGAATGGATTGGGATAAACAGAACCCATGGAAAAATTGTGATGGGAAATGGAATTTGTCGATTTTCTTAATACAAGCGTTTGTGAGGCGCCACTAAGATTCACTATCTGATTTCCAGAACAAATAAACACATTTCCATCTTCATCAACAATTTCCCAAATCTCACCCTTTTTTATATCATAATCAAATGTTATTGGCTGATCGCTACCCATAATCTCAATCACACATTCATCCCATACGCACAGCTTGGTATCACTGAAAAAACGGATATCAAGTGCGCCCGATGGTGGCTTTGGTGGAAGGCTGTAACTCAATAAATTTTCTTCCAAAACGGTTTCACCAAAGTAAAGAGTTTGTTTTCCAAATTTAAGAGTGTTGGCATTTTTCGGTTCTATATCACCCAATCTTGATGCAAACTGCGCATTAGAAGAAAAAATAATTTCACCGGCAGTGTTTGTCCTGACCCAATATCCTTTTCCTGGTTCCAATTGGGACACCTGAGTATAGGTGTCTTCAAACCCATAAAGAGTTCCAGGAATGATAATCTCATCAGGATCTGTGATTTGAGATATGTCCACAACGTCAGATATGCCCGAAATAAGATTCCAGTTCATCAAAAGATTGATTGATAATTCCTGGATAGTAGTTCCGGTGATGGCAACTGTGGCTGGTTCATCAAAGCGCAACCAGTATCCGTTTCCATTTATCAAGTCCTGGGTTTGGATATACGTTCCGTCAAATAAAAACAATGTCCCCGGAATCGCGCTTGGGAATACAGTAGCGTAGAACGGGTCCTCAACTTCTAATGGAAGACCTATAAGGTTCCAATCTGTTTGTACATTAACCGCTAGGGAATCACCACTGCAATTTTGGGCATCTTCGACCATAAAGGAATATATAAACTGATCCAAGCTGATATCTAAATGATCACTATTAGCAATACACGTAGGCAGATCTTCGCAGAGGTAATTTCCGCCAATAGCAAAATATGGGTACCAGGCCGCATCCGTTCCACTCCAATCAATGTTGAGATCACAAATGCACTCCGGCATTGAGGAAAGTAAATTATTAAAAAGCCATAGATAGGATAAATTATTCAAATCACAGAATGATTCTGGGATTGCTTCTATTTGATTGTATCCAAGATCAACAAAATATAAGTTAGATAAATTACCTATGGCCTCCGGTAAACTGCTTAATTGGTTATTAGAAATATAAAAGCTACTTAATCCAGCTAGTAGCCCTAGGCTTTCGGGTATACTTGAAAGGTTGTTCCACTGCAGAGCAAGGTATGATAGTTCCGTCCAATTTCCTATGGTTTCCGGTAAAATTGAAATGGGTTCTGCTAATCCAGATCCAGAAAAATTATAATCAGCTACCCAATTTTTAAAACGTCCATTGATCCAGGTTTGGGTCCCCATCTCCAGCGGACTGGTATAGGAACTTAGCTCATTGACCGATAAAATGTCTTCCAAAGCTGTGAGATCATCTATGTAAAAACAGGAGTCAGCAGGCCACATGGTTACCGAAGATGGAATCTCGTTAATATATATGAAGCCTTCTTCACATTGACCATATACAAACTGTGACGAAAGATAAAAAACTAAATTAATGAGAACACTTTTTTTCATTATCTCTAACATTTTTTACCTTAGAAAGGTTAACTTTTTTATTTCCGTTTGGTGCATCGTTTCTAATTTTAATAAATAGATTCCTGAGGGATTATTCCCAGCATCCCACTCCAAAATATGTTCCCCTTTTTCGAGAGATTGAGAAACAAGGTTGTCTAGCTCATCTCCCTTTAAACTATAAAATCTAACCGATATATCATTTTTTTGTTTAAGAAAAAAATTAATTTTTATTTTAGAATTAAACGGATTTGGATAGGGATCGCTAAGCGAAAATTCACTTATTATATTATTTGGATTAGTTCTCTGGGATTGTTCTGTATGCACGTTTATTTCTATTGTCTGAGCAAGGTCTGGTCTGTGAACAGGTATAACGACAAAATTTAAATCAGGAGGGTCAGGATCATTACCTACAGTTCCCTGAAAGGTTATTATTTTAGATTTTCCATCTTCAATAAATACAGTCCCCACTTGATTAACAAACCACCCACTCTCATCATTTAATGTATATTCAAATGTTTCAGAACTACTACCCTCATTTGTTAATTTAATATTAAAAGTTGATGACCCTATTGAAAGCAAAATTGATGTTTCCGAATTGTAATCTGTTAACCCAACAACCGAAGTGCTGAAGGCCGAAGGATACAACCCTGAAATTCGGTTAGATCTATATACAGCTCCTAATGGTTCAGAAAGATGATATTTTGCCTCCCATATATTTTCATGATCTGGGGAAATTTCAATGGCAGTACCACTTTCCCCTATGGTCGTGACCAAATAATTACCGTTATCCAACTTTTGTACATTCCCCGAGAATGCACCATACAATTCTGAGGATAAACTATGCTCCCAAACAATATCAGCAGAATAAATACCGCCATCTTCATTGATCTGTATTTCCAGTGCTCTTGAACTATTAGAAGAGTTCCCATTGTCAAACATTATAACGTTTCCGTTTTCTAAAATCTGCAAACTGTGTTGAAAATTGAATTCCAGATTATGACCAAAACCCACATCACCAGAAGGCATGTCCTCTCCCATCGACCAGATGATTTCTCCAGTTGGATAATTGATTTTTACTATTCTTGACAAGTGCCTGATTGAAACATAAATAACACTCTCGTTATCATCAAACCAGAGGGCATTTGCGTGTGTCCAGTCATACCTCTGTGGTGTAGCAACAAAGGCATCAAACCAGGTTCCATTTTCAATATCATAATCTGCTGTACTAATATGATCAAAGAAATTCCACTCCCATATCATCTCATGTGATTCCCTGTCCCACTCAACAATTTTGTCACCAAACCATGTAAAAAATGGAATGACACCATCACAAAGACCAGGATAAAATTGATTACAGACTGCTGTCCAATCACCAATAGGAACTGGGCCCGCCTGTTCGACTTCTACGATTCCTAAAAAATTTCCATTAGGTAGTTCAATAATCTCGTGATGATTGAATTCTTCACTGGGTTCTGCCCATATAACTTCATTTCCCAAAGAGTATTTTACCCCGTTGTAATAATTGCCATCAGGTTGACCTGATAGATACTGGCAACCATAATACTGACCATAATAATCTGTATTGTAAAAAATGATTGGCTGTTCTCCTGAATTCCATATTTCATCTCCGTTTTTATCAATAATAGCAGAGTAATAATCATAAAATGCACCAAACACCGTTAAACCTTCAGAGTATGAGTTTTCATCATAAATCGTTGCTTCAGCATTGGATATAGTTTCCCCAGTTGAGAACATTCGAGTATCAATATATTCTCCTGGGTTGCTGTTTTGATAAAGAGGTGCTATCCTCCAATAGTATGTTGTTTCCCACTCTATCATTTCTGTTTCAATATAAATGAGTGAAGAATCAATCTGTGAAACAATTAGTGACGAAAAGTTGGAATCGGTAGAAATCTCAATTTGATAGGCAACTGCATCCGGCTCCTGTTCCCATTCAAAGAGAACATGTATATAGTTTAGTTCATCTCCATCCTCCGGTTTTAAAAGATCACCAAATAAATTAGATGAAATAAACAATGTAAATAATAAAATTCGAATCATTTTTAATTAATTGATAGACAAAAACTAATAAAGAAAGTTAAATCTTAAACTGTTTCTTCTATGCGGGAAAATCCAAGATCATCCGGATTTACTGATGGATTATCATTGTTTTGTGCTCTGACTAAAATATACAATTGGTCACCGGTTTTAATGGTGGTGGTATTATCAACAGGGAGAACAGTTTTATCCCGTATGATAACAAGCGGAATGAAGGGAGCCTCTTTTTTATAAATCTCTAAAGATTGATTTTTAATTATTTCTGCTCTCCATATTTGAATTTCAGCGCGACCTCTTTCTAATAACATGCTCCACTTTTCAATATCAAAAGCTCGTCCACAGGCAATTTTTCCGCCCATTTCCAAAACCATATCTGTGGTTACACCTTCCGCATCGTTTTTTACAACTCCCGATACATTGTGCAATTTAACAATATCCTTGACTTTCTTAGAAAAAAGATAGTTTACCTCTTCATTTCGTGTCATTCCTATAATACCTGCTTTACTATCTATCTCAGCCCGATATAATATATTTGAATCCAAACCGTTACCATAAAGCACTCGAATCCCATCTTTTTCAGCTCGTTTACATTCTCTTGGGTTTTCATCAATACACAACACATCCTCATTATTAGCAGTGAGAATTTTAGCAATTGCGCGGCTTATTGGGTTTACACCTAGGAGAACCCATCCTGTTCCTGTTTTTTTTCTTAGTCCCAAAAGGGACGCAGTAATTCCACCTGTCAGTCCGGCCTGTAAAACAGTGAGAATAATAAGAAGAAATACCATTGCCTGAAGCTGGGTCCCCTCGAATCCATGTGCCTCCAGTTCAATTGAAAACAGAGATGCCACTGCTGCTGCCACAATTCCCCTGGGAGCGATCCACGACAAAAGAGTTTTTTGTCTGAGGTTCAGTTCTGATCCCCAGGTACCCGCAAAAACAGCGAGAGGTCGCAAAATGAACATAATGACCAACACTAAAGATATCCCTCGCCAGCCCAGGCTGGTTAATTTCACAATTTGGACGTCTGCTGCTAATAGAATAAATAACATTCCTATGAGAAGTACTGTCATCTCTTCTTCAAAATCTCTCAGCTCCCTCCTTACCGCTGTTTTTGTATTTCCCACTACCAATCCTGCAATAGTTACAGCTACCACACCGCTTTCTGCGCTAATGGTATTGGATATTTGAAATAAAGCAAATACCATGGAAAGCATAAATACATTTTCCAGAGATTCAGGAATAAATCTGCGTATTCGCAATAATAAGGCTAACCCCAAACCACCGGCAGCACCAAAGATAACCCCTGAAAGCAACCTTGAAATAATGTGAAAAAACCCTTTAACAAATGATAAACCCGATGGACTTAGTGCAATTTCCAGTACTACTACTGCCAAAACAGCACCAATCGCATCTAAGAGAACACCTTCAGCTTCAAGTACTGTGGAAACCGATCGCCTAAATCGAAGTCTTTTTAATAGGGGAGAGATGACAGTTGGTCCTGTCACAATAATAAGAACACCAAATAAAATAGAATTTCTCCAATCCCATCCAATGATAAATTTTGATGAGATTACTCCACCAACGGCCATTACCAATGCCCCAACAGTAATAAGTTGTCGGATAACCTGCTGCTCACGTTTGATATGGTTCAACCTAAGATTCATACCACCTTCGAACAGGATAACTGCTACAGCAAAGCCCACGATCATATGCATTGCTTTTCCAAGGCTAGAGGGATGAATTAATCCCAGCATGTCAGGCCCAAGTAAAATACCTGCCCCTAAAAGCAGAACAATCCCCGGCAATTTGATATGGCGGGAAATGACTTGCACCAACATCCCAAAGCACATGGCTAAGGCAAGGGTTAAAGCAGGGTTTGATTCATTCATATTTTAATTCAAAAAATAAGGGCAAAATTATAAGGGAAATCTTTGACCCATAAAAGATATATTAAAACCTGAGTTTATCACTGTTTTCCATTGCGCTGTAGTGGAATCCAGTGCAGGGTTCGTGTGATTAAGATGAATGAAATGAACTTTAGATTTATCTTCATCAGATAAAACCGAAAAATAATCTATACTCTCTTCAATTGATGGGTGAGGAATTTCTGCCATATTTCGATTTGGAATTTCGCCCTGACCAAAAAATGTTCCATCAATCAAAACACGGTCATTGTCTTTAATAACCTCACGAATGTTTTGCTCCCACTTGTCCCATTTATCAATGTCTGGAATGAATACCAGTTTGGAGGTCAGACCTGACACCTGAAACCCTACCGTCTCCGAATATTCATCCCTGTGCGGTACTGTAAAAGGTGAAATAGACAGATTGTCGTTTAATTTCACAATTTTATGATCTTCCAAAGAATTTAAAAAAACCTGTTTCAGAGAAATTAATTGGTTCCACGGGCCATTTGACTCGATAAATTGTTTCATTCTGGGCATTACATATACAGGAATTTCTTTTGCTCCCATTACTTCACGTCCAAGATGTATGAGCCCTGTGTAGTGACCGATGTGAGCATGTGTGATAAAAATTCCTCTCAACTTATATTTTCCATGTTGGGTCAACTCATTAAGTTGTTGAGGGAAATCAGGAGTGGAATCAATCATCCACACCTCTTTCTCTTTAGGATCAACTATCCCTAAACACGATACCATGAATTGTTTTCCCGAGTTGCCCCATTTATCTGAACAACAGATTTTAACACATCCAGCATGGGGAGCTCCCCCATCCTGAGCTATTCCCAATACCACCACATAGGGGGTGTTGTTATCAGCAAAAAGAAAACAGTAAGACAACACACAGGTTATCAAGAGCTTTGTCCGATTAACCATTAGACTGTCTTCCCTAAAATCCATCCTATCTCTATCCATTTGCCTGTAGGGATTAAGTTATTAAATATGCTAAAGGTATATTCATTAGTTAGAATAAAAATATCAAGATCAGTATTTGTGATATACATCATTGAAAAGGAAGTACTAATCCCCTGAAAGAAAAATCTCGCCATTCCCTGAACTCCGGAGCCAATATCCTCTCCCGGGAGCCAATGTAGATACCTGAACATAACTTTCATCAAAACCATATACGGTCCCCGAGACGATGAGCTCCTGAGGATCATAAATAGAACCGAAAGCAATCTCCTGGGTAAATCCGGTGATCAAATTCCATCCGGGGCTCAATGATATTGTAAGTGTATTTATTTCTTCACCTGTAAAAGTAATGCTGCTTGCATTGGCTAACCGAATCCAGTATCCGGTTCCACTGATGAGCTCGTTATCTTGAATATATCCGCTCTGGAAAGAGTATAATGTTCCTTCAACTGCTTCAGGGAAAATTGTCATATAGGATGCGTCATCACTCAAAAGTGCTAGCCCTACCATGTTCCAGTCTGATGCATAATTTATAGACAATTCAGAGGGAATCTCCGGATGGTTAAATTTAAGGATAGTAAGATATCCTTCCAGATCACTGGCAAACACATAATCATTTAAGGTAAACGGAAAAGCACCCCAGCATCCATAAAAATCTCCATTATCATTTGAAACATATGTATCATATTCAGCGACCTCAATCAAATTGTTGGGGTCACCAATATCCAATATTTTTACCCCCACAGTGTAGTGGGAGATGTAGGCAAAATCTCCCATGATATGTGTGTTGTGAGCGATGTTGCTTTCACCCAAATATTCACCCAAAAGAGATACATTTCCCATATCCTGAATGTCCCACATTTTCACGGTTTTATTCACCGTTTCTTCCGTTGTCATTACATATTTTCCGTCATCAGTAGGCCAGATATTGTGGACATAACCACTACTAGGGATTGAAACCCGAGTGAGCAATAGAGGATCATATTTATCCGAAACATCCCAGATGGAAAATGTTCCGTTTGTTCCCTCAGCGACATAGACCGTATCATTTCGCGCATATACGTCATGGATATCAGGTGTTACCACCATATTTATATCGTCCGGCTCTTCCGGATTTTCAAGACTCACAATACGAAATCCGTCATACGCCTGTCTTAGAATGTATGCAAACCCTGTAGCAGTATCTATAGATAAATTATGTGATCGCACGTTCCCTGGATGTACATAAGATTGAACAAACTCCACACTGTTTGGCAAATTCTCAAGGTCTATAATCATCATTCCGTAGTTCGTTCCAGTCATTTCATTCACGATATAGGCATAATGACTGTAGGTTTTAATATCCCGGTGATAGTAATAATCATTGTTTTGCGGTCCGGGAACAATATCGATCACTTCCATTGTAGAAATGCGGACAAAGGCCACACCTTCCAACACTCCCATGATTGCATATTCTTCTCCATCGGGAGCTCTGTATCCCCACACATCAGATCCTCCAGTTGTGTCTCCTGATCCCCACTCCTGAGATGGGAACCAAATCCGGTCGACCAGCTCAAGACTGTACTCTGCCGGTTGGGCAGAAATATAATTGCTGAATGAAAATCCAAAAATCATAGCAAGGATGATTTTTTGGGCTCTGGGTTTATATATCATTTCAAGGTATTTGCTCAACGATAATCTCACCATTTCCGTTGCTCCGCAGCCAGTATCCGTTTCCAGGTTCAATAACTTCTACAGATTCATACCCACCATTAAATCCAAAAATTGTTCCTTCAATTATTAATTGGTTGGGATCAATAATTGAACTGACTCCTACTGTCTCGGATATCCCGGAGATCATGTTCCATCCTTCAGATAGCTCAATGGGCAACACATCTATGGATTGTCCGGTGATAAACGAAAGTCCATCCGATTGAAATCTCAACCAATAACCTGTACCAGGAATTATTTGAGTTCCCTGAGCATAACCACCATCGGAAAAACTAAAGAGTGTGTTTTCAACAGCATTCGGGAACAGAAATAGATAATCTGAATTTGATACATTGACCGGTAGTCCGATCATATTCCAATTTTCCTGAAACGGAAACTCTATTTCTATTTCAGTTCCACTTAACAGTTCATTTAAAATAACTACCATCCATTCTGTATCAATTTCATTGTTTGCATATTGTATAACTCCGTTCTGATCCACAATAAAATCCCGGGGATATGGAGAGCCATCATTAGGAAGATAATAGATGTCATATGTTTGGCCGCCCTGAACACCTCCTGAGCTACCGGGATCGAACAGGATGGGATAGGTTAAATTATTCTCTTCAATAAAATTTCCGATAATATTTGGGTTGTTCGTATTGCTAATTCCAAGAAGAAGGACATCTTCCTGTGGATATGTCTGCCAGATTGTGGTTTCCATGTCCGATAACTCCGGACTGCATACCGGTCACCCGGGAGAAAAAAATGCCAGGACAACGATCTGCCCTAAATGATCCGACAGTTGAAATGAACCACTCCCGTTTGCAATAATATCCAGTTCAAAATCTGGAGCAGGTTCTCCGATATTAATTCCGTCAATGTTCCCGTTTAATTCCACAGTGATTTGAGGTTCATCCGGGTCATTTGTAAAAATTAAATATCCTGATGAGGAATTCCCGGCATCAGCGAAATAAACAACATTCACTGGCTGGGTTTCTCCAGGGCCCAAGTTTTGTAATGGATTCTCTATTTGGAAATCGGTATTAGAAATATACTGATCTTCAACAATTAGAGTGGAATTTCCATTATTGGTTACATCAACTGTGAGGGTGTAGGAATCCCCGTTTTCTACATATGGGTAATTCAATTCCCAAGAACTTATATCAATGTCCGCATCTTCAATTTCTCCATATTCAAAGACCTGAAGCCACATCCACTCCGCAGAATATATATAGTTTCCTGAAGCATTTATAGCCATGGTTCGCCTTCCATTTGCTTTAAATCCAACTAACTCCAATTGACTACCATCCCACTCTAGAATCTCCACATCGTCCCAATCTGAGACAGCACACTTTCCGTTGAACAATTGGATTCGGTTTGCCAATCCTGTCGTGTTATGGTTCCCCAACAATATGGGAAACTCAGGATTTGCTAAATCATGAACAGAGACACCGTCAGAACCCAGAGCAGTATAAAGTAAACCATTGTCAATAGACAAATCTTTCACAGCGCTTCCTGTTGACCAACTATAAATTTCCAAAGGATTTTGAATATTGGTAACATCAATTATCCGAATAAAATCCCCATCAGCAAGATAAGCTAAATTTTCATAAAATAATACTGTCCACGCATTTTGAGCCGGAATAGTAGAAACAGAAGCTGGATTAGAAGGATTGGAAATATTGTAAAATAAGACTCCATCTGCGTGAGCTGCTACCGCTAATATATTTCCGGATATATCCATATCCTCCAAAATATATTGATTCCCCTGTGTCCCGGAAATGTATCCTGAGTGCTGGGCATTGGAGGGATTGGAGATATTGATAATAGCGACTCCTCTGTGTGTTGTAACATACACATAGTCCCCAATTCCTCTGGCATAGTAACAGCGGGTGTTTCCACCACCGCCACCACCGCCTTGAATTTGGAGGTTGTCCAGATGTACTGGTGTTTGAGGATTGGAAATATCGTAAAATTCAATCCCCTGGAGGTTCCCCGGAAGGATTAATGTATTCCCAACAATTTCAGCATCTAGTAACTCACGAGAGGTGGGGTCATAGGTATTGTGAATGGTAAGGTTTTTTCCAAACAGAATTTGGGAAAGGAAGAGAAGGAAAATATATTTTGTACTAGCCTTCAAAAACTAATATCCCATATCCATACCCTCTTGATCTCCACGACCCGTGTGCCTGCTTTTTCTTTTTTCTTCCTGCAGTTGACCGAATCGATAAATAAGATTGAGTTTCAAAGTCCTTCCTCCGCGATCGGTAGCAACATCACTAAATTCTGATGCCGTAGCATATCCATTATCAAATGGGCCTTCAAGAGGTTTCTCTCTTTTCATCTGAAATCCACCTCTATCAAATAAATTATTTAGCCCAAGTGATATCTCCATCTTTCCATCAAACAAGGATTTTGAGATCCCCATATTTGCCCACATGGTCCCTTTGTCACCAAACAGGCTACCACCGGGAACTTTCATTTTCATAAAGAAAAATCCAAATTCAAAGCTAAAATACTTGATATATTTTTCTGGAAGACTAATTCGATTGTAGAGGGTCAATCGTTGGTGGTTTCCATTTAGTTCGTAGTCACCTGTGGGGTCATCTAGTTTGCTGTAATTATAGCCTCCTCCCAAAGTTTGCCCCATGATCATGAAAAAAAACTCCACACCCATGTTCTCTCCAGAATCAGCATTTTTAAATGTCAATACATTGCTGTTTTCATAG
>CAYSQB010000044.1:0-13155 GCA_964433085.1 uncultured bacterium
GAACTTATAAGCAAATTGATAAGATCTCTCGTTATAACGATTATTCCAGTAAAATCAACTTTAAGATTATTATCAAAAAATTCATCTATATAACGTTGACTTGATTCAACAATATCAAAAGTTTCTGTCATTGACAAATTTGTACTAAATGCGGTCACAAGCCCCACAGAATAGTCATAATCCACCATGGAAGAAAAATCATCCGGGTCGCCAGACATGGAATACATTGTAAATAGATTATTGACCTTGTCCCTCGAGTCTGGTATTGTTTCATATTTTGGGTCATCATCCATGACCGTTCGGTGCATTTGTTCAACAACATTGGCGATTGAATAACTGGTTCTCACTTGCTGAAAACTTTCAAGTTTATCCTGAAGTTTTATTATATTTTCCAAAGTTTCAGGTTCCTTCATATCAGCTTCAACTCTAACTCTAATATCCACGGTACCGTTCATTTTTTCACCTAGAAATTCCATACTGTTTCTTAGTTCAGATCCCTCCTTAAAAAATTTCATCATATCTACATCTACAGACACCTTTAACAAACCGAACAATCCGATGACCACGATCAAAAGTCCTGTAGAGAAAACGTATTTGGGATGTGTTAGTACGACCTTTCCTAACTTCTCAATAGTCCTCTCAAATGCACTTTTAGTGACCACTGCTTTTGAATTAGGATTCCACTGTTTCAGACATATCAAAGATGGCAACAAAGTAGAACTCAATATCCACGCCCATAGGATACCAGCTCCAATGGTAAATCCATATCCAACCAATGGTTCTAAAGGTGATGTGGTCATAGCTGAAAACGCTGCTACTGTGGTGATACTGGTAAGAAAAATGGGAATAAGCAGTGAATCCATTGTAGATGCCACTGCTTTTTTAGTGTCCTTGTATTCCCTGAATTCCTTGAAGAACTTTGTCATAACATGTACGCCATCTGAATTGGCAATGGTTAGTAAAATAATGGGCATAGATGTATTTGCCAGCGTAAACAAAAATTTATCTGATCCTGTCATGCGCAACATCCAACCCATAAAACCCATCATGGCAGCCAAAGATAACATGATTATTGTGATCACCATTCCAACAGCTGACACACTTCGTAAGTTTAATAATAATATAATGACCAAAATGACCATTCCAGCTAGCATAAGGCCTTTAACATCTTCGCGGATCATTGGCGGCATAATGCCTGTGAAATAGGCCTGTCCACCGTAATGTATATCATAATCCTGTAAAATGGTATCAGCAATCGACTTTATTTCAGCGACAAAACTCACAAGTTCAATGCTGTCAAATGGCTTCACGATAGCGATCAAATAATCACCGTTTCTACTTACCAATTGTTTTTTAATTTTTTCATTTTTATCCAGATATAACAGAATATCATCTACCTCATTATGTGTCAGATTACGATATAATTGAAGATCATCAATTTCCATAAAATTGTCAACATTATCCATTCGTGAAGATGTGGATATAGAAGTCACTTCATCTACCCAATTCGATACATTTAATGCTTCTGATAAATCCCATAATGTTACCAAGGCGTCAGGTTGAAAAATATTTTTACCTTCATGACCAAAAGCAATAAAAATCACCTCTGTACTTCCAAATTCTTCCTGTATATTGTTCCATGATATTCTTGATTCCAGGGATTCAGGCATCATTTTCAGCATATCGTCATCAATCGTAAAAAATCTCAATCCCGAAGCCATTAATATTGTAAAAATAATGGACAGGATAATCGTCCGCTTTGGATGATCAAGACTTTGACGGATCAAAAACCTACGAATAGGATGGTGAGTGTAATTAAATTTTGTTTTGGTCATGATATTTCTGGATTGACTTTAGACCTTTAGGTGTAAAAATTCCACGGGCAACTACTTTCACAAATCCCCTGATCGTTTCTCTAACAGCTAAATCATTCTTGATGAAAAATTCTGGTTGAAATGTGGAGTTAATCACATTGATATATATAATCGAAGCTGCTTTCATATCAATATCATCTCTAGCCAAATCCTGATCTTGGGCGTTCTTCAATATTGAATAAAAATCATCCTGATGGCTCAAACGAAAGGCTTCCACCTCTTTCCATATTTCAGGGTAATAGACTTTCAGTTCAATCAATTTATTTACAGGAGTTCTACCAGAAAATTTTGAGATCATTTCCATGATCTTGATGTATTGAACAGCGGGATTTTCTTCTGTCTCCTGAACTTTTTCAAAAACAGAATTGATCTGGTTAAATGCAAAATTTATGATTCCACGAATCAGTTTTTCCTTGGAGGGGAAAAATTTGTAGATGGTCTTTTTACTGATATGCAGACGCTTCGAAAAGGAATCAATCGTAAAAGAACGAACGCCTGTGTTGATAATCTCCTCAAATCCTGCTTCTAATAAGTGAGTGTTCTGTGCATTCATAATAAAGTCACAATGGAAACGATAAACGTATATATCGTTTCCATATTAATAATATTTATTAAAACAATCATAGCAGTTTTTAATAAAACCCGTCACATCTATTAAGTAAATTTTGTATCAATTAAATTCAATTTTTATATCTATTTTATGGAAAATATTTCATTCTCCAATCCTGTGGTCATCCTTGTGAATGGAGAATTTCCATCTCACAGCCTCTCGATTCAGAAATTAAATAATGCTGGAACTATAATATGCACAGACGGAAGTGCTGACAAATTGCTGGCACACGGACGTACTCCCGATGTAATCATTGGGGATATGGATTCTACAAAACTCAATAAAGATGATTTCAAAGGTGTATGGTTCATAGCTCCAGATCAAAATAAAACAGACCTCCAAAAAACACTGGATTGGTGTATTGTAAATGATTTGAACGATGTAACGGTTCTGGGAGCTACGGGAAAGCGGGAAGATCACAGTTTAGGAAATCTGCATTCGTTAGCTGAATTCTCACAAAAATTAAAAATGAAATTTTTCTCAGATCACGCTATAATCTATAGCTTCAAAGGTAAAAAAACATTCTCATCTTTGAAAGGGCAACAAATCTCTATTGTTTCAATTGAACAGGTACATTCTATTTCAACTGTTGGTTTAAAATATGAATTGAACAGTGAGCCATTTCCTCCAGCCTGCAGTGGTATCAGTAATGAAGCAATCAGTGATAAATTTACGATAGAAACAACGGAACCCATTTGGCTGTTTATCAATCATTTTCATTAACCCAAATATGCATTATTTAGATTGGTTAGCCATTGGCATATATGTGGCTCTTTTGCTTTCGCTTGGTTTTTATAAATCACCAAAAAAAGATAATGACAAAGACTTCATTCTAGCGGGACGGAAACTAAGCCTGCCTGGACTCGTTGCCACTTTGGTCGCCACTTGGTATGGTGGTATTTTAGGTGTAGGTGAAAACACGTATAATTATGGTATCCAAACCTGGTTTATTTTTGCACTTCCATATTATGTGTTTGGGTTACTGTTTGCATTTTTTTTAGCTCCTAAAATTCGTGATCTTCCACATCGATCTATACCTGATCATTTTATGCATCATTTTGGTCACAATGCTGGAATCGTGAGCGCTGTTCTAATCCTAATTCTTGCTTCTCCTGCACCATACATTTTAAGTCTCGGGGTACTGCTAAGACATACCATTGGTTGGTCATTGGAATCAGCAATCCTTATTTCTACAGCTTTAAGCCTTGTTTATATTTGGTATGGCGGATTTCGATCTGTTGTGCGAACGGATATCCTTCAATTTGTTTCTATGTTCGCAGGATTTATTTTATTGCTTGTTTTTGCTTGGAATTTAAATGATGCTCCCCTTTCACTTAAATCAGCTTTACCAGAACGATATTTTGATCCTACCGGTGGCAAATCGATCCAGTATATCCTTGTCTGGTTTTTTATTGCTATGTGGACATTTATTGATCCCGGATTTTACCAACGCACAGCAGCAGCCAGTTCTCCTGAAACAGCAAAAAAAGGAATTCTAATCTCAATTTGCTTTTGGTTCATTTTCGATATTCTTACAGTCACAACAGCTCTCTATGCTGTAACATTGTTCCCCAATAAAGAAGCTGCAATGGCCTATCCCGAACTGGCTTTTAATATTCTCCCACCTTTTGTTTACGGTATATTTCTGGTAGGATTATTTTCTACCATCATGTCCACCATTGATTCTAATGGGCTTATCTCTGCCATTACTTTTGGCCGAGATATTTTATTAAGAATTCAGAAAAAAGATGAACAAGGAAATGAAACGCAATATATCCGAAAAGGGTTGATTGTTATGGCCTTTATCGCAGTGTTATTAGCCCTAAGTATCCCTTCTGTTGTACAACTCTGGTATGTTATTGGGTCTATAATTGTACCGGGAATTCTCCTACCATTTTTAATGACATTTACACAAATCAGTTTAAATAGTCGTGGAATAATTCCAACGATAATTTTGCCGGTCGTTGTTGCGATATTTTGGTTTTTATATGGACATTTTTCCGGACATTATCCAATGGAGATAGAGCCGTTTTATCCAGGTCTGCTCAGCTCAGGGGTTCTGATCTTAATCAATCGGTCCATTCAACGTATTTAAATTTCATTCTCCATATCATCAGAATATTTTCCTAAAGCTGCAGCACAATTTAATTTTGCTCTTTTTAAGAAAGCATTTTGTCCAGCTTGTAAATTTTCATCCTTTCCGCTCCATGCTTTGAGAGCAGATGCCTGTAAAGCCCTTCCATAGGAAAAACTCAGTTTCCACGGCAGATTACTGTTTAACTGGTTCATTGCATTTAAGTGTTGTGTCGCTAATATATCACTCTGTCCTCCAGATAAAAAGCAAATTCCAGGAACCGCAGCCGGAACTGTTCTCAAAAAACACTCAACAGTAGATTGTGCCACATCTTCTACCGAAGACTGTACATCGCAATCCAAAGCGGATAAGACCATATTTGGTTTTAATATGATTCCTTCTAGGAATACCTCTTGATCATACAATTCTTGAAATACAATTTTCAGGGTTTCTTCTGTCACCTCAAAGCAGGTATCTATATCGTGATCTCCATTCATTAACACTTCAGGCTCAACGATGGGAACAATGTTCGCTTCCTGACACAGAGCAGCATATCGTGCCAGGGCATGGGCATTGACATACATACATGTGGCAGATGGGATATCCTCACCAATAGTGATGACAGCTCTCCATTTTGCGAACTTCGCACCAAGATCTTTATATTCAGCCAAACGATTCCGTAATCCATCTAAGCCCTCTGTAATTAATTCATTCTTAAAACCTGCCAACGGTTTTGCTCCCATATCAACTTTAATCCCAGAAAAAATCCCTTTATCTGAAAGTAAATCTGGAAATGGTATTTTATCAGAAACACTTGATTGGCGAATCGTTTCATCATAAAGAATAACACCGCTTATATAATTTCCCGCTTCGGGACTTGTAAATAACATATCTCGGTATTTATTCCTGGAACTTTCACTGCTCTCTGCCTGTATGGAATCAAATCGTTTTTTAATGGTTGGTGTACTTTCGTCTGCGGCTAAAATTCCTTTTCCATCAGCGACGATGGACTGAGCAGTCTCAGCTAAAATTGAGTGGTTCATTTATTTATTCCTTATTTTAATTATGAATTGTTTCAATGGTTTTGACCTCCCCTGTTTCAACATAAATAATTCTGCTCCATGTTTTGATCTCTTCACTGTTATATTGTACACCAGGAAGCCATCCATCACACACACCTGTAGCAATGAACAGTGCATTATTAGATGAGCACAAGGTATCCGTATCCCAAATTTTATATGCATCATTTTGAAGTATTTCTTCTGCTCGATCTTGATAGGTTTGATCGTGAAAATATAATTTTCCTTCAAATACTCCATTTAGTCCTTTGACCGCTGCTGCTGTGATGACACCCTCCGGAGCAGAGCCAATACCCAAAAGGAGATCTGCGTCTCCGTCTACCGCCCGCATTGCTCCAACAATATCACCATTTTGAATTAGTTCCATATTGACACCTAACTGCCGCATGGTGTTAATTTTACTTTCATTTCTCGGACGATCAAGAATGATAACTTTCAATTTCTGAACTGGTTTTTTCAGAGTTTCAGATACCGACCTGATATTTTCTTCGACAGATATCCCAAGTGATATCTTATTTTTGAGGGCAGGGGGTCCAGCAATTTTATCCATGTAACACTCTAGCCCATGGAATAAAGTTCCCCGTGGTGCAACTGCCAAAACACAAATGGAATTTGGGAGATCAAAAGCACAGTGGGAAGTACATTCTAGAGGATCTACAGCAATATCTACTTGTGGTAGAGATAAATCCAGAAGACCTTTCCCCAGTTCTTCCCCTATATATAACATTGGAGCTTTATCCATCCCTCCTTCTCCAATTGCCACCCGTGCATGAACGGGAATTGAATCAAAGGCTTTACGCATAGCTTTTACCGCTGCATCATCAGCTTTGTTTTTGTCCCCACATCCCCTCAACTTTCCACAAGCAATGGCTGCCTGCTCTGTTGCTCGCAGAAAATAGGGAGCTAATTTTTTCAGCCGGGGCACTATTTCAGAATACCTGCCCAATTTCGCAGAGCATCTTTTGAAACCACTGTGTTTGAGAATCAAATGCCCTTCCGCCTTTTATGCGTTTAAACTCAATGAGAGATAATATGCCATCGTTCTTCTCATCCATCCCCACAACACCGGATTTTCTATCGAGAGCGCACTGGACAGCCTTGGACGCCGACTCCTTAATTAATTGAATATCTTTTTCATTTGGAGCTGCGGATCGAGAAAAATATCCGCTCTTTTGAACTAAGGTTTTTTCTGCATTAATTATTTTTGAAAATTGTCTCGCAAACCACTGTCCTGGATTGATGTCATCTAACCGAATGTGTCCAAAGGCATCTTGTTTTATCTCCTCATTCTTTCTTTTCATCTCTCCAAGAATTTCATTCACACAGGCACCCTCACTTAAGAAAATATTCACACAATCCTTTTTATTCATTTTATCCAGCAACCTTTGACCTTCTTTTTCGATATCTATACATAGCTCAGGAATAAAAATCGCATCAATATCCCAGTTCTCACAATTCAATAGTAGATCACTATCAAAAGACCGGGAGGCAAGTCGATCTCTATATTTTTTTGCTGTTGCAGCGGTAAGCCATCCACTATGGCGTCCCATAACCTCATGTATAATTAATTGCCGTGCGCTAGATGTATTTTCGTTTACAATATTTTCAAAAAACAGTGCACCTTGTTCTGCTGCCGTATCCGCTCCCAAAGATTGAACTATGGGAACAATATCATTGTCTACCGTTTTCGGTAGCCCCACTACAGTAAGATCATATCCTATCTCATGCAAATAGTGAGACAGCTCAGCTGCCATTGTGTTTGTATCATCGCCGCCGATAGTGTGCAAAACATTAATCTCATCTTTTATCAGTTGCTTCGCAGCTTTTTCAAGGGGTTTTTCTCCTGGTAAAATGAGTCCTCTTTTTTCACAGTCTTCCGCATTAGTTAATTTTACACGGCTGTTCCCAATAATACTCCCACCAAAAGAAAAAAGCATCCCCACATTTTTTGTGATTTGTGATGGAAACTCATATGATTTTCCTTTTAGCAGTCCCTGGTAGCCATTCAAATAACCTGAAAATTCAGCAGATATATTTTCCATTTTGTAGGACTCTAAAAGTGCCGCAATAGATGCAGAAAGACAGGGAGCTAGCCCGCCGGATGTAAGAAATGCAATTTTCATTCTATTAATTTATCTATCTAAAAGATATGGAAATTAAATCGGCTGACCATCATGATTCACTTACCATTTGATTCATTTATCACAATATTTTAGAATTGAAAGGAGACTTTTAAGTTTCAAATCTTGTACCTTTGTGCCTCAATATAGATAGAATCATGGGAAAAATCATCTGGTCACCAAAAAAAGAACACATCCTCTCATCACAAATGTGGGATTTTTTGCTAAAAGTTAATGCAAAACATAATACCCAGTTAGAAGGATACGATGATTTATATTCATGGTCCATTGAAAATCCACAACTATTTTGGGATGATATTTGGAAATACCTTGGCATCATACACTCTACTCCCTATTCTCAAGTTGTGGATGATATTACCTCGATGCCGGGAGAAAAATGGTTTCCGTCTGCCCGTTTGAATTTCGCTGAAAACTTACTGCAATTCAGAGATGATAGGCTTGCCCTTGTTTTTAGAGGAGAAAATAAATTAAAACGTACTCTGTCCTACAAAGATTTGTTCAGCTTGGTGGCTCAAACCTCTTCGGCTCTCAAATCAGCAGGTGTTATTTCGGGAGACCGAGTTGCAGGATTTATTCCTAATATCCCTGAAGCTGTCATTGCTATGCTGGCTGCGGCATCCATTGGCGCTCTTTGGAGCTCTTCCTCTCCAGATTTTGGTATTAAAGGTGTACTAGATCGGTTTTCTCAAATTGAGCCAAAGGTGCTCTTTGCCGCTGACGGATATTTTTATAATGGAAAACATTTTGACTGTCTAAAAAAACTTAATGGAATATTAGAACAGTTGCCCTCTGTTGAAAAGGTAGTTATCGTTCCTTACACAAATAAAAGTCCTGATATTTCATCGTTATCAAATGCAGTATTGTATGATGAATTTATTTCCAGAGAGAATGCAGACACCATAGAATTTAAGCAGCTCCCATTCAATCATCCCCTTTACATTATGTATTCTTCAGGCACGACTGGGCTCCCCAAATCAATTGTACACTCTGCCGGTGGTACTCTTATACAACATATGAAAGAACTCTGTCTTCATACTAATTTAACAAGAGAAGATACTATCTTTTATTTTACTACCTGCGGGTGGATGATGTGGAACTGGCTGGTATCATCCCTGGCTGTAGGCGCAACCGTTGTGTTGTATGATGGGTCGCCATTTTATCCAAATTCTGAGGCGATGTGGGAATTGACAGAGGAACTGGGAATTACCATTTTTGGTACCAGCGCAAAATTTATTGCTGCCTGTGAGAATGCCGGAGTGAGACCAAATAATCGATTTAACCTCTCAGATCTCAAGATTATTCTATCCACTGGTTCACCTCTTGTTGAAGAAAATTTTGATTATATCTATCGCAGTGTTAAAACTGATGTGCAACTTTCTTCTATTTCCGGAGGCACAGATATTATCTCTTGTTTTGCACTGGGAAACCCCACTCTACCTGTATATCGTGGAGAACTTCAATGTCGAGGATTGGGTATGGCAGTGGACTCCTTTGATGAAGACGGGAAGTCACTGCTAAACCGTAAAGGAGAATTGGTGTGTAAAAAAGCATTCCCATCCATGCCCGTTTATTTCTGGAACGATTCTAGCGGAGAAAAATATCATGATGCCTATTTTGATGTTTATCCGGGCATCTGGAGCCATGGAGACTATATCACGGTAAACGACCATGGGGGTGTGAAAATTTTTGGCCGAAGCGATGCGACCCTTAACCCTGGGGGGGTCCGAATAGGGACAGCTGAAATCTATAGAATAGTGGAGGGTTTATCTGAAATAACCGACAGCCTTGTTGTGGGACAGGACTGGGGGGGTGACGAACGAGTCATCCTATTTGTTAAACTTGAGAAAGGAATATCACTCTCAAAAAAATTAGCGCAATCTATTTCAGATGTAATTCGGAAAAATTGTTCTCCACGTCACGTTCCCGCTAAGATCATTGAGACAAAAGATATCCCCTATACCATCAGCGGAAAAAAGGTAGAGATTGCAGTAAGAAAAATTATTTCTGGTGCGGATGTGTCCAACCGTGATGCACTTGCCAATCCTGAATCTCTGGACTTCTATAAAAATATAAGCGCACTGAAAGCTTAATTGGATACACTCAGCCACGCGCTCTGGGGGAAAGCATTGTTTGGACATCGTAGATTGCCATGGCTTGCATTATTTTTTGGAGCCTTCCCAGATTTGTTTTCATTTGGAATTTTATTCATCCAAAAATTTTTCGCTGGGGAAATTCCTTCGGGACCTCCCCCTCTCGAAACCATTCCGTCATGGGTTTTTATTAATTATAATATCTCCCACAGTTTTATATCAGCATCAATTGTTATTGGTATTGTTTTGCTTTACAGAAAAGACATTGCCTTTGCTATGCTTGCCTGGCCATTTCATATTGTCCTCGATTTCCCTTTCCACACTGAGGACTATTTCCCAACAAAATTATTTTGGCCTATCTCAAATTATTATGTTGATGGAATACCCTGGAATATTCCTGAGGTCTGGTTTCCAAATATAGCCGGTATTATCCTTTTATTTATTTATCGCTACAAAAAAAAATAAACCATCTGTATAGCATTATACCTATTATTTCATTTTAATTCCTTCCGAAAACCAGTTTCACGTTTTAAGTAGACAATAGGCCTGAAATTGTATTAATTTTATCGGCGGCTCAAGTCATGGTAATCTCCTTTCTATTTTTACTTTTGGGCCGCTTTTTATTATTTCCAGCCCTATAATTAACAACTAAAGGAACATTTTCCCCCAATTGGTTGTAAAAGTGACTAAAAATAGAAAGGAGATTACCATGCAAAAAAAGAAAGATAGAATCACGCCCCTTATCACCTTGGGTCTTTCCCTGGTGTTCATCGGAGCTTTGATCCATCAAACGCTCCCTGAGAAAAAAACAATCGAGATTATCTCTCAGGATCAGTTCGAGGAATCAATTGAAACGGAATTGACTAATAATTCATATGTAGATGAAATATCGGTTGATGATATATGGATTGATAAAACTGAGATAATCAATGAACAAACTTCCTTTGGTGAAGCTTTTGCCACTGCACGAGCTGAACTAGGTAAAGGGAGTACGTTTATTTGGAATGAAAAAGAATACACGACCGACCTAGAAGGAGAAATAAAGGATGAGTATTTGCTGGCCGATTCAACCCTGGAAACAATAAATAATTCAGGAAAAAATCAAATAGCGGACGTACCGTTCACCTCACAGGTGACATCTATAAAATAAGGGAAAAAGAAAACCGGGTAGGAAATCTCCTATCCGGTTTTCAATTCGAATTAAAGAGTAGCTTAGCTCGCCCTGTCAAGCAATTCTTTTACATGTACTTCAAGAGGCTTTTTCCGGTCAAATTCTTCACCGTTAATCAAAATCTTTGGTACTGCCAATCTTAGGCCAGTTGATTTTAACTCATTGGTCTCCTGATAAATTTGCTTTTGAAGTGCAGGGTCAGTTATATCTTCCTGAAGGAGTTGAATGTCTAAGCCCATTTCATCAGCCAATTGAAGTGGAAGGTCCTCATTATTTTTCAAATCTCTGAATTGTGCCATAATTGCATTATGCATCTCATGATATTTACCTTGGCGTCCTGCTGCCAAAGCATACAAAGCTGCTTTGTTTGCCTGTTTATGAGATCTTAAAGGGAAATTTTTAAAAACAACCTTCACGTCATTTGGATACTGAGCAACTAATTTGTCCACCGAACTGGTGACTCGTGCACAGTATGGTCACTGATAATCCATCCACTCTATAACGGTCACTTTGGCATCTTTCGCCCCAATAAAATAGGAATCTCCCACTGGAATGTTAAATGTTTCTTTGGGTGCTATTTCCCAGTTGTAGGCTAGGATTTTTGTTCCGTCTTTAAGGGTGGCCTGTTGTGGCTCTTTTGACTTTGAAGGATTTTCCTTAGATGTTAGCTTAATTAGCTCGGAATCCTTTTCAGCTATCTTCTCAAGTATTTGAGCATTCTTTTTCTTTAATTGTTCAATCTCCAGGTCCTTTTCTTTAATTAGCACTAACAATGATTGTTCATTATTGTTACACCCTATTAAAAGTAAAGTGACCAATGTAAATAGAATCATTTTCATTTGGGACTTCATTATTATTTATTATCCTAATTAAGATGGGGAACTTACTATAGATATAACATTTATTTTAAAATAGAAAATTAGGGATTTGTAAAATAGTACAATTACCACTATCTTTAATTTGATTCAAAATAAATTCATTGAACTATTTAGTGCATTATAGCGTACTAATGTTCAATTGAAATTTTGATGGTTTTGAGGTGTTTCCAAGAACCGCTGATATTATTATAAAAAGGAGGTTATGTTTCCTCTAGATATAAAGTCATGGTACAATTAATATGATCGAACACGAGACGATACCTCTCTTTAGCTCTTTGTGGTGGACTACAAATATTTCAACGGCTATCGTGATATTTATACTCATCTTTCTTGGAAAGAAATTAAAACCCAATCAGCAGGAGAACTTTGGTAAAATACTTGGATACTTTTTATTATTTAGAAGTATCTGGACCCATTTTTATCAGGCCTATCTTGGGCTATGGACCATTGAATCCAGTCTTCCCCTCCACTTATGTGGAATATCAGCAATTTTATCGGGAATTGTTTTAATTACCCAGCACAAACGGATGTACGAATTATTATATTTCTGGGGAGTAACAGGCGGATATACTTCTATCGTCACACCGGAATTCACTATTGGAACCCAGGGATTGCTTTTTGCAGATTACTACATATCACACGGTGGAATACTGTTTGCTGCACTTTACTGCACTATTGTATATAAAATGAGACCATCTAGAGGATTCTGGCTCAAAATATTTCTTTGGTCTCAATTTTTCATTCCGGTTGTAGGAACACTGAATTATCTATTGGATTCAAACTACATGTATATAAATGCACCACCCGTGGTTGAGAATCCTTTCGTGGTTGGAGATGCACCTTTTCACCTCATTGGATTTGAGTTAGCAGCACTACTCCATTTTTGGCTGTTGTCACTCCCCTTCCGAAAATATTATAAAAAAAATGAAATCTAATCTCCCTCATTTCTTCTAATAATTTTCTTGTCTTGCAGTTTCTTAATTTTTGGACTGATGACCAATCTACAGTATCCAGCTGATTTATTATCTCTAAAATAGTCCTGATGGTATGGTTCTGCTTGATAAAATTCCAAAATAGGGCTGATTTCTGTGACAATAGGATTTTTATATACACCTTTATTATCCCACAATAGTTTTGATGAATCGGCAATGACCTTTTGATGCTCATCATGGGTTAAGATGATAGATCGGTATTGAGTACCTACATCAGCGCCCTGCCTGTTTAAGGTGGTAGGGTCA
>CAYSQB010000045.1:0-12442 GCA_964433085.1 uncultured bacterium
TTAATCTAATTGGGTTCAGTTGGCTGGTTCTGGAAGAAACCGGATCGGAAATTTTGTTCGGGCAAATCATGGCTGCTGCTACTTTACCCGGATTATTAATTTCTCTGTTTACCGGTGTGATCATTGATAAAATGAATCGGAAATGGCTATTGGTCATTTTGAATGTTTTTCGGATGGTAATTATAGGAAGTTTTGTGTTTATTTTGATAAAAAATGAGTATTCACTGACAAGTTTATTTTGCACAGTATTTCTCATGGGAATAGGGAGCTCACTGTTCTGGCCCACAGCAACAGCTTTTGTTCAGGAATTAGTAAGCGATGATGAGTATTTTAATGCCAACGCTCTGCTTTCTGCCAGCTATCAGGTTGGATCAATATTAGGGGCAGGAATTGGAGGGCTGGTGGTTCACTATTATGGAGTCACCACTGCATTTTTCGTAAGTGCTATTGCCTATTTAATTTCAGCACTATTTATTGTTTCAGCACCTTTTTTGTATACCAAAAAATATGGAAAATCGGAAAAGATACTTCAAACAGTTTTCCGTGGATTTTTATTTTTGAAGGAGGAAAAAGGTTTACTGGTCTTTGGACTTACATCCATTTTAGCTGATGTAGCTATTTGGGGTTCTTTATCCGTATTGACCATTTCAATCTCAAAAATTATTTACAATGCTGGTTCTTGGGGTTACGGACTCATGGATGGATTTTATGGTGTTGGAGCACTTTTGTCAACAATTGTTTCCGGCTATTTTATTGCCCGCACGAAAAAACAAATCTTTCTAATCATATGTTTTTTTACAGCGGGAGTCATGTGCCTGTGTGTTCCAGCTTTACCTTCACTGTGGTTGGCTTCGATTGCTTATTTAATTATGGGTCTGACAAATAATTCTGCTCGAATTGTCTCCCGAACCGTGTTTATGGAGATGGTTTCAAATAAGATAATGGGACGGGTTCAAACTATTTTAGGGATGTACACACGGGTCATGGTTATTTTCAGTTCATTGATTGCGGGATACATGATTGAAAGATTCTCCATTATGTCTGGTATGATATTTTCTATGGTACATTTTTTCGCTGCTGCAATGGGAATTTTTATTATCATTGGGTCCCACGAATTCCGGAAGGTTTTATTATCCCAAGAGATTAGGATTAAATAATTTCCTTATACAGATTTTTTTTGAGGATTGATGAACAGGTCAATAGTCCTGAAAATAAAGCACCAGTTAGGCCAACGGTCGTGATATCCTGTCCGGTTAGGAATAATCCTTGTACAGGAGTTTGTGGCCTTAGCCATCTCTGACGAAAACGAGAGGGAGTGTGTTCCAGTCCGTAAAGCTCTCCACCATCATAATTCATCATGGATTTTGTAGAGAGAGGGGTGGAAAGTTCATAGTAATCAATTTTATTTTTTAGTTGTGGGAGTGTCAGGAAAATTTGGTCAAACATTCTCTGGCAAAATTGTTCTTTCATTGATTCATAATCTTCTCCGCGATTTTTCCACGGTTGCTCTTTCCACTTTTCAAACCATGAAAATGGCGCAAGTGTAATAGCTTCCATTGTCGTTCTGTTTGGTGAAGAATCTAATTTTTCTGGATCCTTGGTTGAGGGAAATGATAAATACAAAACAGGGAAGGGTCGGTTTCTATCTTCCAAATATTGCTTCACATTTTTATCATGGTCATATGAGGGATATATCCAAAGATTTGTAGTGGACAACCCTAAATTTTTTGGTGATCCCTTCATCCCGATGTAAAGGCACAAATGTCCATCAGTTTTAGTCACTGTGTCCAATTTATTTTTTAACTGCCCAGTAAGATCAGAGTTCAACAATTTACCGTAGGTATTCATAACACCTGCACTACTGATAACAAGGGGTGAATGGATTTCTTCTCCAGATTCAAGTTGTACGCCCACAGCTTTGTTTTTTTGAATGAGGATCTCTTTGACACCAGAACTCACACAGATATCACCACCTAATTTTCTTATAACTTTGAGGATTGATTCTGCAATTTGTCCGGACCCTCCAATAGGATAATTTCCACCGTCAAGATAATGTTTTACAACACCGGCATGCATGACAAAGCTACTTTGTTTTGGTGGTAGTCCGTAATCGCCCCATTGACCTGCCAGCAGGCCCAATAAATTTTTGTCACTGGAAAGATTTGTTATAACCTCATAGGTCGTTTTGTCTGATAAAGCAAAATAGGGATTGGACTGAAATGGCCGCATGATTGTAGATAGGTAAGGGGGTAGGACCTTGTTTTTATAATAGGGTATACTTTTTCTGGTGACCTCGTCCAACAGGGACATATAACGGTTGATAGCTCTGTCTTCTTTGGGAAACCAATTGATAAGATTTTCTATGAACTGTTCCTTGGGTGAAACAAAGTTAAATCGTTTGTCAGGGAAAATAATTGTGTCATAATTGTTATCCATTTTGTGCCACTCTAGACGTCCATCGGAAATGTGATCCAATAGTTTTCTTGAGGCATTATTTTTCTTATGGACATCACCAATGTAATGAATACCAACATCCCACTCATATTCATTCCGTTTAAATGTGTGAGTATATCCTCCTGGTTTAAAATGTTTTTCAATTAGGAGCACTTTTTTTCCCTTTTGAGCAAGTAAAGTACCACAGCACAATCCACTCATGCCAGATCCGATGATAATGGCGTCAAAGGATTCTCCAAATTCAGTTGAGGAATAACTCTTGTATTTCACTTTGATTAACTAATTTTTGACATTTAAAGGTAATTATTAAATAAATTTATATTTGAATTGTTATAATAAATGAAAGCTATTTGAAAATAAATCACAATGTGAAGATAAGTTATTTTTTTAATTTCCACCCCATATTTAACCAATAACAGTGGAAATTCAAGTAAAACATAAAGGTGTTTTCAGTAGGGAAATGTTTCTGTCAATTCCTTGGGAGGAATGTTCTAAGGATTATGAAAAATCCTTTGCGAAGCTGAGACGAAAAATAAAACTGCCAGGATTCCGTCCGGGAAAAGTCCCAAAACAGGTATTGGTCAATCAGTATCAATCACTGATTGAAGCAAAATTTCTGGAACACTATATTCAAACTTATTATCAGAAAGCTTTGAAAATTGAAGAGATCGATCCTATTAACAATGGGGAGGTCTCTAATGTAGAGTTCAAATACGGACAAACTTTTACCTTCAAAACTTCCTTTGATGTAGAGCCAGAAATCATTCTTCCTAAATTGAAGAAAAACAAACTACACGTTGTAAAACAGATTTATGAAATGGATGAAGAGGATATTTCATTTGCCATTGAAGAATTTCGCCGTTCCCATACGCAAAAGGAAACGGTCGAGGACGGCGCCCAAATCGATGATTTCGTCTTTTGTAATTTACAGGAGACTGATTTCGCGGGAAACCCCTTGATCGGAAGGAAAATTGAAAAACAATATTTGAAGGTGGGAGATCCCCATTTGTCAGATGAAACAAACGCTGCGCTAAATGGAATTAAATCTGGAGATATGAGGCCGATCACTATGAAATCTGGTGATAATAAATCACACTATCAGGTAAATGTAATAAATGTTGAACGGCACACTCTTCCGGAGATCAACAATGAATTTGTGACCCAGATTGATCCAGAAGTTTCTGATGTAGCTGCTTGGAAAGAAAATATTAGAGAGGCAATCGCTAAACGTTATGAAGCCAGGTCGGAAGAACAGTTCAGCCAACATATCATTGATGCCTATATTCAATATGTTAATCCTGAGTACCCTGAGTCCATGGCAGATGCCTATTTAGATAGCCTGGTTGAAGATGTGAGACAATCGGGCGATAAGGTTAAGGATGAAAACAAACTTAGGGAAATGTTCCGTCCATCAGCAATTCGAAATCTAAAATATTATTTGATCAGGAAAGTTATATTGAAAGACCAAGACATTTCTGTTTCTTCTGATGATGTAGATGGTGAGATTCAGAAAAGATGCGAAATGAATCCGGACAACGCGAACGAAATTTCAAAATATTATAGAAAACCCAGTAATAAAAAACGGTTGTCGGAGGAATTAATTGATAGAAAGATAACCGAATTTCTCAAACAATTTGCGAAGATAAAAACTGAAACAATAAAAACCGCAGATCTTCGCAAGAAAGAATTGGAGCATACCCATGAGCACTAAAGAGATATCTCAGTTAGTCCCCATTGTTGTTGAGCAGTCCGGCAGAACCGAGAGAGCCTTTGATATTTATTCCCGGCTTCTTAAGGAGCGAATTGTGTTTTTAGGAAGCATGATCGACGATAATGTGGCATCCCTTATTATTGCTCAATTGCTCTTTTTGGAGGCGGAAAATCAGGAGAAAGATATTTTTCTTTATATTAACTCTCCAGGGGGATACATCACAGCAGGCCTTGGTATTTATGATACGATTCACTACATTAAACCAGATGTGGCGACTATTTGTATGGGACAGGCCTCAAGTATGGGAGCGGTCTTATTGGCTGGCGGCACACCGGGTAAACGGTCGGCCCTTCCTCATTCACGGATCATGATCCACCAGCCCCTAGGTGGTGCAGAAGGACAGGCAAGCGATATTGTGATTCAGGCAGATGAAATTTCGAGGCTTCGAAGTTCCCTAAATAAAATATTGAGTAAAGCAACAAAACAGACCATTAAACGAATTGAAAAGGATACAGACCGAAACAATTTTATGAGCCCAGAAGAAGCAAAAAAATATGGAATTATCGATAACATTCTATCATCCAGATAAGGAAATTTTTGTATAAAATATTACAGGAATTATCAAATCCTTTTTTAATACTTTTTTTCAATTAAATTTGCCACTCATATTTGTGTTTCAATTATAGCTTTTAGTTAATTATCTATTCAAACGTGATAAAAAACCGAATTCTCTTTGTACCAGTGATTCTACTTTTTGGCTTTGTGCTTACAAGTTGTGAAAAAGAAGAGAATGAAGAGATTGAAACATTTGTACTTGTAAATACTTTAGACAATTCTTCGGTTGGTAATGGTATGACCGGACACACCGATAGTTATTTTTTCCCGTTGGACGATGAGCTTAATGTCCAGTTCTATCTCTTTAATAGTGCATCATTTTTATTCAAATATGAGGATTATTTGAATTTGTTTAGTAAAGAACCTACCCAGCTTACGTTTAAAACCTATCCTCAGTTAGTTGTTTCTGATACTCCAGATGATTTGGATACCTCAGCCTATATGCAGGTCACTCCAGACTCACCATTATGGCTTACAGAAAGGTCCAGCTTGGACTCTTCGGATTGCCCCGAATCGTTGTGCAATAGTGGATTAGAAATCTCTTTCAATGAAGTAGGAAAGGTAGTAGAGGACTCAGTAGCGTTGTTTTCTATCCAGTTTAAGAATGTTGATAAGCTGGAGTGGGAGTTTGATGCGGAGCAGGTAGAGCTCCAAAGATATAAACCGGTGAACTCTGACTGGCTGTTCCAAAGTGATACTATTAATTTTCTAGATACATTGGACATTGTTTCCTATACATCGGTAATAGATGAACTTCCGGAAGAGGGTTCTGTATTTGTGGATCTTTCGGAGTGGGAAAAGACCGAAAATCACTATTCATCAGAGCAGAACGCCATTTTTAAAGAATTTTACTTTCCATCTTGGCGCAGACTTGGCGGTGATTCCCTGATTTTCAGGGTAAACACAGATTGCAATGACAATGGTGTACATGATAGTGAAGCAGAATCTCAGGTTGCCTCCTCCGGAGACTGCGCAGCAGATGAGTCTTTTATTCTGACAGATCTATCAACGGGAGCAGGTTTTTGCGACAGGGGTAATGGTGTGTGGGATCCTGCTGAAGTTTATGCTGACCATAATGATAATGGTGTCTATGACTTAGATGAACCGTATGAAGACAGAAACTGCAATGAGTTGTGGGATGATGCTGAGGAGATCATCAATGATAATGGGAATGGCATTTGCTGTGATGATAGCGAAGAATTTGTTGAACGTGGAAATAGACAATTTGATGTCGCCGAAGAATTCACAGAGATAGATGGGAATGAAGGTATAGGTCCAACTGAATTATTTATTTTTGATTTAGCTCCCAAAACCCTTTTGGTAAATTGGGAAGATCCTTTAAATCCGGTTCCCATGACAACTATTTATCCCAATGACTCTCTTACTACCCGATGGGGAATAAAATATTATGATATAATTCGTGAAACAGAGAGAAGTGACCCAAAAACTGTTTGGGTGGATAACGTAGATTCCCTAGTTACTCAATACAATAATGAAACAATCGAGGCGGTGGGTGAACAAGGCTCAGGGACGGACTATTATATCACCAAAACAGAGTGGGTCGAATCAACTCCCGCCGGAGATTTTCGTAATTATGATTACCATATCTTTAAGATAGATGAGAATATATATAAATTAGTTCATCCCAGTTATTTTAAGCCCTATGGATATCATGGGTTTACCTATGACCAAATGAGCCAATCAGTGAGCTTTTCCACCCAGGGATATGATGATGGGTTTTGGTATAAACCAAATGCAGTGGATGAGGTGTTGTTTTATACCTCCAACGGATTATTTCGGGATGGCGAAATTGTTAATGAGGAGTATCATGATACCACATCAGTGGGGATCTATTTTATCCGTAAGTCACAGCAGGTCTTTTCAGACAGTGTTACAGTTCCCGCAAAAAATATACGGGGATTCATTGATGATCTCGGAACGGTTCAGTGTTATACAGAACCTTTGGGGAGCGTGACATCTATTGATGAGTGCCCTGCGGCGGATACGACCTTTAGTGATTGTTTTAAAATTATTCGTAGTGTCAATATGACTATACTCGGGAGTGGTGTGGAATGGGAAGAAGAAAACACAACTTGGCTTGTTAGAGATTACGGGATTGTCAAAACAGAGTTAAAGGTTCGTTGGGGAGAGTCAATTTGGTTTGATTCGGATGATGAAATCTGGGCAGGATATTCCCGTTGGGAGATGGGTCAATATTCATCTGAGCCAGGAGATGCAGGCCTACTGTCAAAAATGTTAAATCCTGTTCGCTCTGTTATGTTAAATTCCTTGGATGATGTGGATGAACTAGATAATGATCCATATCAGATACACCGAACATTGGGCCTCCACCGAATTCAGTTTCCTGTGGAGAATTAATTTGAGTTTAAAATGAAAAACTATTATCTAATAATACACCTTTTGTTTTTGGCTTTGGCGCAGATTGCTTTTGCAGGAACGGACGGCACCATTCGAGGAAGAATAACCAATGTGGATCAGAGCCCACTTCCCGGTGCGCAGGTTTATATTCCTGAATTGGAACAGGGGGCCATTGCAGATTTTGATGGGAACTACATTATTTTGAATGTGGCCGTTGGGAGCTATGATGTTTCTGTGAATATGATGGGTTACAGAAAGGAAACCAGGAAAGACGTTAAAGTGATGATGGACCAAACTGTATGGCTCAACTTTACACTCCCCGTTGCAGCTGTGGAGGGAGAAGAGGTAGAGGTAATCGGTGAGCGCCCGTTAGTTGAAAAGGGAACAACATCAAAGAAAATCACTATAGATAAGGAAGCGGTGGAGGCGTTACCTATTCGTGATATGACTGAGCTGTATTCCTTGCAATCCGGTGTGGTTCAGGTGGTGGGTCAGCAGGAAGGTGCCATTAAAGATCATGAAGAGAGGGGTCTTCAGGAAATTCATGTGCGGGGAGGTCGGTCAGGAGAGATCGCATACATGATTGACGGAATGTATATACGAAATCCTATTTATGGCGGCATCGGAAATGGGACAAGGCTGAATCTGTTTGCTATTAAGGAGTTTGACTGGCAGCCTGGCGGATTTAATGCTGAATACGGAGATGCTCAGTCAGCTGTATCAAATATGCATACCAATTCTGGAAAGAACAAATTTTCCTATGGGTTTAAATATTCCACCAGTCTGATTGGCGCTTCACTGGGAAATGAATATGATGAGATGAGGGGCTACAATGATTATAACCTTGGTTTTGGTGGGCAGTTCCCAGGGTTTTTTAATAAATTTTATTACTGGTTGTCCGGTCAGTATACAGAATATGAAAACTATCGTGTTTACAAATTTGACGATAATGTTTATATTAATGATCCGGAGGATCCCTTTAACCAGGGAAACAGGGAGAGATTGGTTCAGCCCTGGGACAGAGAAGCCGGTTGGCGAGGGTTTGGAGATGAAAAAACCTGGGACGTTTTTGGAAAACTAACATATAAGTTTTCGAATAGGTTAAGATTTAATGCTTCCTATTGGCAGGTAGCAGCTCACAGAAAAGGATTTAATCAGCGCTATCTTTATTGGGATGACGGTCAAAATGAACTCTTTCGGGATACATACCGTTATTCTGGAGAGATGAACCACTCCATCACAAGTAAAACATTTTACACATTGCGTGTTTCGCAATTTGTTCAGAATCAGTTTCAAGGTGTTCGCTGGAAGGATAGCGATAATGATGGATATCCGGATTGGTTTGAGTGGAGATATTCGGCTGGTCCCAACAGGGAGATGTCTGATCACAATAATCCTTTTGTTGTTCCATATACAATTTCTGAAAATGCCGACACCTTGTTTTATACAAGGCGTGATGATCGGAGTGGGTGGTTTTACGGTAGCATTCCAGGGCTTTATAACTGGGAGTCTGCAGAGGAGTTCACGGACAAAAACGGAAACGGAATTTGGGATGAAGGGGAAGATTATCAAGACAAAACCGGAGATCAATATACGGATGGTCAGTGGGATGGTCCTGAGCTGGTGCAGGAGCTCTATCATCGGGATGGGGACTACTGGCTAGAGCCGGAAATGTACCAGAGCTATGAACCCTTTACCGACTATCGTTTTATTGACCTTCATTATGACCAAGACCCCTGGTCTGAAGAAAATAGATTTGGCAGCACTGGCCCTAGATATTCAGGTGTTTCTGATGATGGAATCCCTAGAAATGACTTTGATCCTTTTTACTATATGCCGACATATGATGGATATGCTTGGGAGGAGGGAAGCGTGTTTGGTGGGCATGATCGGTTTTATGCTACCTCCAATGCTGTTACAAATGAGATTCGTCTTGATGTAACCTCTCAGATCACTGATCGCTGGAAATTAAGGACCGGTATAGATTATAAATATCATCAGCTTGATTTTTATGAGGTTAAATCACCGTGGGAGGGAGAAGCGGCTTTTTCACAAACATTTGCCGAGTTTTGGGTCGATTCTGGTCCCGATGGTTTACTCCCCACAGATGCAGACTATGAGGATGCAGATTTTGGTGAGGACAATGGTGTTTGGGATCCCGGTGAACAATACCGTGATTCCAATGGAAATGGTCAGTGGGATAATTTCCGTGAGCCTACCGAATTTGCTGCCTATATTCAAAATACTTTTGAGGTCCCCTGGATGGTGATCAATGCGGGGGTCCGGGTGGATGCGGTGAACTATAATACAGAGATATGGGCAGACACAACGGGTGAATTTACTCCTGGGATTCCATGGTATTTTGACGATGTAAATGAAAATGGAAGATGGGATATGGGGGAAGATGCTTCGATGCAGGTTGAGCAGTCTTTTGGTGCAAATCCTCCTGTGATTTTTGAGAAGTCCAAGTGGTTCTATAAAATTAGCCCTCGAATAGGATTCAGTCATGTCATTACAGATAGAGCTACATTTACATTTAATTATGGTTTGTATTATCAGACACCAATCTATCAAAATGTTTTTCTGCAGACCAATAGATTGGAAGACCCGGCAGAGCTATTTGAAGAGGGAGAGGGGTTGATCGGGAATGCCACCATGAACGCATCCAGAACACAGTCTTATTCAGCGGCATTCAATATTCAGGTGGGAAGACATTGGGCATATACCGTGGGTGCCTGGGTGAAAGATAATGACCAGTGGGCTACATCAAAATTTTATCGAAGCGGGGTATATTCTTATAGGGTGTTTTCTAATGGAGATTATGGTAGTGCAAAGGGAATTGATCTCACATTGGAAAGACGTGGAAAATTTGTTAACTCCTTGATTCAATATACATATTCTATTGCCAAGGGAAACTCTGCGTATGACTGGGCATCAGTTGAGGGGATTTATGTAGATGCCCCATCGCAGGAATTTCTGATGCCCTATGACAGGCCTCATGACCTGACAATGTCGTTTTATACATTTTTGCCTTTTGGATTAAGCATGGGGCTTACGGGGATGTACCAGTCCGGATATCCCTATACGCCCATGATTTATAATGGAGACACTCCTCAGTCAGATGTAAAAAATATGAATACCAAGCGATCACCCAGCACACAGATGTTGAACATGTCTCTGTCAAAAGGGATCAAATTTAAAGATTTTAAGGTGTCAATGGGACTTAGCGTTTTCAACCTGTTGGATATAATAAATTCGTTTTACGTTTATCCATTAACGGGGAAACCGGATGACCCAGGAACTTACTATACAGATTGGGTTGGACTTCCAGATGCAAAGCATGATAAGTCAGGCTCCTATTATGATAGGCCCTGGGTAAATGCTTCTCCCCGTGAGATCAATTTCAATATTAGGGTAGACTTTCGTTAAGATGTCAACAAAAATAAAATATGAAAAACTGGGACATATGTTATTTATTTTCCCTATGATCCTTTTGGGAGTTGATCCATCCATAATTTATCCGTCTGCTGAACCGGAGCCCGTTTACAACAGAGCTGATCCATTGGCAAAAATTGGAGATTACCCATACCCTACAAACCCTATGAATGATCGTGCCCAGGGATTTCTCCTGCAGGGTAAAGTAAAAAACGCTGTAACAAATTTTGGTAATTATATCACCTGGGATTTTCACCCGGCAGGGCTCTGGGGTGAGTACACAAATCTGCCTCATGTAGCATTTTTAGCTGGTGTTCCGGGTCGCTCGCTCAGCTCTAACTATTCTCCCTGGACAAAGTGCGGAGAAGCTCCCGATGGAGATACAGCTGCGGAGGAAGATTCTGTTGAGATATGGTGTTCTCATGATGCATATGAGGCATGGTACACAAGTGGTGATACAAATTTTGTTGGAATCGTTTTCGATATGCAGAATGACTGTGGAAACTCAGATGGCGCTAGGGATTGTGGAATATGGAGACCGGATAGCGTTTCAAAAAAGATGGATAAAATATTTGTTGACGGAAATTATCAGTGGGGGCTATCTGATGATGATCAAGATTTATTTATCAGTATCAAACAGTCCGGTAGTACCACAATAAATCCAAACTACTCAACAGCACGCATAGGGCTTGTGTATCCCTGGGGTTTGCGTCCAAAATTGAAAGAGCGGACCGATGATTTTGATATTTATGATTACGGTCCAGATAATGAAGAGTGGACGTCCGATGATGTCTATGAGTTTTATGGTGCCAATGTCACTGAATCGTGGTTTACACGCAATAGTAGTCTGACGGACACAGAGTGGCAGGCTTCCACAATGGCCAGAGTGAACACCCATGACCTGGATGCTACGTCAGGAGATATATTTTCTGATACACCCTTTTCTGATGGAGGTGATACCTATCCATTGTTGGCTCACAGTTTATATTCCGCAACCTGGCCTAAAAATTTTAATTCGGAAACGGGTGAGCTTGAGCCCTTCTGGCCTGGCTGGTGGGGGGACGAATATTATGGTGATGACCCCGATTCCTGGGCGATAAATGGAATAGTTGGGTGCTCCGGCACAAGAAAAGATCCTGACTGCTGGAAAGAGGTGCCGGGACGATTCATATCGGACAACGATGTGTACATGGAATTTGATGATCGCTGGGCGCACCGTAGTAACCGTGTGGATACGAACAATGAATATGAACAGGCTGGGTACCCCATGGGATTGCGTGTGATGTCTGAAGCACACACCTATGGAGTGGCATATGCGGAGGATATCATGTTTGTGACTGTTCGTGTGAGGAATGAGAGCGGGGACTGGACCGATGAGGATGGAGTGTTTCATGATGCAATGATCATGCCTGATGGTACCAAACTAAATCATGGCAAAGGGTTTAACTATAAGGATATTTACCTGGGTTTTTATATGGATGCTGATGTTGTATCTGCTGATGCCAGCGGTAATTTTGGTGTTCACACTAACGCTGATGATTATATGAAATATCATTGGGAGAGATTTTCTGTGAAAGATGATTCTATGATTGTGAGTATGGCGATGATAGGTGACTATGATGGACAGAGTAATATTGCCTATGGCTATGCCATGGAAGACGGAACCAAAAAGGGCAACGATTTTGGGATTGTAGCAACCCAAATGCTTGACTCCCCTATTGCTACGGTTCCCATAGATCTGGACCAAGATGGATTTACGGATATTTATCCAGGGGAACCATTAAAAATGACAGACTGGCACTGGTTTGACTGGTATAATCGTCCTGGTGTTGTTACCAGGGAGAGTAA
>CAYSQB010000046.1:0-12347 GCA_964433085.1 uncultured bacterium
GGACCATAATTATTTGAACAATTTGTGATCAATACTGGTAATCCAAAGGTTCTGTACCATGCTCTGACCAAGTGATCTGAGGATGCTTTGGCAGCAGAATAGGGTGAACTTGGATCATAGGGTGTAGTTTCTGTAAATGATCCTGTTTTCCCAAGACTACCAAAAACTTCATCAGTGGAAATATGATGAAAAAGGAATTCAGGACCAGAATTATTGCTTAATGATTTATAATATCTCAGTGATTCTTCAAGAAGTGTGAATGTTCCAATTATGTTAGTGTTAATAAATACTTCTGGTCCATCAATGGATCTATCTACATGGCTCTCGGCGGCAAAATGGACAAGACAGTCTGGATTATGATTCTGAAAAAGACTGTAAACTAACTTAGCATCTGCAATATCACCTTCAATAAATATATAGCGACTGTCAGAATTAAATTCCTTTAAATTAGATGTACTGCCTGCATAGGTCAATTTATCCAAATTTATTACGTGTTTTACATCTGTATTTTCAAGAATGTATCGTATAAAATTTGAACCGATAAACCCACACCCTCCAGTAATAAAAAATACTTCAGGCTTCATACACTGGTAAATGTTTGTCTGGAATATTTTTTAATGAAGGAAAATTTAAATCCTTTTTTGACAAAGTTGGATTAGATATTTTCCAATCTATATCTATTTCTGGATCATCCCAAAGGACCCCATATTCGTCTTCCTTATGATAAATATTTGTACACTTATATTGAAAAATAGCGGTATCAGACAATACGGAATACCCATGAGCAAATCCTTCTGGGATAAACATGGTCAAGTGATTTTCATCTGAAAGAATTGTACCATAATAATGACCAAAAGTGGGAGAGCCTTTTCGGATATCCACAGCTACATCATAAACTTTTCCAAAAGAAACCCGAACCAGTTTTCCTTGGGGATATTTGAGCTGGTAGTGAAGTCCCCTTATTATCCCTCTATCAGATTTTGATTGATTTTCCTGAATAAAAGATGTAGGCAAATCATATATTTTCATCATATCACCACGAAAGGATTCAAAAAAATATCCCCTTTTGTCCCTGTGTATGTGGGGAATAATCATAAACAATCCAGGAAGAGATATCTCCTTAATTTCCATAATTTATATTTCTAATTTTTATAGGGCAATCGCCCTACGTTATCAAATATAATTCCTGCATTTTGAAATTCATCCATATCCAAGATATTTCTAGTATCAAGGACTACAGGTGT
The DNA here is from genome assembly GCA_964433085.1 of uncultured bacterium. Taxonomy (GTDB): domain Bacteria; phylum Fidelibacterota; class Marinisomatia; order Marinisomatales; family AB-629-J13; genus AB-629-J13. The sequence continues at coordinate 1,245 of CAYSQB010000046.1, forward strand.
ACTCATCAGTGTTTTTATTTTATTAGCATCTATACCTCTAAATTCATTCCATTCTGTAAGAATAACCATTCCATCAGATTTTGATACCGCTTTTTCCCAAGAATTTTCATAAATAATATCAGGAAATAATTTAGAAAAGTTTGAGACTCCCTCCGGATCATAAGCAGACACATTTCCACCCCCTTTGAGAATAGCTTCTGTCATTGAGATAGCCGGTGATTCTCTAATATCATCAGTTTCAGGTTTAAATGTTAATCCTAAAATAGCAATATGTTTACCAACAAAATTACCGTCCAGAAGGAATCTCAATTTATTGATCATTCTTTTTTTCTGTAATTCATTCGCTTTGATAGCTCCTTCAATTGTATGCATGGGCATCTTTTTCATTTTAGCAAGGGAAGCTAACGCTTTTATATCCTTTGGAAAGCATGATCCTCCAAAACCAGGGCCAGCATGTAAAAATTTTGGACTTATCCTTCCATCAATACCCATAGCCCGGGCTATAGTGTGAACATCTGCATTTACCGCTTCACAAAGATTCGCGATTTCGTTGATATAACTTATTTTCAAGGCTAAAAAGGAATTACTTGCATACTTTATCATTTCTGATGACTCAATTGTGGTAAAAAGCATAGGGGTTTCATTGATGTAAAGGGGACGATAGATATCTTTCATCACCTCAATTGCTTTATTTGATGATGTTCCAATAACAATCCGGTCAGGCCTAAGAAAATCTCTGACCGCTGAACCTTCTCTTAAAAATTCAGGATTGGAACAATAATCAAAAGTTTGATCTGTTTTAGACCTAATCAATTTTACTATTTTTTCTCCAGTACCAATTGGGACAGTACTTTTCGTACAGATCACTTTATAATCATTCAAATTATTCGCGATGGTGTCAGCTACTGAATATATTGCCGTTAAATCCGCACTACCATCTTCAGCTTCTGGTGTCCCAACAGCAATAAAAATCACCTCGCTATTTTTTATAATCCTCTCTATTTCATTTGAAAATATTAGTCGACCAGAATGGACATTCCGTTCTATTAAATCCTTTAATCCTGGTTCATAAAAAGGGATTCTCCCTTGATTCAAAAAAGAGATTTTTTCTTCGAGGATATCTACACAGGTTACTTGGTGACCAAAATCTGAAATCCCGGCACCACTCACCAACCCTACATATCCAGTCCCAATAATGGATATTTTTTTCATTTATCTGATTTCATATATATTAACGAAATTATAAGAAGCCAAATTTACGACGGAGACCCCATTCCAAAGATAAAATGGAAATTAAAATAACTACAATCCACCATTTCTCAAAAGGGCGAGTTTTATTACTTTCAGTCATTAATGTAATTTCCGGGTCGAGCTGTGAAATCATGCTATCCATATTTGCCAAGTTGTAATATTCTCCCCCAGTCTCTCCTGAGATATATTTCAAAAGTTCTTCATTTAAATATACTTTATTCAATTCAACCTGACTTTTTTCCACATAGAACTTTCCTTTCTGGTCATAGGTACCTGAATTATCTTTGTATTCAACAATATATTTATTTGTCCCGGGAAAGGATGCCCACAAAGATCCTTCCCATCTTTCCAATAACGGATTGAATTGTAATTCAGTTGAACTAACAATAGAATCCTTGACAATAATGTAAAATAGGGCAGATTCCCCTTTTGCTGACTCGGAATACCGAATACCGGAAATTTCAATTTCTTCGCCCTGTTGATAATTATTTTTATTCAATCGAAAATGAAGAGTTTCATTACCACCAGTACGTAACAACCATGAAAATAATCCGCTCAATAATATTTTTGAAAATTCCTTAGATTTAGTTGATGTTAAATTATAATGTAATGCGTGCAAATTTGTGGGAGACCATACTGCCATTCTTACATTATTCGTTTCACCTGTAAGTAAAACAGGGGTATTACCACCGTTTTTAAATGATGCCAAAGGATACATCCACGAATGTTGATGGGTTAGTTGAAGCCCAGGATTTAAAGGAGGAAATTCTAATTCTCTAATAATAAAATCAGGATGCATACTGAATGATCGTATTATATTTTCCCCCTCTGTAGTCAAAGTCCATTCCGTCAATTTATCTTCAAATATCCAATTAGCATCCTTTAATCCAAAAATTGAAAAAATCGTAGAAGCATATCTTTCTTGAGTCGACGGTCCCGAAAACCATGCTAAACTGGATTTATGTGACCCAATTTTTTTTTTCAAAAAGGAATACCATGATTTTGACATCTGACTCACAGGAAAATTATCCAAAATGATAAGTTCATATTTTTTCTCCCAAAATTCTTTTAATCCGGGACGAAACTCTTTTTTATGCTGAATAAAATGATTCACTGAAGTACGTGGCATCTTGCTTAATATTTTCTTTAATACTCCTGTGTTGTATGAGGGAGCACCAGTTAAAATTGCCACATTATATTGATCCTGCAAAATCGAAATACTAAATGAATGTTGATTATTAGCTATGTTTAATTCATCTTCTATAGAAGAGATTCTCATGGTATAAAGAGATTCACCCAATTGATCAGGAGCAAACCCAAACCGAATATTCGTTTGAGATCCTCCTCCTATAACACGAATATATTTTGATCCAATTAATTTATTTTCATCATATAAAGAAACAGTCAAGCGCTGATTTATATCTCCGAAAGATTCTACAGTCCCAATAATTTCAATGACCTCATTTTTAACAGCAACAGTAGGAGCATCAACAGATTTAATGGAGATATCCACAAGTGCAGATTTATCCCCTACACCTAAAGAAAATATAGGAATAGAAACATCTGTAACTGATTGTTTTGGATCCATTCCAAGGGTACTCTGTCCATCGGTGATCATTAGATATCCCATTGATGTTTCTGGGTTTTCATGTTCAGCGCTTTTGATAATTTCTCCAATATTTGTGGTCGAACCTGTTGCTGTAAGTGGAATTTCATTTATTACTGGATAGATGGAGTTATCAAAATAATAAATGGAATGTTTAATATCCTTATTTTTTAGTTTTTCACGAAATGATGATAAATCTTTGTTCAACCTCATTAGAGAGTTCTCTTTATGATAACCCATGCTCATCGAATTATCTACAAAAACACTTAGCTCTCTCTCTCTTTCCCTTTGAATGATTTGAGTAATATTTGGCTGTAACAAGCCTATTAAAAGAATTACAACAAAAAATAACCTTAAGAAGGGTAATATTAAAAACTCTTTCTCTGGTATAAAAAAAATAATATACCAAATCATTATTATGACGCTTCCCAGCAGCAGAATCCAAAACCAATAATCTGTTTGATGAAGAAATTCGATAATCATTTATTCATATTGAAAAATATAGATTCTGAACAAATAAAAGAAGAGAGCATTGTGAATAAATTAAATATTGTTATATAAACTGGATGACTTTACAAGAAAACTCTGGACACCCAAATATATTATTATCATTTTTTGAGATTTTCCATTCTTCTGAACGTATTATTTTAGAGAAAGATTTGGGAGCACGGAAAATGAAAGGGAAGATTTTTTACCTGCCATTAGCTTTAATTCTCCTAAATAAGCAACCATTGCAGCATTATCTGTGCACAAAGGGAGAGATGAAAAATGTACCTTCGCAGGAGTTAAATGGGTTTTTGCTGATTCCCTTAACATTTTATTTGCACTCACACCTCCCACAATGACACAGCTATTAATGGCAGTTAATTCTAAAGCGATTTTAAGTTTTGTAATCAATACATCAATGATAGCAGATTGATAACTAGCTGCGATATTATGTATATTTTGATTTTTTTCGTTTTCATCAAGATTTCTAATGTAATAAAGAAGTGCCGTTTTGAGTCCGCTAAAACTAAATTCTAAATTGTTTTCACCTAACAAGGCACGCGGGAATTCAATGGCTTTTGAGTTCCCCCCAACTGCACATTTTTCAATCGCTGGCCCACCAGGATATCCTAATCCTAATATTCTTGCACCCTTATCAAATGCTTCCCCCGCAGCATCATCACGAGTTTCTCCTAACAAATGATATTTATCCTGTTCCATAATATGCCATAATTGTGTATGCCCCCCAGAAACGAGAAGACATATCAATGGGTACGTCAACGCTGGAGTTTCTAAAAAGTTCGAACATATATGTGCTTCCAGATGATTGATAGGAATAAGGGGTATCCTCAATCCTAAGGACATACCTTTTGCAAAACAGACTCCTGTAAGCAATGACCCCGCTAACCCAGGGCCCTGTGTCACAGCTATCCCCTTTAATTCCGACTTATTTATCGTAGAAGTTGTTAATGCTTTTTGAACAATAGTGTTCAGGTAATATTCATGTTCTCTGGAAGCCAGCTCCGGAATAACGCCGCCTGAAGATTGATGAATCTGTTGAGAATGTATAATGTTTGAAAGCACTTTCCCATTGTGAACAATTGCAGCTGCCGTTTCATCGCAGGAGGTCTCAATCCCCAAAACGCTCATTGAGAATCCCGAGTTACTACCAATTCAATGTTTCGTGGTGACAAATCCTGCCATTCAATGACATCATTGGGTATAACAATAGTTGGTGCATAAAATTGTTTTTTCTGTACCCATTGATCTTCAAAATCTACATATATAACAAAATCTTCAGGATAAATATCGGCAATTCGAAATACACCTCCTACCGCTGTAAGGGATACCGTCCTCGGATTTACAAACACTCGTAATCCATCAGGGACACGAGTCACTTGAACAGGGATATCACTGATAATTCGTTCACTGATTTTTTGTATATCAATTTCATAAGATATAGATCTATCTTTGTACTCGATTATAGGGTGAGGAGCGTGAATAGATAGGGACCCCTCCCAAACCGATTCCTTCAATGCTAAAAGTGTTTCTGCTTCTGTCGTTATCCATTGAAGCGAATCAACTAATTCTCTGGGACCTGCAATGTCAATAATATTGGGGGAAATATTAATGTCACCAACCTGGACAAATCCTGGTTCTAAATGGATAACTACTTTGGGAATAACCGGTATAGATTTTACAAGATATTCATCCAAACTGATCTTAATTTCCAGAGGATAAACAATTTCAAGAAAATTGATTTTCCATGATGAAGGAATAACAACTTTATGTGGGAATCGTTCATAATATTCATTTAAGACAAATTCATATTCTTCTGAAATACGGTCAAGGTCTAAAACTAATTTATAATCATCGTAAAAGTCCTTCAACAGAAATGCTTTCAATAATTCATGGCCTGTACCAGAAAAACGTGCCTGAACCATACTGGGGACTTCTTCTTTAAGAGTTTTTTTTGCACTTATATTTCTAACTTCAAGAGGAATATCCATTAGATAGGAGTATTCTTCACTGCTAATCACAAATAGCCAGAGAAATAATCCCAGCCCAAACGAGCCTAAAAATAAATAGTAATTACTGTATTGTTCTCGGTTGAATATTGAGTATCTAACCAAAAATCATCACCAAAAAATAATATCTATTCTGAATCACCCTCAGGTTTTTGTGACTGTATGGGGATTTCTATTTTCTCACCAGCAGGGTTTTCCTGAGTTTCCATATATTCTCTTACAGTATCTATTTTTTCATCTGGATCGTCATTTAATTCATCTAAAATCAGGATAATTTTTTTATCATTAGGCTTTACCTCCATTACCACAGCCGTAAGCTCATCTCCTCGTGTGTACTTCTCCATAATCTTTGAACGAACATTTTTATTTTTTCTGCCAAAGGGGATAAGACCTTCAATCTCGTGTTCCAGCTCCAGAATGATACCTTTATCCAAAATATGAATAACAGTACCTTGAACTTCTTTACCGGCTTCAAAATATTTTATATACTCTTCCCAAGGATCATCTTCAACTTGTTTTAATCCCAAAGAAATACGGCGATTTTCCCTAGAAACCTCCAATACCCTAACTTCCATTTCCTGATTCTTTTCCAAAATTTCCTTTGGATGCCTTAAAACCTTTGTCCAAGATAGGTCAGATATATGGATGAGCCCATCAATCCCTTCTTCAAGTTCTACAAATGCACCAAACTGTGTTAAGTTTATAACCTTCCCTTTTTGAAGAGTACCAATCATATATTTTTCTTCGATTGTATCCCAAGGATCCGGTTGGAGTTGTTTAACACCCAGACTGATTTTTCTTTCTTCAACATCAATGGTAAGGACCTGAGCTTCGATCTCATCCCCCATGCTATAATGTTCTGATGGATTTTTGATATGTTTTGTCCATGAGATTTCGGAGACGTGTATTAAACCCTCTACACCTGATTCAATTTCTATGAATGCACCATAATTAGTCATACTTACAATCTTACCTTTTACAGCTGAGCCAATGGGGTATTTCTCACTTACATTTTCCCATGGATGGGTAGTTAACTGTTTCAAACCCAATGAAATACGTTTCTTATCCTCATCAAAATCTATGACCTTAACTGTAAGTTTTTCATCCAATGTAACCACTTCAGATGGATGGTTCACTCTTCCCCATGAAATATCCGTTATATGCAATAATCCATCTATACCACCCAAATCAATGAACACACCGAAATCAGTCACATTTTTTACCTGGCCTTCTATAATATCCCCAATGTTAATTTGATCAAAAAGATGTTCTCTTTGTTCCTTTAATTCATCTTCCAATAAGATTTTTCGGGAAACAACTATATTCTTTCTCATCTCGTTAAACTTAACAATTCGGACTTCCAACTCTTTATCTAAATACATATCGAAATCACGGACTGGACGAATATCAATTTGTGATCCGGGTAAAAATGCCTCAATATCACCAATGTCCACAACCATTCCCCCTTTTATTCGACGGAGAATCTTACAGGAAATGATTTCATTATTTTCATATGTCGTTCTTATTCTCTTCCAGCATTTTAGGAAATCTGCTTTGGTCTTGGATAATACCATATTCCCTTTTCTGTCTTCCAGTGTCTCTAAAAACACTTCAATCTGGTCTCCTATACTCGGTAATTTATCTTGTGGAAATTCAGATCGGTGAATGATACCTTCAGATTTAAATCCAATATCTAAAATAATATCATTATCTGTCATTCCAATCACTCTTCCTAAGACCAGTTCCTGTTCATCAATGTCTGACAAAGTTTCAAGGTACATGGATTGGAGTTCGGCAGGGATTTCCTCCTCTACTTCTTCCTGATCCATATCCTCTTTATTGTAAATATTTATATTTTGAAATAATTCAGGGGATAAATAATCAATAGCAGGTGCAGTTTCTTCCGTACTCACTACGGTTTCAGCACTGACTTCATCAGTTTTTTCTTCCGAAGCCTTTTCAAGCAATGATGTTTCCAATTCTTTTTCAACCATTTATGTTTTTCCTTTTTGTTCTGTTTTAATTTTCTCAACAATCATATTAACCTGTTCACGAAAATCCAAATGTGATGTATCAATTATGATGGAATCTTCAGCTTTTGACAAAGGAGAATGTACTCTGGTAGAATCTTTCCTATCTCTACTTTTAATTTCTGTTTCAAGTTCACCAATATCTTTATTCTTCCCCAAATTAAGAAGGTCTTTTTTCCTTCGCTCAGCCCGAATACTGGAATCGGCAATCATATAGAATTTTAGATCAGCGTTCGGAAATACGACCGTACCAATATCCCGCCCTTCAACAATACAATCTTTATCTGAAACTAATTTTCGCTGAAACTTTACCATGGCCTTTCTCACAGCCGGTAACGCACTGACTTCACTTACTTTCGCTGTCACTTTAGGATCTCTGATATGTTTTGTAACATCTACCTGGTCTAATTCAATTACAAGTGTCTTCTCAAGATAAAGAATATTTAAATCCAGAGAAGCAAGAAATGATTTTATATCATAGCCATGTGTCAGCGAAATGTTTTTTTCAAGAACAGCCAATGTTACTGCCCTATACATAGCTCCTGTGTCCAAATACGTGAAACCCAATTCCTCAGCAACAGCTTTTGCAGTACTGCTTTTCCCTGTTGCTGCAGGCCCATCAATTGCGATAATCATTACATTTAATTCTCAAAAAGCCGAGAAAGTTACTTTTATCATATTATAAAACCAATAAATAAGACAATTTCTATATAACCCAGCATTTTATTTGGATCTATTAAAAGTTTTTAATTTATTCATCTCAGCGTCATTTAAGTATCTCCACTCTCCGCGTGGAAGGTCCCCTAGCGAAATAGGACCGTATTGTATTCTCTTCAAACTGAAAAGGCGTATATTTAAAAAAGAAAATATTCGTCTAATTTCTCTTTTCTTCCCAGTAAAAAGTTTTAAGTGTACGGTACTCCTTTTCTTTATCTTTTTCTGCTTTAACACTTCTGCCCGACCAAACTCACCATCTCCTATGAAAATTCCCCTTGCAATTTTTTGTATCATTTTAGAATCTAAAACATTATCTATTTCCGCTTCATATATTCGCGGGATACGAAATTTTGGATGAAGCAATTTGTTTGACAATTCTCCATCATTTGTCAATAATAATAACCCTGTTGTCATGCGATCCAGTCTTCCTATTGAAAATATCCTATCTTTTGTTTTGACATAATCCAAAATAGTTCTTCTCCCTTGTGGATCAAAAGTGGTTGTTACAACCTTTGTAGGTTTATGGAACAGGATTACCTGAAATTTCCTCGAAATAGAAAGCTTCAATCCTTCAAATACGATGTCATCTTTTTCTGTGACAGGGTGCGCTGGATCTATGATGAGTTTTCCATTCACGAATGTGGTTGCCTTCTGAATCAAAGCGTCAGACTGCCGTCTTGAAGCAACACCTGCATGAGCTAAATATTTATTTAACCTCATAAATATTAGTCTCCCTCAGGAATAGCACCTTCCGAGAAGATATCAACCTGCATCTCATTTGGGAGTTCTTCATCATCAGTCAAATCAGCGATTTCCTTCAACTTAGGTATTTCGGATATTTTCCCCAATCCAAAAGCTTCAAGAAAATCATCTGTTGTCCCATAAAGTAGCGGACGGCCAGGACCTTCATCCCTGCCCTTAATACAGATTAGGTTTTTGTTTAATAAAGTTTTTAAGACCCCTGAACAATCAACTCCACGAATTGACTCAATTTCAAAACGATTTGCAGGCTGCTTGTAAGCTATAACTGCCAACGATTCAAGTGCAGCAGTACTCAGATAAAGTTTCCCTGATTTATTTAATAATCTTCGAATCCAGATATCGTACTCTGGTCGGGAATTGAGTTGATACCCACCTGCTATGGTCTGAATTTCAAATGCATGATTTTCACTATTGTATTTTTCTTTTAATTTTTTAATAACAGAGGTCAATTTTGGAGGATCATTTTCAAAAATCTTATTTACGTGTTTTTGTGTTAGGGGATGCGGGCTTGCAAACAAAAGCGCTTCAATAATGAATAACTCTTCCTGTTCTACAGTAGACATTAATTCTTTTCCGAAATAAGTTGAATTTCTATCTCGCCGAACAATTCATTCTGAATAAGTAGAATTTTTGCTTCCCGAATAAGATCAAGAATTGCCAAAAAGGTAATGACAATTTCAACCTTATCTCTCAAACGTTCTATAAGAGAAGAAAAACGAAGTATCCCGTCCCCATCAACGAAAGCAAGTAACTTCGCTTTTTGGTCTTCTATACTCATGGGCTCCCGATGGAGTTCATATTGGCTAATAACAGGTTTGTTATCCATAGCAGTCTTGAAATATGTTGCAATATCAAACAGAGAAACATTTCGCACAAAGACCGCTGCCTCCTCTTCAACAGAAGAAATATCCTTAATTTTCCCTCTTGTAAAATAATGACTTCGATTTTCTGCCATGGAGTCCAATGATTCCGCTGCCTCCTTATAACGTTTATACTCTAACAACTGTCTCACCAATGGAAGTCGGGGATCCTCAATGTTATCTTCTTCATCGTGGGAAGACAATGGTAGAAGCATTTTCGACTTTATTCTCATCAATGTTGCAGCCATATGGATAAATTCACCTGCTGTTCCAATATTGACCTCTTTCGAAGTTTGTATTGTTTCCATATAGTCTGCTGTTATTTGAGAAATTGGGATATCATAAATATTCAATTCATCCCGTTTGATAAAGTAAAGGAGAAGATCAAGGGGACCTTCAAATTGCTCTAACTGTACCTTATACATGTGAACTCATTTATGATTGGATAGGTAAAAATCCTATTTTTTTATAAACCTTGCGTAAGGTTTTATTAGCTATTTTATTTGCTTTTTTTCGCCCACTCTCCGAAATGGAATTCAAAAAAGTTCTGTCTCCCATTAGTTTTTGATATTCATTTTGGATTGGCTTGAGAGTATCAATAATTAGTTCGGAGAGTTCAATTTTTAAATCTGAATACATTTTCCCTTCAAAATGAGATTCTATTTCAGATATTTCTAAGCCTGTTAGACCAGAGTATAGATTTATTAGGTTTGCCACTCCAAGTCGTTTTTCCAGATCAAAAAGAATCTGTTTTCCTGAATCAGTCACCGCTCTTTTTAGTTTTTTTCGAATGATGTCTGGATTGTCTAAAAGAGTTATAATGTTGTTTAGATCCGTATCAGATTTTGACATTTTTTTTGTCGGATCCTGGAGACTCATAATACGAGCGCCAATCTTTGGAATAAAAGGTTCAGGAATGGTAAATGTGTCTGAATAGCGTGAATTAAACCGCTGTGCTAAATCACGGGTTAATTCTAGGTGTTGTTTCTGGTCAGCTCCAACAGGAACAAGATCGGCCTGGTACAATAAAATATCCGAGGCCATTAAAATAGGGTAAGTATAAAGACCGGCGTTGATATTTTCATTGTACCGTTTTGATTTTTCCTTAAACTGGGTCATTCTATTCAGTTCACCCATATAGGTCATGGTACTCAAAGCCCAAGAAAGTTCTGCATGTTGCGGGACTTGAGATTGGATTATAATGGTACTTTTTTCCGGATCAATTCCACAGGCAACATATTGTGCTAAAAAAGATAGTGATTGTTTTCGTAACTCAGAAGGTTTTTGTTGAGTTGTAATAGCATGGAGGTCAACTATTACATAAATACAATCATATTCTTCCTGTAATTCAACCCAGTTTTTTA
>CAYSQB010000047.1:0-12103 GCA_964433085.1 uncultured bacterium
ACTCATAATCCGTTGGTCCGGGGTTCGAATCCCTGAGGGCCCACGTATAAAATCTTATGATGGTATTAAATAGAAAGCGGGATTTGTTTCCCGCTTTCTATTTATCCTGACCTTGTTAAATAGTTAGGACAATCTGACGTAATTCACTGCTTACATGTGTAATACTGATTTATTACTCCATCTCTACTTTTTTATATATAGAAAATCCCTTTTATGCTATAGTAAAAACCCATCATTTTGAAACTAATCTTGAATTGATTTGATGATGTGTGTCATGGTATTTTCTTTAAGCTAATGATACATATAAAAAACAACTTTGAAGTAAAATTATGAGCAATGCTAAACTGATTATTAAAGATCAGACAATCGAACTACCCATTATTATCGGAACGGAAGGTGAAAAAGCAATTGATATTACTGGTCTCCGGGCAACGACAGGCTACATTACATTTGATCCTGCTTATGGTAATACAGGTTCTTGTGCTAGTGACATCACTTTCATCGATGGAGAGAAAGGAATCTTAAGGTACAGGGGCATTCCTATAGAACAACTGGCAGAAAAATCCTCATTTGTTGAAGTGTGCTATCTTCTCATATATGGGAATCTTCCAAATCAGGAAGAACTCAATAATTTCAGACATGAGATCAGATATCACTCAATCATTCATGAAGATTTCAAAAGATTATTTGACGGTTATCCCATCAATGCTCATCCAATGGGAGTATTGGCTTCTACTGTTGGTGCTCTTTCTACGTTTTATCCCAGCTCAGGTAATGGCGACGTTGACCTGAATATTGTTCGCCTTCTGGCAAAAGTAAAAACGTTGGCTGCATTTGCCTATAAAAAATCCATTGGTCAACCATTCATTTACCCTAGAAATAATCTCACTTTTGAAGAAAATTTCCTCTATACTATGTTTGCCGTACCAGCTGAGGACTACCAAGTTGATCCTGTGATGAGTGATGCCCTTCGGCTTCTATTGGTGCTACATGCCGACCATGAGCAAAACTGTTCCACTTCCTCCGTCCGTATGGTGGGGAGCAGTCAATCACACCCATTTATATCCATCGCTGGAGGCATTGCTGCTCTTTGGGGACAATTGCATGGCGGTGCTAATCAGAAGGTTATCGAAATGCTGCGGATGATTTATGAAGATGGGCAGAACTATCAGAAATATGTGGATTTGGCAAAAAATAAGAAGTCAGAGTTTAAGCTCTTTGGTTTTGGGCATCGCGTGTATAAAAACTTTGATCCTCGAGCTAAAATTCTGAAAGGAGCTGCAGACAGGCTTTTGAAACAGCTCGGTGTTTCTGACCCCCTCCTGCAGATTGCCATGGAGTTGGAGGAAATCGCACTGAAAGATAACTACTTCGTCGAACGGAGGCTTTACCCCAATGTAGACTTCTATTCCGGTATCATCTATCGTGCTATGGGTATACCTACAGATATGTTTACGGTAATGTTTGCCTTGGGAAGACTGCCTGGTTGGATTGCACAGTGGAAAGAGATGGCTGAAGAGAAAAATCAGCGGATTTATCGTCCGAGACAAATCTATACTGGGAATCCTATATCGGAATATACCCCATTTGACAAACGGTAGCGTTCTAGCCAAAAAAACTTCTTAAAAAAAGGCGTATAATTAGGAAGCCCTCCTCGGAAACGGGGGCTTCAAAGTGTGCTCCGGTACCTGGACTCGAACCAGGGACACGCGGATTAACAGTCCGCTGCTCTAACCAACTGAGCTATACCGGAATTCTATATTTATTGTAAAAATAATTTTGATGAATTTATTGTACTTTAATTTTCCTTTCAAAGCTACATTTCTTTTTCAACAACAAGAATTTTTCCTTCTACAAAAAGTCCCTGCCTCAATTGACCAGCAGTCAGATAAACCAATCCACACTCCTCATGAGGCTCACCGAAAACAGAGTGTATAGATTTCAGCCCTCCAAGCCACTTCCGTTTATCCGATAAATACACCAAGTCTCCCGTTTTCGCCTTCATTTTTTCCATGTCCAATTTCGAAAATTGAACGATCGAATCATCGCCTTCAAGCTGCTTCCACATCACTTCCACTTTATCACCTTCTTCATCATTTGGTTTGCTCCCTTTAAAATATTCCCTTGCTTTTTCAATAGACCACACTGTTAAACCTTCTATATCCTTTTCTGATTTCGGCTGAGTAAATAACGTCACAATCACGCCTACTCCTAAGCAGATAAGGGTATTATATAACGCTCGGATATATGTATACGGATGATCCGGATCCATGACTATTCCATGATCAAAAGGAGCTATAATAATACCTGGATACTTGCTTCCAAGCCACATGAAAAAAGCACCACCAATGAAAGTCATAACAGCTGCCCATGTTGTATATCTCCGCCAAAATATACCTAGAAAAATGGCAACCACCATGGGAGGAACCACGGTACTATGAAAGAATCCATGAGCCTCATATAAAGTAGGGAAATTATTAAAAAATATAGTGCTGGCAGCTCCTAATAAGGTTGCACCGGCAGAAACAATCATGGCGATTCTCAGGTAATGTTTATCACTACGATTCTTGACAATGGGTTTATACACATCATTGACGACCACAGCAGCCACGGCATTTATCAACGTGTCCACGGTAGACATGAGTGCAGCAGCAACTGCAGCAATAATAAATGCAAAAACAACTTCCGACGTAGTTATGATGCTTGCTACATAAGTAAAAATATGATCTAGTTTAATTGTAGCATCCCATGTATTTGGCATGAGATTGGAAATAGACCGTCCGATCCAGCCAGCATTGGAAACACAAATGGTGGATAAAGGGAGTAGGAATAAGACATTAAATACTACAGATTTTCTGCCATCATTAACGGATTTTGCAGCCATAAAACGCATGATGAGTCCCTGATTCATAAACAAAAATCCTACGGAACCTGCAACTCCATCCTGCCAGAATATCCCTACAAAATTAAAGTTTGATGGTTTATTAAAATGCGCCAAAGGCAGTTTAAACTCAGGAGATAAGGAATTCCAAAATGAACCAAATCCCCCAACATACTGAATGCCCAATATAAAAATAAAAAGACCAGCAAAAAGTAGAATAAAACCTTGTGCAAGATCAGTAAAAATAATAGCAGTCTGCCCACCGAACGTAATGTAAACACCGGAAATGACGGCAACCACCATTATAATTGTGTACAAATCCCATCCTAAAATAGGTTCCAGAGTTTTTCCCATGGTCAGAAAACCAATTGCGATATATCCAATCATATACACTAAGATGGCTATAGTAGCTAGAACCCTTACCCACTTATTAAACCGCAGTTCAAAGTAATTTGGGATAGAATGAATCTTCGTGTAATATACAATGGGCAACCAACCAAATAAAAAGAATGGAACGAAAAACCAGTCGTTCATATAAGTCATGGTTGAAGAAAACCCATGCTGATAAGCTTTGGCAGAATATTTTAGAAAACTGTGTGAACCGACTCCTGTTGCAACAATAGACATGGAGATGAGCCACCAAGAAAATCTTCTGCCGCTAAAAAAGAAATCCGAAGTGGTCCGGTTGTATCTAGCAAAATAAGCTCCAAACCCAAGAATGAGAGTAAAATATCCAAAAATAACTACCCAAAAAATGGTGGAAGTTTGAATCATTAAGATCCCTGTCGATTCATTGAAGTAACAACTAAATACAAAAATGTCATGATAAAAAGAAACAATAGAATGATGACAGCAGAAGCGCTTTCGTAACCGAGAGCAGCTAGAGAAACCGTACTGTGTATCACAACATACCAAGCAAAACCTAAAAAGAGTATAAACAACCAGATGCGATGATGTCTTCGTTTTAAATCTAGTGAACGAGACTTTAATACAAAAATCATTCCAAGGATAAAAATAATTCCACCTACTCCATACAAATAAATAAATGGAAGCCAGGTTCGGGTGAAATCAAGCATCATTTGCTCCATCAAAAACAGGTTTCAGTTCGTCCCATGTTTCTTCTAATCCCTCAACTATCACTTTTGTGTTTCCAAAAATAGGCATGAAGTTTGTGTCACCTTTCCAACGAGGCACCACATGAAAATGGATATGGTCTTTTATCCCCGCACCTGCTGACTCACCTATATTTGCTCCAATATTAAACCCATCTGGATTTAAAACATTTGATAATGCATTAATGCACCGGTCAATCTGTTCAAGTATTTCTAGCCTTTCAACTTGATCTAATCCCGTGAATGAATCAATATGACGGAACGGAGCTACCATGAGGTGTCCATTTGTATAAGGATACAAATTCATTAAACTAAAGGAATTTTCTCCTCTGAATAGTATGAGTTCATTTCTATCTTCCATTTTAGGTTTATAACAAAATATACACCCTCCATCCTTTTTACTCCGAATATAATCTATCCGCCAAGGCGCCCAAAGTTTCTTCATTTAAATTGGAAATGGAAGAATATCAATTTTCTTCCCGACTTTTATTAAATGCAGATATGACTCTTTTTTCCTGATCTTTAGGCATATTCTCATAATGACTAAACTCTTCCGAATGTAGCCCCCGTCCACCGGTAAGTGAACGAATGGTATTGGCATAATTATACAATTCTGCTTGAGGAATTTGAGCATTAACAATTTGGAAACCACCATCAGCTTCCATCCCCATTACTTTTCCTCTCCTTCCTGAAATATCACCCATAACATCACCCATGTGTTCTTCTGGCATTTTAACCTGCACCTTACAGATTGGTTCTAATAATCCCGGCCTGGCACCTAAAAAGGCTTCCCTAAATGCATGCTTCCCCGCAGTTTGAAATGCAATGTCTTTTGAGTCCACGGGATGTTGCTTCCCATCATAAAAATCCACCTTCACGTCCACCACATGACATCCGGCAAGCACTCCATCTTCCAAAACAGTTTTCACCCCTTTCTCAACCGAAGGCACAAACACCCTGTCCACATTTTGGCCACGTAGTGATTCTGTAAACTCAAATCCTTCTCCTCTAGCTTTGGGTTCAATTCGCATCCAGACTTCAGCAAATTGACCTGCTCCTCCAGACTGTTTTTTATGCCTGTATTTAGATTCTCCCTTCCCATGAATGGTTTCACGGTAGGGAATTTTAGGTTTAATAAGATTCACTTCGATATTAAACCTTCGCTGGAGTCTTTCAATTGAAATTTTTAAATGCAATTCACCCTGTCCAGATATAATGGTCTGCCTCACCTCGCTATCCACACGATAAACAAATGTGGGGTCTTCTTCATGAAGCGCAGCCAATCCTACGGCAAGCTTTTCCTCATCACCTTTGGAATGTAATTCTACGGCAGAATGTATATTGGGATTTGGAAATTGAGTTTTTGGAAGAGATACTTTTTTAGAAACACTACATAACGTATCTGAAGAATGAGTATTTTTTAATTTGACAACTGCTCCCATATCTCCAGCATTAAATTGTTGTACACTTGTTCGATTCTTTCCGTTTAAGATCGATAATTGCCCAATTCGTTCGTTGTTTCCTCTATTTGTATTTACTAGATCCGAACCAGAAATCACTTTTCCTGAGTATACCCTGAAAAAGGATAAATCACCTACATGGGCTTCACTAATTGTTTTAAATACTTGAGCTACCGTTTCTGAATCATTGATAGATACTTTCGTTTCATTTCCATTACTATCTAACACGGATATATCGCCCCTGTCTTTGGGAGAAGAACCGTATTTTGATATAAAATCCATGATACGGGGGACACCTATATTTGTCTGGGCAGAAGAACAAAAAAGTGGAATCAGTGTTTGATTCTGAACTGCTGCATGGATACCTCCCCGCATTTCTTCCTCAGACAAACCTCCTTTTTCAAAAAAAGTTTCCAGTAAGGAGTCATCCGACTCTGCAACATATTCAATCAGTTCTTCATGCAGTTCAGATGCTTTAATCTCCCACTCACCTTCTGCAGGTGCTTCCGAGTACTTTCCAGATCCATCTGTCTGATAGGTGATAATTTCTTTCCGGAGAACATCAAGAATCTGATTGAATCCGGGTCCAGAGTTTATCGGCAGTTGTATGGGGAACACATTTTTACCAAATCGCTCCTTAGCTGTGTTCAAAATTTCTTCAAATTTTGTGTGTTCCCTATCTAAACCATTTACAATCAGCATTTTGGGAATCCCAAATTTAGTAGCATAATCCCAAACCTGCTCTGTACCAACTTCAATCCCTGCTACGGCATGAATCACCAACATTGCCATATCCGCAACAGAAATAGCTCCAATAGCTTCGCCGATAAAATCCAAATATCCTGGAGCATCTATAAAATTGAATTTTTTATTTTCCCATTCCACAAAAAGTGGAGCGGCATGGATGGAGATCTGTCTGTCTTTTTCACCTGGATGATAATCTGAAACAGTACTACCAGCTTCTACAGATCCGATTCTATTTACAATACCTCCATTAACTAAAATAGCTTCCGAAAGAATTGTCTTTCCACAACCCCCATGTCCTACAATTGCAAAATTGCGAATGTCAGCTGTTTGATAATCTTTCACAATAGTAATCCTTTATAAAGTAATTATAATATAAAACGGGCAGAATTGTAGCCTTATAATCTGGTCATAACCAAGAGATTTTCACTCATTTCATTTCAGAGATAATTACAGAATGTTGGTTGATATATTCCCTCAAGACAGGCACAATAAAAATTCCTTCCAAATCCATTATCGAAAATTCATGTGCCAAAATACGAAGCCTCTGTTCAATAGGTTTCATTTTATTTAATACAATAACTTTATCCTTCCTGATGATACATCTCCCACCGTTAAAATCACCCTTCCCCTGAATAATTCGCAACCCCAACTTTTCAGCTAAAGTCTCAAAATGTTCCATTAATTGATTTGGTTTCATCTACAATAAATTTTCCTGATTTGATTCGGCTATCAACCCCACCATTGACTTTACTTCTTCCACCTGATCCTTATGGACAACCAAAGTGACATCATCTGTGTGAACTATAACTACATTTTCAAGTCCTACCACAGCAGTAAAATGATCCTGAGAATATATAAAATTATCTTTTCCATTTAAAACCATCCCCTCTCCCCGTACTACATTACCTCTCTTATTTTTGGGTAAAATATCATAAAGAGCATTCCAAGAACCTAAATCATTCCATTTAAAATCTGCTTTAATAACATAAGCATCAGAACCAACTTTTTCCATGAGCCCATAATCAATGGATTCTGGAGTGATGGATTCCCATAGATTACTAATATCCTGATTCTTTTTTAAAATTGGTTTCATTTTAATCAATTGTTTATACAGATCTGGGATGTGAACCTTCATCAGGTCTAGAAGTACATTTACTCTCCAAATAAAAATTCCTGAATTCCATAAAAAATCACCGCTTTGCATGAACCGTTTTGCTAAATTGAGATGAGGTTTTTCTGCAAAGGTTTTTAAATGGTATGTATCAACTTGACCTGCAGCTTCATCTTTGTTATACTGTATATATCCATATGCAGTAGAGGGATAAGTTGGTTTAATCCCTATAGCCGCAATTGAATGTTTTTTTTGCACTAATTGATTAGCTGTTTTTAATGCTTTTTGGAATTTTTGATGACCTACTATAAGATGATCTGCAGGGAATACTCCCATGACACTATCTTTTTTCAACATTTCCAAACGTAACGCAGACAGACCGATACATGGAGCAGTATTTTTCCCACTGGGCTCAATAATAATGTTCTCTTTTGGAATCCCTACTATTGTTTCAGCAATTTTCTTCGCGAGATCTGAACGGGTAACAATGAATATATCATCAACAAATTTGACTTTCCGGAGGCGGTCAACAGTCATTTGAAGCATGGAATCTCCGCCTACAATATTTAATAATTGTTTTGGACTTTCTCTACGGCTCAAGGGCCAAAATCGGGTGCCGCTCCCGCCTGCCATAATAACACAATACAATTTCTAGTTCAACCCCAAATTAATCTCTTTAAGCTCGTAATCCCAATTTGCCCGGATATCAATCGTATCCGGATAAAAATAAAACCACTCTGCCCGTTTAAAAGGGAAAATCTCACCGTAACTGTAATCTTCACTATTATCTGAATCTTCGAAAAACAATAATGTGTATTTACCTGAGGGCAATGTGTTTAATTCAAATGTTGAATCAGAATTTACAACGGTTGGATATCTGTCTGATGGATTTTCAATGGATACAGCCTCAATAACTAATTGTTGTATCTGTTGATTAATAATTATCCCCTTCAGTCGACCGTAACCAAGACGATCCTTCGTAGTTATTTTAATGGAATAAATTGGATCTTCCAGTGAAACATAACGCAGAGTGTCCAATGAATTCAATGTGAGCGAATAAATTAAATTTTCTTCCCATCCATTCTCTGGTACTATATTTATTTTCATAGGAGTATCCCACACAACATTCATTCTCACAGTTTCCGTATCATTTTTTGTTAATGTATAAGTAAACAGAGAACGGTATTTTTCAACCGGCCTGGATAATATAATTTCCACTGGAGGTCCTCCATTTTTATCTGGGCTCAGTATTAGTGTTTTTCCAGGTTTTTTAATTTTAAGAAAGGTTGTATCTGTTTTTGAAGGTACTTTTGTTTTGACTCTCATTGAGTCCAATACGATTTTGTTTTCATTTTTTATCAATGTGGATTTAACTATTGTTTTTATATCTCTTTTGAGAGAATCAACAAAAAATATTAAACTATTTTCGTTCTCTGGATCAAAAAATATTTCAGGCGTATACAGTAGTGTATCATCTTGAATAATATGTACAAGATTTTCTAACGGGAGTTCTCTTACCGATCTGTTAAAAAATAATCGTCCCCATCGTTGGTCAATAACATCAGAACGAGTGAGCTTCAATGGGAATTCATTTGTTTTCATCCTCATTGTAACATTGGTAATTATATCCTGGTCATTCAAAAGTAAATACTCTGAAATTGGCAGACCTAATCTAAATACTGCAGATCCCACTGACCTCCCAACACTTTCTCTTCCAACACCTAAAATACAATACCTTCCGGACGACAAATATTGTAAGCTAAAAGAACCATCATCAGCAGCATCTGCAGTATATTCTGGCTGAGAAAAATAGATGGAATCACGGTGAATATCCTCTTCCCATTTCCATAGATGAACAGATACTTTCTCCTCATCATAAAGTTTTCCTGAAATTTCACCAGAGTCAATGATATCTCCTGTGCTGAATGCAATCTGACTTCCTTTTTCAAGAGACACACTATGTTCATCCTTCAGGTCTCTGCTCATTGTTAAAATATATGTTCTGTTTGATTCGAGTTCTTCTGGTATTTCAATCACAATTACATCATCCTGTAATTCAATTGTCCATTTCTCTTTGAGCTTTGGTGAAATGGAAAAAGATTTTTCAAGTCCAGTTTCACTCATATACTCTGAAAAAAAAAGACGAATTTTGTCCCCACTCCATCCTGTAGTTCCCTGAGCTGGCTCACTGCCGATTAATACAGGAGGAGTTGTATCTTTCGGGCCACCAGATGGTGCTTTAACAGCAGCGCATGAATTTAGTAAAATGAGACAAAATATAAGATTTAAATAATAAAGTACTGTCGCCCGTCTAATGGTCATATTTGAATTTTTTAATTGCCAGAAATTATTCTGATTTATAGTTTCAAATTTACAGGAATTTCCCTTAACAAAGTGATAGAGTTCAAAGTAACCGCACAGGTGACACACCAGATTTTCACTCCACATTTATCGGCATGGACAAGAGCTTCACCGAACCTAGGATCTCTATTCCACATGGGTTTAAATAATTCACCATCTCTTCTTTGGCAAACAAATAAAATACCTGCTTTGTTCCCCTGTTTCACCAATTCTGCTAAAGCCAATGCATGACGTGTGCCCCTCTCCGTTACTGCATCTGGAAATTGTGCGATACCATTTTTAACATAAGTAATAGATTTAATTTCAAGATAAAATGGATTACCTTTTGGTGATTCCAAAAGAAAATCAAATCTGTGTTTACCTACTGTCACTTCAGACCTAACAAGGTTGTAGTTCCTGAACATAGGTAAATCATCTTTTTTTAGAGATTCTTTTACGAATTGATTAGGTAAAGTAGATACTAAAGAAATAAATTGTCCCTTATGACAAACCATAATGGTTGTGAACCGTGTTTTTCTCGGTATTTCATCTGATACTGGTCTTAGATATAATTCCGCATCTGGAAGCAACAATTCCTTCAATCTCCCTGGATCCGGCAAGTGGCTTTGAACCAATTCTCCATTTATTTCTACCACCGTTAAAAACCGGTTAGGACGGGAATGGAATCGTCCTTTGATAAGAGGCCCTTCAATCTTCACAGATAAATTTAATTCACAGAAGGGACATGCATCAATTCCCTTCCTAAAACAGTTAATTACTATAAGAAGTTTAAATTACATTAAATAGTGGCTTGCAAAATAGTATCAGAAATGAGAAGGAAATATTCTTATTAACATGATTTTAATTATTCATTTCTTTCTGTTTCTAAATAAAATATTTTTCTAAATAAACTAGTGATACAATATTATAATACTATTGTATAGGATACAGAACTTGATAAAAATGATAAATTTGTTTTGAAAAGTTTTCCAACTCATTATAGATAGTTTTTCATAAATTTACATTACAGTTTTTACTTAAAGGAGGTAGAGATGAAATTCTATTATCAAACCAAATATCAGCTGAAATGTGTATGATATATAGAGGACTGTCCGTATTAAATTAGAGAGCTATTTTTTCCTGATGAAATTATCCAAACTACTCTTGTGGGGAGTGTTCCTGTTCTGGTCATGCAGTGACCTTGGAGATTCTGAAGTTACAGGGTGCATGGAAGAAAGTGCTTGCAATCACAATCTGGACGCAACTACGGATGATGGGTCATGCCTCCAATTTGACTGTGCTAATGAATGTGGTGGTAGTGCTGTCACGGATTCTTGTGGTACCTGTGAAGGCAATATAACCGATATAAATGAATGTACCTGCCCAAATGGAGAGGAGAGAGATTGTTTGGGCATATGTAATGGTAATGCAGCCGAAGATAACTGTGGTACGTGTGATATCAATCCATCTAATGACTGTGTACAAGATGACTGTAATGAATGGGGAGGTGACAATTCAAGTTGTATAAATTATTCCACAGAAATTCAACCTATTTTTAATGCTAATTGTACGAATTGTCATGGGAGCCAAGGAGGATTGGATCTTTCAGAAGGTGTAAGCTATAATAACCTTGTTAACGTTATTTCCCAAGGTTATGCTCCTTCTCTATTAGTTGAGCCAGGCATTGCTACCAATTCCGTTCTATGGAATAAAATATCAGGGACGGAAAATGGTACTCAAATGCCATCAAATGGCTGCTGCCTTGAATCAATGACTATACACTCTATTGAAACCTGGATCAACGAAGGAGCACAAAATAATTAAATGAAATATTTTCTTTTAACATTCATTCTTTCATCTCCACTCCTTGCTTTGCCACGATTTTCAGCAGAGAACGGGGTTTCCTGCAATCTTTGTCACGTAAATCCGACAGGGTCTGGACTTAGAAATGATTATGGTATATCTCTTTTTTCTATGGAAGAATTGCCCATGGAAAAAGGAATAAAATTTACAGATGCAGATTACACCGGAAAAATTATGAAAATTCTGCGTTTTGGTGCTGATTTACGATTCCAAGTTCTATCTCACACAGATAGTCAAGAAGAATCCCGCACTACCTATTTCCCCATGCAGGGCGACCTCTATGGGAATCTAACCGTCAGTAAAGGAGTGGAGGTTTATGTAAAACAGGATCTCCTTAAACAAGAATCTGAGTTCTGGTCCTATCTTCCACTTCTTCCCAAAAATGGTTTTTTAAGGATAGGCAAATTCATTCCGTCATATGGATTACGACTGGATGATCACACTGCGTTTACCCGAGGGGGAAATCTGAGGATGTCTTATGGTCTTCAAAAAGAAGGAATGCCATTTTCACCTTATGCAGAGAATCCCGGTATCATAGAAGCAGGAATGTATATTTCTGATATATTCATAACATTAAGTACAGCAAACA
>CAYSQB010000048.1:0-12093 GCA_964433085.1 uncultured bacterium
TTTGATAAAACAATCAAAACTATGTTGATCAAGTAGGAATTAAAATTCCTGATTATCGGGATAGAAAAAATAATTTATTTCCTTTTAAATTTTTATTTTGAATGGATATTGTATTATATACCCTGATTTTATTATTGGTTTCCCTAATTTTTTTTGGATGGTTCGAAAATATAATGCACATCAGAGCATTGGAAAACATTCCTCTAAGAATTCATGTAAATGGTTCTCGTGGAAAATCAAGTGTTACTCGTTTGGTGGCGGCAGGACTGAGATCAGGTGGTCTAAAGGTTTTAGCAAAAACAACGGGATCTGCTCCCAGGATCATCGATGAAAACGGAAAAGACCTTGTCATTCATCGTTTACGGACTGCTTCCATTGGTGAACAGGTAAAACTAATCAGATACTTTGCAGAAAAAAAACCTGATGCTGTGGTAATGGAATGTATGGCTGTAGATCCCCAGTATCAATGGATAGCTGAACATAAAATGGTTCAATCTCACATTGGGGTGCTTACTAATGTTAGACCGGATCATCTTGAAGAGATGGGTCCAACTATGAAGGATATAACATTTTCACTTTCGAATTCCATTCCGGATAAAGGAAAATTCCTTACAGTTTCTAGCCCGTATAATAAACATTTAAGCCATATATCGAAAGAAAGAGATACCACTTTTTATGAAGTTGATACTGATGAGGTCACCCCTGATTATTTATCAAAATTCCCTTTTCTTGAACATGATGAAAATGTAGCGCTTGCATTAAAAGTTTGTGAATTAGTTGGAGTTGAGAAGGAATCTGCAAAGGAAGGAATGTTAAACACATCTCCAGACCCTGGTGCGCTGGTTTTGTGGCAATTAGAATTTGGTAATCACCACAATAAATTTGTTAGTGCTTTTGCTGCAAATGATCCTGAATCCACCCTAAAGATATGGAACCTAGTTCAGGAAAGATTGACCAAACAATCTGTCTGTGTTTTTCTAAATACCCGTTCGGACAGACGCTACAGGACTAAACAATTAGTTACCCTGGTGAATAAATATATCAAACCAGATACCTTTATCATTCGTGGTGAGAATTTTCAAGCTACAGTGAACCAGGAACTTAAGTCCTCAACCGCTGAAGTTTCAATTCATCCATTGAAATCAACTCCTGATGATTTAATTAGTGAATTAAAAAAGTTAAATCATACCTTTATTTTTGGAATTGGCAATATAGTTGGCTGGGGGGAATCATTTGTCTCGGAATTAAAACAGTATAGAGTAAATGGTTGAGATTGCTATAGGTATTGGGATAGTCTTAAGCCTTGTGCTCACCGAAACGGTCGGTGTAACTGCTGGTGGTGTTATCGTTCCGGGTTATATTGCACTTTACCTTCATGAACCAGTGAGAATATTCAGTACGTTTATCATTAGCTATTTAGTATTTCTCATTGTTTGGGTATTATCAAAATTTATGATGATTTATGGAAAGAGAAGACTGGTCCTTTGTTTATTATTGGGATTTTTTCTTGGATATTTATCCAAGCTATACTTTCGGAATCCTGTCTCTGATTTGGACCTATCTGTAATCGGTAATATTATTCCAGGATTAATAGCAAGTTGGATGGACCGCCAAGGTGTAGTCCGAACCCTGAGCGTTGTGTTAATTACCGCCTCAATTGTTCAGCTATGTTTGATGGCTCTAAGTTTGGAAGTTCCTCGTGTTTAGACCTGTTATCCAAAAAACAAGAGTGCTGGTTATTTTGGCGATAGTAAATCTATTACTTTTTCTCTGGGCGTCAAATTCAACAGGAAAAATTGAGGCATCCGGCCATGAACATAAAATACAAGCGGCAAACCTGATGAAATCTGCTATGACTGTTTTAAAGGAAACTCGATATGGACAAAATCCTGTTTTTTTAGATGCCATAAATGATCCCAATGAGACAGGGCTAGTTGGCCCTAAATTTAGTCATATTTCTACTGGAGAAGGGGACCTAGATAGCAAACTATCAACCTTAAATCCAAATTTTGCTGCTTTGATTGTTGAAATATTCTTGGAAGCGGACCTTTCAAAAGGTGACAAGGTTGCTGTTTCTTTTACTGGTTCTATGCCTGGAGCAAACTTAGCTGTTGTGAGTGCATGTCAAGTAATGGGAATCATACCCTATATTGTGAGCTCCGTTGGCTCCTCTCACTGGGGCGCAACGGATCCAGATTTTACGTGGATTGATATGGAAAAAATCTTATCTTCTAAAGATTTATTAACGCACCAATCAATAGCTGTATCTTACGGTGGTAAAAGCGATGCCGGCGGTGGGATGAGCCCTTTTGGAAGAGAACAGATAGACAGCGCATTTGAGCGATCAGGAGTTCCTAAATTTATTGAAGCAGAAAGGCTCAGTGAAAGTGTTCAAACGCGGCTCAATATTTATAAAGAATCTGCACAATTGAACGAGTACTCAGTTTACATAAACGTTGGTGGTGGAGCTGCCAGTATAGGGACCTTAGACCAGGCCAGAGAAATCCCCCCTGGATTCTCTTTACCATCTGATTTAAAAAGTTTAAAAGACCGCAGTGTTCTTATGCAGTTTGCATCTTTGGGAATTCCAATAGTTCATATTCTAAATATTAGAGAATTGTGTGAAAAATATGGTGTGAAATTTGCACCAGTTCCTTTTCCACCTATCGGTAGAGGTAAATTGTTTGAGGTCTATGCATATAATATAACGGTAACCTTAATAGCCCTATGTATTGCGTTGAGCAGTCTAGTTGGGGTTGCTATTCATTCCCACAATCAAATTGCCCATCAAAGAGACTCATATGAGCCGGAATCTATTTTATAGTTTTTTTCTCATAATCGGTTTAAATGCGATCACTTTCGGAAAGGCAGTTGATCCAAAAGAAATTGATAGAAGAGAAATTTTATTTGTTGGTGAAAACCGTCAGGAATATTTTTCTTTATATAAGTCTTCTCTCCATTATACGGTGTATGGTCCCGATACTGTTAAAATATATGCCCGTAAAGCTATCCCTTCCCGAGACAATGAAATAAAGTCTTTTGGATATTCTTTAATTATAGATAAAGAGGATACCTTACACACACAGTTCAATAAACGAATTTATTCAAAAATAACATCAGCAGAACATAGACGTCACGGTTATTCCAGCGCAGGAATTTATTCTTTACCGATCCCATTTGGAAAACATGAATTAGAGCTTATACCTCTTTCTGAATCAAGCCGTCCCGTGCTGGTACGAATGATCATTAACCCACTTCGGAGAGACAGGGGAAGAGGGAAATTTATTCTACCGGAATCGGAGACACCTCTTTTTTTTATTAATTTTGGTGAAAAGAAAATCCGCTATTTACAGCTTGATTACTGGAGCCAATTAAAATTTTCTGTTGAAAAATCAAAAAGAATTAAAGTGATCTGTCGATTAAAGTATTTTGAGGATATGTCGAAAACTCAGAACTATCGTTTGCGACTTTCAAAAAATGGGGAAGTCATAAATACATTTTTTATCCAGACTGAGCAATCATCTGAAAAGTTGCTATTGGATAATTC
This sequence comes from uncultured bacterium, assembly GCA_964433085.1. Classification (GTDB taxonomy): domain Bacteria; phylum Fidelibacterota; class Marinisomatia; order Marinisomatales; family AB-629-J13; genus AB-629-J13. The sequence goes on from CAYSQB010000048.1 coordinate 3,548, forward strand.
TTCATTAGATATTGGTGTATCCAACAGTATCAATATTGAGTTGGATCCGGGAAACTATACGTTTGAACTATTGGAAAATAAACGGTCTGTTTACCTTCGGGTGATGGAGTATGATTTTTAATAACTTGATTAAATTATTCATTGTTTGTTCAACTATGTTGTCTGCGCAGTCAATGAAAAACAGGCTTTTGGTTCCGATTTATGTATATCCAACCCTTTCATTTGGGTATGACTCCAATTTCTTGAAATTTTCTGATGGTGAAATAGACCAAACAATATCGGGCGCTGATATTCTAGGGAATGCATCTACATTTGATAGTGATATAATCAAAACAAAAATGAAATTATTTTATAGTCCTGTATTGTCTAATATCTATGAAACTGAGTTATATTTTACTTTTTCACATTCTATGTATAGACAACTAAAAGAGAAATCCTACGTTCGATATTCGCTCTTATACGCACAGCACCTGGGACCGTATAGCTGGTTGAAGATTGGGTATACCAATCTACCTGAATATTTTATTCGGAATTACATTGACCGAGATATCACTGGTACCTTTAGATACCCATGCAGTTTTTCCAGTGAAGAGTTATTCTTATCCTATTCTTTTCCGGTCGGGGAAGTATCCTGGTTGAGATTCAAAGTAAAAGGTATTAATGAATTTTATAATTCTCATTTTACAGAATTTGACCAAAAAAAGTTAATAGGACAGATTGTATACCATTCTGAAATTTCCAAAAGAATGCAATATTCCGTTTCACTGAGTCATGGTGGCAGTAAAAATCCAACCTATAACTCTGGAGAGGCCTCCACGCTTGTGGATCGGTCCTATCTAATGGAAAAAATCATTTTAGGACTTACTCGCAAATCAAATGGGAATCCGTTGATTCAAAAATATGGTATGTCTTTGTCTGTGGAACAGCGATTATATGATTTAGAGTCCGAAGTAGATTATTTTGATGATTGGAAATTCTATTTTGATTCTAATGTATCGATATGGAGCGAGATGCAAATTCACGAGGATATAGGTCTTAAGGTTTCTTACCAATATAGAAATAGAAAAGCTGATTCAAATCCCTTTGGTGAGTTTTCATGGGTGGAAGAGGTAAAGGATTTTTCAAAACATGTGTTATGGTTTGATTTTTCTTATGGTTTAGTTATAGATTTGTTTTATTAAACTTATGAAAAATTATTTAATACTTTTCTTAACGATCTCTCTTTTTATTTCATGCAGAAAACCAGCTGACCCTGTCATAGAGAGTGACTCCTTATCATACACTCACTGGGGAACTTTTGATGTTAGCGGAGAATGTCTTGATCTAGATATTTCTGATACTGTACTTGTTGCTGCTGCAAATTATAATGGTTTTTTTGTTTTTTCAATTGATTCTGAAAATCATGCGTTGGATACGGTGTACCACGAAATAAATATGGATCCTACTATGGGGGACAACAGAGCGGAAAGAATTGTACTGTCTAAAAATTATGGAATGGTGTTTGTCTTAGATAGATATGACAAAATTTGGGTGCATAAATTATACGGAACTCAATATATAGATAACTGGGTTGAAGATTGCTATGGTGGAGCGTGGATAAGTACAACTATTGATGATAATGATGATGGTATAGGAATATTTTCACTAGTGAACCACAGCTCAGCACAAAGTGATACAAGCGGAACTGTAGGAGACTATAACCAATATTCAACCTCATTAGTGTGGAAGAATCTTACTGATGTCAATCCAGGAGATATGTTCACAAATAGCGGTGTTCCTGCCTGTGAGTATACCTATAATTTTTCAATTCTTCCTTCGGAAGTTTATTTTTCAAACGGATTATTGAGTGTTGCAAATGGAGAAATGGGTGTCCTAATACTAAAACAGACTCCCATGAATATTTGTGTAGATGAAGATGGACAAGAATTCCCGGAATTTGTCCCATCAGGAAATGATGATGAAGACAGGGACTATTGTACGACCCCTCCCTCGCCGGGTCCCTGGATCCCGGAGGACGGATTAGGTGGTGAGTTTGAACCATTAGGTGGATTCATTCCATCAATTTATGCTTCGTTTGATACACCTGGTGAGGTGAAAACTGTATTTTCTTACGAAAATACTATATTTGCAGGATTATCCACGAGTAACGGTTGTCTAATCCAGTACGTGGGAGAAGAAGGAGAGCTGTTAAACCACTATTTAATCGCAGAAGGGTACTCCGTTAATGGTATTCACTACGAAAATGATTTGTTGGCACTCGCATGTGGGCACGATGGATTTCTCATTTATCAGTGGGATGGCGCAGGTCTTCCAAGTTTGCTTGGTAGGATTGCAACCAGTTATGCCAACAAAATTAAGGTACAAGGTAATAAGGTCTTCGTTGCGACTGAAGACGGAATTGATATATTTGAAATAGAAAGGTAGAAAAATGAATATGTTTAGGAGAATTTTATTTATACAGTTTTTACTCACAGTGGCGTCTGCTCAGTTTGATTGGGTTGATGATGGTGTTCCTGTGAGACAGGGTGTACATATTGAGTGGCAGAGGTCCGGGGATGTATCTCCAAATGGCGATATGATTTTTTCCTGGTCCGACACGCGAAATGGGATCAGGGATGTTTTCGCCCAAAAAGTGAACTCAGTAGGAGAAAAACTTTGGGGCTCGGAGGGCATTGCGGTTGTCACTTCTGATGGGAGGCAGGAAGATCCAATCCTTATCGCAGATGGTGAAGGAGGTGCTTTTATCATTTGGGCAGATTATAAAGATGAACCGGACACAGAGGGCGATGTGTATGCTCAGCATGTTTCATCTGAGGGTAACTTACTCTGGGGAGTGACAGGAGTTGCTCTCACAAATAGATCAGGTCAACAGACATCTCTCAATATGTGTAGGGATGGTGAGGGCGGTGTCTTCGCGATCTGGAAAGACTATCAACCTAGTTCGTATGGACATATTTACGGTACCCATATAAGTGCAGATGGCTCTATCATCAATCAAGGAGAGGGAGTTCCCATTGTTGCGTATGATTCTTACAAAGGATATGCCAGTCTTGAGTTTAGTGGAACCGGCAGTGCAGTCCTTGTCTGGCAGGATGAACGGTATGGAAATGGAAATGAAGAATGGGATGAAGGAGAACCTTACTCAGATGATAATGGCAATGGAGTCTGGGATCCAGGAGAATGGTTTGAAGAATTAAATGGGGTAGATTTATTCAGTCAGAGGATTTCTAATGAAAATGGTGAACTATTAGTTCATTGGGGTACGACTGAAGATGGAGGAAAACAGATCTGCAGTTCCCTTAAGGATCAGATCAATCCGAGAGTGACCCATTTCAATGAATTCAATACAATAATTGTATGGGAAGACAACCGAACCAATGGGATAAATGGTAACCCCAAAAACGATATTTATATTCAATTTCTGAATGAGATGGGTGAAAATTTGTTGTCTGAAAATGGATTGCCTATTTCCGTAAGTCCTAGCTGGGTTAAGCAGTTACCCAGAGTAAAATCTGATGGTACATTTGCATTTGTTGTGTGGGAGGATGAGCGCACCAGTCCCAATTGGCAATATTCTTCAGATATATTTGGACAGAAAGTGGATACCAATGGTTCTTTTAGTTGGACGGAAAATGGCAGACAAATTGTTTCTTATTTTCGAAAACAGGAGCAGGTTCGTCTGACACCCGATGGAACAGGTGGTATCTATATTGGATGGGAGGATGAACGAAATAGCTCAACCCCAGAAATTGAAATTTATTTGCAATATATTGACCCATCTGAGAATGAATTGACTGAGAATGGAATCTCAATATGTTCGGCTCAATATCTCCAGAGAGCACCGCTATTGAAAAAAGATGGCTCTGGTGGTGTTTATATTTTATGGGAAGATCAAAGGACCGGGAGCTCAGCCATATATATGCAGCATTTAAATAGTTCTCAGGAAATAAGTTTAGAGCTGGATGGAGATCTACAATATTATGGTATTGGGACAGACGGAGGTGGACACTCCTATTCTCTGGGATCTTTGTATTTAGGGCAGGATGAAAATTTACTGTATTGGCAGGATCTAAGAAATGGAAGGCGAGCCTATGGGCAGAAGATATCCTCAGATTTTGGAAGTGAAACTTTAGATAATGGAACGATTTTGTGTGACGACCCAACTCAAAGTAAAACAAAAGTGGTAAAAACCAATTCAAATTTATTTTTGGGGTATTTGAATGATGAAGCAGAGCAACTTGCATCCTATCAGGTTTTGGATATAAATCTCACCCCCATTGATGATGGAGATGGTCATCTGGTTGACCAAAGTATAGACTCACAACCGTCTTTTGACATTGTCATTGGTGAAGATGGATATGTTTATTATATATATTCAAAGTGGGTAGATTTTTGGGAGAATTTTACAGAAATTTTCATCCAAAAATTTGATGAAGATGGAAATCCACAGTGGGGCTCTCCTATCCAGCTGACATCATCTACTGCAGAGGACATTGTAAAATCAGTTCATCCCCGATCTGGTGGAGGATGTGTTATACTTTATGAGTTTAGCTCGGGAGGATTTACAACTCTGAAATCACTTACTGTTGATTCCGATGGTCAATATACAGAACCAGTTGATTTAACCAACCAGAGCTCTATAAATCAGTTTTATGAGGCATCCGTTTCATCAGATAACTTTATATTTGTCACTTGGAAGGACAGCAGAGGAAATGATTATGATATCTATGCGCAATTTCTAAGTTCGCAGGGAAATTTGTTAGGCAATGATGAGGGAATCGAAATTGCAGGATATATTAATGACCAAACCAATTCCACTGTGGCTTTAAATACTCAGGGATATGAAATATTGGTATGCTGGGAAGATAACCAGTTTAACGAAAATGCAGATATTAGTTGTTCCAAGGTCAATGTGAATGATTACTCAATCGGTGAATTGATCAATGTAGCGATAACTGACGATGAGGAAATGAATCCTTTTGCTTTTCCATCCGAATCTGGCACATACCTTATAGCTTGGGAAAACAGAGTTGGAGGTTTAGATACAGAAATATTTTATCAGGAATTGAATGAAAATAATTTTGTTCATGAGGACAATGGGCTCGTTGTTTGTGATGCTCCTTTTGACCAAATGAATCCTCAGATCGGACTATACTCTGAAACAGAAAATTCATACATCATTTATTGGGATGATAAGCGCAGTACTGGGAAAGCAGAATTGACCAATATTTTTTGTCAATCTGTCACACTCAGTCCCAACGAGGGAATGGTAATATCTTACATTGATGACTGGAACCTTGTTGGTTTACCATTGGTTGTCTCAGATAATCTCTATACGACTGTGTTTCCTGATGCCATTCCGGGGACTCTTTACTCATTTGATGGAACCTATCTTCAAACTCAGGAGCTCAATCACGGTACAGGATATTGGCTGAGGTTTAACGATTCAGGGAGCACAACTTTGGCAGGTGATCCAATAAATACTTTAACGGTCAGCCTGGCTGCGGATTGGAATTTGATCTCAGGAATTACTCAAAGCATTGAGATAAGCGAGATTGACGACCCAGATGGAATTATAGTTCCCGGAACCCTATATAGTTTCAGTGGAACATATGAACAAGTGTCAACCTTGGAACCGGGGAAGGGATATTGGTTGAGGACTACAGCTTCCGGAGATATATTTATTTCATCAAGTTCTAGAAGTATGAAGGTACCATTCGAGAACAGATTGATAGGTGCGAACACTCTAGAAATAAATGGGATGTCACTGTATTTTGGAAAAGATATTTCTGATGAAGAAATATTAAGTTACAGTCTCCCTCCAAAGCCACCTCATGGAGGGTTTGATGCGCGATTCTCAGGCGGATGGAATTTTCCAGCTGAATCCTATGTTATTGAAGTAGCGCATAGCAATCAGCTTTTGGAAATAAAATATGATATCAAAGCAGTTTATACGAATAATACTCAATGGATTTTAAGGAATTTGGAGACAAATGATGAAATTGAGCTTAACGGAAATGATGGTACGGTAAGGATTAACCCGTCTGATACTTTCAGGTTAGAAAAATCGGAATCTAAATTTCCAGAGAGGTTCAGCTTATCCCAAAACTTCCCGAACCCATTTAATCCAACAACCACCATTCATTATGATGTTCCCACTGAATCTTTTACAAGGTTAACTGTTTATGATATTTCGGGAAAATTAGTAAGAGAGCTTGTTTCAGAATATCAATCTCCAGGTTATCATTCAATTTTCTGGGATGGATCGGATATGTTAAATCGCGATGTCTCCAGCGGAATTTATTTTTATTCCATTGAGGCAAACAATTTTCAGGATGTGAAGAAAATGTTGTTGGTAAAATAGAATAATACCTGCTCCACCTCATATGAAATTTCTATCTATCCTTTTATTTTTGGGGATGTCTCCATCTTTATTTTCACAGGATGGAGCGTTGCCTAGTTTCTACCACACCTATGAAGATATTGAGGCTCAGTTAGATGCCTGGGACGAAGAGTTTGGCAGTACCCCATCAGGCAGTAATGGTATTGTTTTTCACAAAGAAGTTATTGGATATTCTACGAAAGATAACCTTCCCTTCTGGGGTGTAAAGATATCTGATCATGCTGATGTGGATGAGGACGAGCCCAGAGTGTTGATTTTGGGGCAGTGCCACGCTGAAGAGATATATGGTGTTGAAATTTCCATGGCACTTATTAATTGTTTCCTCAATTTAAGTAGTGGTGGAGTGGAAGAATGCTTTAACTCAGAGATAGCCAGCCAGGTTTTTCCAAACCTTCGAAATCTCGAGATATGGATTATACCGACCCACAACCCCGAAGGTTTGAGCGTTGTGCATGGTTATGAAGAAATCTCAGGTGATACTACTCATTGGATACAGGATGTGAGCTATCGCAAAAACAAAAATGATGTGAATGGTGACAGTATTTTTAATTTTGACAATACGGTGGAAGCGGGAAGTGATTCTGATGGAGTGGACCTAAACCGGAACTATGATTTTAATTGGATTTTTGGTGATGAGTTATATATTGAGGATTGTAACGGAGGATATTGTTCACATTTTGATTATTACCGCGGTGATTCTCCATTCTCTGAGTCAGAGACACAAGCCATTCGTGATTTTGCTATTGAAAAACAGTTCCTTTTATCCATTGCATATCATAGCTCAAGATCTGGGAATGTATCAGAAAAAGTAATCTATTCATGGGAGTGGGGTGACGGTACAAAATATTCTCCTGACTTTGATGTTATCCAAGATATAGGAGTAAAAATTGCTAATCTCACTTTAAAAGATGCTATAGATGGCTCTACCTATGACCCCACAACCAGTAAGAGTATGAAGGGGAACGCCCATGACTGGTTTTACAGAGAGACCGGATGCATTCAATATTTAATCGAAATGGGTACCGCCAATATGCAGTCTGCAGACAGCGCTCATGTTTATCAGATAATTGAAGACAATTTTAACGGTGCCTTCTATCTTTTTAACAGAGCATGGGGTAACACAAACAATACGAGCCTTTCAGGTGATAAATATCAGATAACAGGTCATGTAACCGATGCAGTTGATGGTGGAACGGTTCACGCAAATGTCAAAATTTTAGAAATGGACGGGAGTGTCTTAAATTCTAGATTCACAGACAGTTTTGGGAGATACCGTAGGTTGTTAAATGAGGGGAATTATACCATAAAAATTTTTGCTGAAGGTTTTGAGAACTATGAACAATCATTCTATTCTTCTCAATCAGAGGTGACAGAACATGATGTTGTACTCAATCCCTCTCCAATTCATGATCTTTTCCTAAATCTAACGGTTCCGAATGGATTCCCAGGTCCATTTTATTTAATTCTCCAAACTAAATTTAATACAGATACTCTGGAGCTCGTCTCTGGCGAGAATCAATTTAGCTGGCATGAAGGTGTATATAGGCTAACCATTGTATCTGAGGGGCTCTCCCCGGCGGTGATTGATCTGACACTAATGACCGATGAAACAATTCCCATTGATCTTACAGAACCGGAAATTCTTTTTGGAGAAAATTTTGAGAATCTTGATAATTGGTCTGGATCAGTTTACTGGAGCGCAGAAGGTTCACTATTATCGCAAACAAATTTTACCTATAATAATTCCATCGAATCATTGCTGACGTCATCGGTTCCTATTCATATTGAGGAAGAAACCGATGCAGTCTTTCAACTGAGCTTGCATTACGAATTGGAGTGGGATAATGATACTTTGTCTTTGGGATTGAGTGATATCAATCAGGGACAGATAATTTGGTTAAAGCATTGGGCAGACCAAAACTGGGTTGAGCACACGGAATATATCCCCGCGACCTTGGACTCCGGATATTATGCCACTGTAATTCGTTTAAAAACGGATGAAAGTGTACAGTACCGGGGATTGGTAATGGAATCATTGACTTTGATGAAAGGTTCTACTGTGCAGTTGAATGTAATCGATTCGGCGATTCCTCTTTCATTTGAACTAAATCAAAACTTCCCCAATCCATTTAATGCCAAAACC
>CAYSQB010000049.1:0-11961 GCA_964433085.1 uncultured bacterium
TGTTCATGGAACCTGCGATGTGCATAGGTTCACCGCTGTAGCCAAGAATCCCTGCTGTACTTATACGAAACCATACATCCAGAGAGTCCGTTGGAGTAAACGGAGCTTCGGTTGCCTCATAATAATCCAGAGGTAAATTCAAATCAGACAATCCATCAACAAGGAGCGAACGATTGTCCAATGTTTCCCAGTGGTCACCAAACTCATCTAATAAAACATATTTATACTCATAGTTCCCAGGTTCAACTTGTGTTGGGCTTGTAATGGACCAATAATCCCCACCTGTATTTTCCAATTGCCAATCATTTCCCGACCATTCATTAAAACTTCCCCGTATTACAATTACGGTTGAATCTGTAAATCCGGGTGCAGTTGATGTGTTTAAATTGAATGAGACAAGAACCGAATCTCCTCCCACATCCACATAATCATCAAAGTATACCGGATCAAGTATGGTATCTACATCAGGAACATTAATATTTCTTTGAACACTTTCATCCATTCCCCATGCATTCCCATTCATAAATTTGTACTCGTGATAGTCACCTGGTGTAAGGGTGAACGTAGTAGCATAAATATTATCTCCGAGTAAAACACATTCACTTGCACTTGGATCCCATCCCTGGAAGCTACCTGCAATATGGACTCCAAGTTCTGATACTTCCTGATAGGTCATATCTACTTGAAATGTGATTACCACATCATTGTTGGCAGGAGTTTCCAATGCACCTTCATTAATCCATTGTGCAATCAAATCAATTTCATTTTGAGACAAACTTCCAGAAGGAGGCATATCACCTTGTTCCGATTCTGGGCGTGTTATTCGATCATATAATATACTTGAAGCATGATCACCTGGAACAATAACGTCACCGCTATTGCCACCTTCCATAAGATTAGCATATGAAGATAAATTTAAACCTCCCGAATTTGGATGGCATCCACTACAATCATTATCAAAGATCGGCTGAATTTCTGTATTATAGTTAACCTGACCTAAAAGGATAAATGGGACAAATAAGAGTAGAGATAGATTTTTTATTAAATGAAACATAATGTATTCCTCTTTTATTTAAACTTACAATAATTATATTCGTGCATCATCAATGAGTTACTAATTTACTTCTAAATATTTAGAACTTTCAACTATACAAATATGTAGAATATTTGTAAAACAGATTAAATTTACAATAAAATACTAATACAAAATTGATGTGTGAAACCAAGGTATCTCATGGATTCATAGGCATAGTCTATATGAATATTATTCAGGAGATTTAATTGTGGGCTAAACCCAATCCCAAGGGAAAATTGAGGTTCCCTATGAGCTTCTTTGTTAAAGGCAAGAAACCGTTCGCCTCCCCGAAACACCAACAGTCCATTGAAAATGCTAACCTCCAGACCCGCATTAATGTAGCTTTCGTTATCATTTGGATGATTTGCATCTAAAGACCAGGTAATAGATAGTTGATTTATTTCATGTGTACTTGATGCACCGATCCTCAACAGTAAAGGCAGATCAAATTTGTCTGTGGTAAGGTGTGCGGTAGTGCTTTCGTTATTTCCTTCCTGATTTGGATCTATATCTGCAGGAATAAGCAGATCATTCCCTGTCATTTTCATTTTCGGTCCAAAATTTGAGATACTTGTCCCCAGTTTGAATCCGTAAGGAGTATCAAACAATGTTCCAACATCAAAAGCATAACCATTAGCCGAAGAATTTGCAATACTTTCTCTTATGATTTTTCCATTGAACCCGATTGAAAATCGGTCAGTCAGGTTTAGTCCGTATGAGATGCCCAATGCATAGTTATCAGCTTTGAATGTTTCGCCTGTGTTTTCATTTCCATATCGAGTTACCTCCATTTCGTCCATGGTTGTGGATGTAATACTAAATCCTATAGCCTGACTATTTTTCATAGGAAAAACAAGTCCGATATAATCGTGTGAGATATCAGCAACCCAGTTAGAATGATTAATATAAAACTGAATTTTTTTTAGTCGTGGCAGGGCTGCTGCATTCCAGTACATGGCAGATGCATCATTTGCCACTGCGGTAAAGGCTCCACCCATGCTCACAGCACGTGCACCAATATTAATGGAAAGAAATTTAGCGGCAGTGGTACCAGATTTATCTACCGAAAATACCAGTGATAGAAGAATAAAAAAGAGAAGTAGTTTGGATATTTTCATGGTCTATTTAATAATAGCAAATTTTCCCACATGTTCACCAAGTTCGGGTGCATCCACATGATAGATGTACATTCCATAAGAAACGCTGAGATTATCCTTGGAGAGGAGATCCCAGGACTCAGATCCATTTTCAATAGAACCTGAGTGATCATGATGAATATCCCGCACCAGTTCCCCTGCAATATTGTAAATGCGAATTGTGCACTGAGAAGGAAGGTTTCGAAACTGAATTTCTCGGGGACCCCGCCCAGAAGAAAAGGTGTTTTTCTGTTCGAATGCAGATGCAGCAAAATAAGGGTTGGGAACCACTTTTATATTTGATTCCCATCTATCTTGATTCGCTTTTATAGGATCAATTCTGGATGCAATGGTTGTAAAATCATATATATCCTCTTTTAAGAATGGTTTTTTGATAAACACAAAAGCTGTATCACCACTTTGTGGTTCATTACAACATAAAGACTGAGGAGCATTACTGCCTGGGTAAGCAAGCCTGAATAGCCAACTTGCGGATGGTTCTCCATTCTCATCTATATGGTCGAGAAAGATAATCCAGTCCTGTTCTCGCCAGTCAGCATTAAAAACTCCATCAGGATAAGACAGGAAATCGGTGGAATCATATGGGGAAAAATCTCCAAAAGCAAAAGGGATATCTTCCCATATCATATTTTCGTTTTCAGGGTTGGACACTTGTTTTTGGATTTTAAAGTTGGTGGGTTTTGAAGAAAAATAAGTTGTTTGACATAATGTTGGGATGTCTAACGCACAAGGGTCTCCCCCAACACTTGAAAAACAATAACATTCACTCTCGTATGTTTGATCCTCAAGGAATATAATCCTGTAATCATTTGGAAGAGCTGCCCCTTGCCCTTGGCTGCTCACATACGTTCTGACATCAAAATTCCAAAGAGAGTCAAGTCTGCTGTTAATTATACAAATATTATTTCCATCATTACAAAAATCTCCTGCTTCTTGATCCTCGCAATGATAATCATTTATTCCTGTAGAATCATCACAAATTAAATCTGAATTTATTGTGGTATTCAAAACCCAAAATGAGGATTCTTCATCAAAGGAGATATTATCTTCATTTTGAAATTGAACGCGAAAACCATCTGTGACCAGGTAGTCGTTATGTTCAGGGAGTGGATTCAAATAAATTACCGTATCAACGATTGTTTCAAGTATGCTAGCATCCCATGTCCCATTTTCGTTTAGGTCTATATACTCTTCTTCAGGATCTGGTTGGTTATTACCATTTAAATCATTCAATGGTTCAAATAATCCATTGTCATTTAAATCGTTATAAGGCTCTGGACAATTGCAAATTCCATCATATATTTGTTGCCAATACACATAGTCATCAGGATCACATTCTCCGTTACCGTTAGTATCAGAACATCCCTCTCCATCACAAAACCCATCACCATTTTCATCAGTATCATTTAATCCGCAAATTTCATTTCCATCAAGATCAAAATATGTATCACCCTCTTCAGCTGGATCCCAAATACCATTACCCAAGTCTGTGAATTGTTCCGCATCATCCCATACACCATTACCATTTTCATCAGTGAATTGAATGATATTTCCATCTATAACCTCATATTGTTCTGCATCATCCCATACACCGTCATTGTCAATATCAACAAGAGGTTCTCCCGCGTCCCAAATACCATTACCCAAATCGATAAAGGGTTCGAAGGTATAAAGAGAATCAATAATAAGAAATTCAGGTTTTACCAAAGTGTCACCTGTTATGATATTTTCTAAATACCAAAACTGTGTTGTAAGAGTATCATAAGATTGCATATTGTCAGGATTCTTAGGCAGAAGAGTATCCGTAAATGTAATGCGATAATTTTGTTCATCAATTATTTGTGCCGGATTAATTACTTCATAAAAGACACTTCCAGTAGATGTTCCGCTTATATGGTTAATGAAATTATCTTCGATGTGACCTGGGATATATCCTGAAGAAGGTTGTGTAGGGAGGGCTTCTACCACGTTAGGGCCCATCTCAAGGCCTCCTGTTAGAGAGTTTAGTCTGATCCTCATAGGTGAATCACTGGGGATGATATTATTAGTTTCATCTCCTCCAAAATCGTAAGCAACTACAGCATAATAATAGGTTTGTCCATTCACCACATCATGATCCACATACGAATGTTGGAGTCCTGTATCATCTCCAAGATAGAATTGTGCACCGTTCAGATCTAAGTGATGCCATCCTGTTCTTCCGTCAATCTTATCCCATCTTGCAGGTTGTCCGTTTTGTTCATATGGTTTAAAGAAGGTGGGATTCCCATCTCCATCGGTAATTTTATAGGCATCGTTGAACTCCCAATCCGTGGCGCGATAAATTTTATATCCTTCAAAATCATAAGGGTCTCCCCCAATCTCATCCATGAATGCATCATAGGAATTTTCAGCGCTACTATCCCAGTAGAGCGTCACTTTCCCGTCTCCTGGAACTACGGTAACATTTGGAGGATTGGGTGATTTAGCAAATCGATAATCAAAATCATAGGCTGTTTGGGCATTGGTTTTATTTCTCAGGGCGTCCGATTGATTATTCCCTAAGCAGATAGCCATGGAAATTCTCTCCGTTTGTCCTGATTTTAGGGGGAAATAACCGGATGTGACAAATAGATCATTGTCTGGAGAGACGATTACGCCATCCCAATAATTTCCTGGTTTCATATACGAATTCCACATAGTTGTACTGGTATTTATAGGGATGGAACCGGCTGGATCATATCCTACTGATGTCAATCCCATTTGATCTGATTCTGATACATCGGTCTTATCAATATTAGGTTCTCCTGGGAATCCAGTTCTAGAACCCGATGTGGGTTTTTGATTATAGGAACCTGCATTAGTTCCTCCTGATCCATCTCCATATAACCCCACATCATCATTGGTCCAATCCCAATCATAATCATTATCAATAAAGTCGTCCCGAGATTCATCAATCATCTCATCAATGCCCTCATCAATTCCTTCATCAATAGCACCATCCCCATCATTATCAATTCCATCAGCATAGCGTAAACCAAGGTCTTCCCAACCTACATCATATAAAATGACATCTGTTTCTGGTACGGTAAATCGTTTATGTGGGTCATTTTCTGCTGTTAATACAATTGAACTATCAATTACAGGAGAATCAAATTCTGCACCTGTTCCAAAAGGATAATCTTCACTTTCATTATTATCAATTCCATCAGAAAATGCTTTTTCGATATCTTCATAACCAAGATCAATAATATGAATTATTTCTCCCTGTATTGAGTCAAGTGAAGGCCAGATAAACCAACTGCCTGAAGCAGCATTTATCATTTCTTCAGTTATAACAGGACTTCCTGGTTCACCATTACCATTATTATCTATTTTATCGGAATAAGTTACACCTACTTGATTTCCAAAGGGAACATGGGTCATGTTTTCATCAATTAGTCCATTCCCATTATCATCAATAGCATTTCCAAGTTCTTCTCCTGTGATCATTTCCTCAGTTATTATGGGGCCATTGCTTTCCCCATCCCCATCATTATCAATTCTGTCTATATTGTTCCCGGGAGTTTCAATAAAGGATGTAGCAGCCACCCCCACGGGATCCCCCCCGAAAGCTAAATTCCCAATTCCATCAGCATCCATTGACCAGGCCACATCATAGATAAGGTCAAAATCGGGGGTATCATCTGATGAGTCCCCGTCTCCACCGACCAGGTCAGCAAGCCATAGAGAAAATGCAACCTTGTCTAAGTCTTTTGTTCCATCATTTTTTACTTCGTGAAGAATAAATACCACATCCTCTATAAGAATCTGATTCCATTCCATGATTCGTACACTTGTCAAAAGTCCTGCCCCCTGTCGGTCGAGGTCAGTGGTATCTGGAATGTAAGTAGTTCCTGATTCAAAATTGCGGTCATCAGAAATCTTATAGTATATTTCCTGCTCAGCGTTGAATTGATTTTTGCCAAAGTATCCATTCCATGATCCGGACCAGCCCGGGTCAGTCTCATCACCCATTTTGTCAGGCCATTCCATCGGCCAGGTATCTTCATCATCGCTCTTGGAAAGGTTTTCAGAGTCGGGATTCAGGTATGATGGCACAGGCTGCCATGCTTTTGAATTTCCACTTTGATCAGAACGAAAAGGGATGGTTACCAAAGGCTTGAGTGTTGAATCTTCATTTGCTACTTCTGCTCCAACAGCTAAAGCGGTCATTGCAATATACATTTTCCCTGAGTTTACGGGCCATTCAAAAGGGTATTGTGATGGATCAGCTCCTGTTCTGCCGGTAATGCCGTAATTAAATACAGTTGCTCTGACCCTGTTGATATCAATGTTTGTATCACGCCTGTAATTTGGGTCACCACGTTCATCAGAAGGGATATGATGGCTAGCCTCAGATTGTCCTAAAGCAAAAGAAAACCACATAATATATATTAATTTGGTAATCTTTCTCATAATGATATCTGAACTCCAAGTTGTATATTCCGTGGATTAGAATACCACTCAGGATGGTTGTAATAATCAGATATGGTATTGGGTCTCAGGGGATTTCCATCATCATTCTCTTCAGCAAGAGTCTGTTCAGCAGTACCGCTGGATCTTCCTGTATCTCCCCAAATAGTAATTTCGTTTCTTGTATCAAACAAATTATTAATAGTGAGATAAACGCGACCATTTGCAAAATTTCCAATCTTTATGTTCTTGAATAGTTTTAAATCAAAATTAATGGTTGGTTGTTTTCGGCGACTGTTTTGGATAAGAACATTGGCCAGGGTTTGTCCCTGGAGAGATGAACTTGTGTAAAAAGGAGTATATGGATATCCACTGCCATACTGCATGAGAATATGACCTCCCCAACCACGAAAGCTGGTGTAGGCGGACGCATTCAATGTATGCCTTTGGTCCCAGTTCAAGGGGATGATGGATCGTCTTGGTTCACTGTTATCCAAAATGGAACCGAATTCTTCGTCTGGATTAGAGTTAGACCCTTCAGCATTTTGAAAGGTGTAATCCACATGCCAACCATGATAATTACCAAATTGTTTATCCACAGTAATGATAACACCTCGTACATTTGAATAATCCTTGTTCACATATGTGAAGTAGGATGCACCGCCCCCAAGATCAATGGGAATTCCCGTTGACACCCAATTCCGTACATCGCGGAAATAACCTGTCACTTCCAGTTTCAGATCACGGGTTATTTCTTGCTGGAGACCTAATTCGTAGCTGGTGGTTTTCTGAGGATTCAAGTCCGGATCTCCGTAAATACCAAATTTTCCGCTAGTTTCCGGCATTTTATAGCCGGGATTGGTATACAACAGTTCAAACTGCGGTATCTGGTAAAACATTCCATAGCTGAAATGGATCACACCCCTGTCTGAAATAGGATAAGCGATTCCCAGTCGAGGACTAAATTGGGATTTTGTAGTTGTCTTTTTATACCAGCCTTTTTGTTTTTGGAGACCTTCATTGTCAATGAATCCACCAAAATCACTGTATCTTACCCAGGTTGTATCATTAGTATCATCATCTACGTTATAATGTGAATAACTACCCCAGTCAATGTTCAGCCGTTCTTCTACAGATAGAGAGTCTAAACGCGGATTCCTGGGATTCTGGATATAAGGTTCATGAGAGTTCATAGGTACCCATGAATTGGGGTCAAAATAATCGTAACGCAGTCCCACATTTACAATCATGTCTCCATATTCAATCTTATCTTGAATGTAGGCAGAAAATTCTTTTGGAGCATTAAGGTAATAAGAGCGATTGGGGTGATAATGAGTGACCCAGGAAGGGATACTTTCTGTAAATCGAAGCGGATTTTCAGGTTGTTTAATCTGATTCCCGGACAGGTCTATTGTGTCGCCTAATACTGGTATGACAGATGTAAACATCTGGTCATTTTCAGAAGAATCCATAAGAGCATAACTGTCCAGTTTAAGGCTGTGGATTTGATATTCAATACCAATTTTGATAAGATTGTATTTGTTGACCTGGCTGTTGAAATCAAATTTGATTTGCTTTGTTACTGTTTCTCTATAAAACCTGCTCATATCCAAGCCCCAGCGAGCGTATGCATGTTGGGGATAGTAATTCAACAGATTATAATCCGAATTAACTACAGCCTCTCCATATTTAAAACCAGATTGGTCATAGTACCACTCATCGTATTCGCCGCCTGAAACATCACATATATTATCTCCATCTTCATCATGAAAAATCTCACCTTCGTCACACTGTCCATTTGGATGGTCAGGATTTTGTCCCATGAATGCAAAATAAAATTCATCAGGAATCCGGTATCTTGGGTCATTCAGTGATTCAAACACATACCGTTTATATGATTTACCTGATTGGGATATATTCAAATCGTAGTAGGAAGTTGAAGATATAGAGTGGGAAAAATTTAGCCCGAGGATTTCTCCATTATTGAAGTGGGTATTTTTCCCTCCAAGTGTAAGACGTCTGTGATGATCATAGGTCTGATATTCATCATGACTTAAGATATATTTTATTCTCATTTTGAACTTTGGATTTAACTTAAATGTTATTTTGTTTTGTGATGACCATTTATCTACCCAGTTCATTGGCCTGATCTCTGGTTGTAACGTAGGTTCGGCAGCATCCCAGCTGTTATTTTCATTAAGGTCAACATAAAATTCTCCATCTTCATATTGACCACTATTGTTTTCATCATGGTAGGGTTCAGCTATATCTCTAACACGATTCTTATTTTCATCAATGAACAATGTATCGCCATACATAGTAAATGTATTAAGTCCATTTAGCCATCCATCTGATTGGTATAAGCGTCCGGAGCTATAAAATGTTATCCTATCATCAAATATAGGTCCGCTCAATGATCCGGCAATATTTATATCATTGAATGGTGAGTATGTATCCAGACTTCGAAAAACAGGATCAAAGCTCACATGATCCCCGGAATAATAATTCAATGAACCCTCAAATGTATTTCCTCCGTCCTTAGTGACCATATTGATAACTCCACTCATTGCCTTTCCATATTCAGCATTAAAATTTCCGCTGATAATCTGTAACTCCTGGATGTTATCGTTTTCAACTGTAACAGAAATTCCACCATCATAAACATCTGTCATGGACATCCCGTCGACCATATAGACTATCTCACTTCCTCGGCCTCCACGAATATGAATGCCGCCACCTTCATCCTGTGTGATCCCTCCCTGAAGTTTAATTACATCACTTACTTCGGTAAGGGGCATGGTTTCCAATATTTCAGATGTTACTCTCGCTTCTGAATTTGTTCTATCAAATTGGATTGCCTCACGGTCTGCTACCACTATGATTTCTTGACCTTCAACGATCTGGATATCCATAGAAAAATTCAGTCTGAATGTTTTGTCAACTGAAATGGGAATTTGTGTTATAGTTACAGATTGGTGTCCAATCATCATAGCCTTCACTGAATAGATACCGGGAGGAATATTTAAAATGGTAAATTCACCAGAAGGATCCGATGCAGTGCCCAGATCTGTATTCAGGATGACGATATTACATCCTACCAGAGGGGTATTATCATTTTTATATTTTACAGTACCGGTTAATTTTCCTGTGGTTCCTCCTAAAACCAGCCCTGTTGTTACGGTGATTAATGCAAGTACCCTCATATGTGCATTCTCTTTTCAAGGATAAAGGATTTCATCATTGTGCTGTCAATAGTGATGTCACTTTTTTTTCTCAGGCTACCAATGAAATCCTGAAATGCATTTAATCTAGAGGAGTGATCATTATATTCAGTATCAGGGCTCTTAATTCCATAAAATATATTTTGAACAGTATGATGCTTTTGTAATTCATCAACCTGTTTTATAAAATACTCATCATGTTGTAGATTTGCTTCAACCGCTTTTTTGAGAAGTACTTCCCTGATCCATAAACCCGATATGATAGATTTTGCATTCTCAATTGAATTGATTCGAGCGATTTTTCCCTGTGATAAGGTTCTACATTTTTTCAGAATATCTGCAGATGTCCAATATATATTCAGTGACAATGATTTTACAATAGGTAGATTAGGCAAAACAGATTGTATCTCTCCAGGCTCACTTTTTAATAATTTAATTTCAGGGAGTAGTTGTAATAGATTTTCGTGATTAAATACAAGCCCTAATTGATTGTAAATCCAATCAGTATATTCCCGGACAGCAGGACGTTTTTTATAGGTTCTGGCGATTATGTCTAATCGGTCTTTCATATGTAAATATTCATTTTCAATAAGAAATGGATCGTTTTCTCTTTCCAGAAGCTGGATAATGCTGTATCCATCTCCTGTCATAACTGGTGGAGAAATTTCCCCATCATTTAATTGAAAAGCAACCTGTTCAAATGCTGGATCGAGATCCCCCAAATCTCTAAATCCCAGGTCACCACCATTGGATGAAAGTAGAGAATCTGTGAAGCAGTTGGAAGCAAGCTTTTCCCAGGAACGGCCTAAATCCAATTGTTCCTTGATTTCTAATATTCCTTCTCTAGTTCTTGAAAAAAGATGCCTAACATGAATTGAAGATTTAGACCAGGTATACATTCTTCTCAATTCGGTTTCCCCTGCTATTAGTTGAGGATCAATCTCTTGTTTATAAAATGTGTTCAGTAGAAGTTGGTTTTTATCTTTTTCCATCTGGGGCGATTTTTCTATCTTTTCTGAAATTCCTTTTTCCTCAGCATATTCCATTATAATTGCTTCATCAATTAACAAATTCAATAGATCATAGCGATTCGATAGATTATCAGCTTGATGCTTTTTTGACAGAAAAGTTTGATACCGAGGAAGGTATGTATTGAGAGTAATAATGTCACCATCAATCTGTGCCAATTCCGGTTCATTTTTTTTATTACATGAAATGAAAATAATTGTAAAAATGATTGCGATCAATTGCTGATTCAGGAATAACCGGAAGAAATTTTTTTTATTAAAACGCTTCATAAATTTTATTAGTTAACCTTAAGGATAAGAGCACCTTTACCGGGAAGATTAATTTTAGTTGTAAGATCGTATACTTTATTATCCAAAACACTTATTCCTTGTTTTTTTTCAGATATAACCTCATTGAAGCGATTAGGATCGATTTTCCTTGATCTTTTATTGTTATTTATCATTACCATTACAAGATCATCCTCATACGATCTAAAATAAACATATACTCCATTTTTCACTGGGTAGTGCACCAAACTTCCTTTACCAATGGCTGAACTTGATTTACGCCAGTTAAGTAATTCCCTCATGAAATTTTGAGCCTCCCTTTGATCATTACTCAACCTAATTCCATTGAAAGCATCCATTTTATCCCCCGGCCATCCTCCGGGAAAGTCTTTTCTCAGTTCGCCATGATCTTCTGTACTGGTCATTGATATTTCTGTGCCATAGTATATTTGCGGAATACCCCTTGTGGTCAAAATAAAGGACATCGCAATTTTATAAAGATCCATATTTTCGTTTAGTTGAGAATATATTCTTTGCATATCGTGGTTACCAGCAAATACCACAAGATTATATGGGTCTCCATATTGAAAATCATTTGCTAAGACTCTATATATATCTCCAATACCGCTATCCCATTTTTCTTTACTCATTAATCCCTGAACAAGTGCTTTTTGTAGTGGGAAGTCTTTCATACTAGGGATATAAGAATCATATTTATCAAAAGGTTTGCTTCCTTTTTGCCAGTACGCCACCATTGTAGGGTTATTAATCCAGGCCTC
>CAYSQB010000050.1:0-8445 GCA_964433085.1 uncultured bacterium
CCCGCTTTAAAAGCTAACCCTTTCTTCCGTCGTGAAGAGAGGGTTTTTTATTGCTAATAGAAGCAGTGTTAATTATTTTATTAATCCCTTTTGCTGATATTTATTCCTGTATTTTGAATAAAGCATTTTATGCCTGTCTGATAAATCTATTCGTCTTCCTTGAATAAAAGCCATATTCACTTGTGTGCGGACATCCAGAACATCTCCATCTGAAATAAAAAATGTGGCATCTTTCCCTATGTCTAAAGAACCTACATTTTCTGCAACACTAAGAATCTCTGCGGGTGAAAGTGTGATAGATCGCAGGGCTTCTTCATGAGGAAGACCGTAAGAAGATGCTTTTGCTGCGTAATAAGGAAGATTCCTGATATGAGGTGTTTGAAACGGTGATTCGCTGTTGGAAATGCAAAACTTCACTCCCGCTTCAAATAACTGCAATGGAGTGATGAAGGGTTGATCATATTTTTCAAAACGTCGCATGGGAAGAGAATGAACATGAGTATATATCACCGAAATATCTTTTTCTTTCAGTAACCGTGTAACACGCCAAGAATCTTTCCCACCAACTAAGATCATTTTAAAATTATGTCTGTTGCTCCAATACACAGCCGCTTTAATCTGTCTGACTTCATTTGCATGAATGAATAAAGGGATTTCACCCTTTATAACAGGCAGCATCCCTTCCATTCGCAAATTATGTTTAAAGGACTGACTATTGGTTTCTTTAAGCTGTAGATAAGCACGGGCTTCATGAACCAAATCATCTATTTTTTGTATGGATTTTAGTCTGAAATCTGAATCCTTTTTTTTCTTCTTTTTTCCGCTGTGAGGTTTGGGTTCGTTCATGGATGGCCAGAATAAATGAAGTCCAACAGGATGTTTTAAGGTGGCATCTTCCCAAGTCCAGCCATCCAGAATCATGAGTGATGAGATTCCTGAAATCATACCAGACCGAGGGACGGAAAGGGCCAAAAGGATTCCATTCGACCGTGTAACAGGAATGAGTTCAGAATCTGGATTATAGCTCACATTGGCTCGGACATTGGGGTTCAAATCTCCAACTTCTGCATAATCTTTTGTGGCTCGAACTGCACCAATTTCCTGAAGGCCAAGGGTGGAACCTGCCGAAATCAGACCAGGAAAAACATGTTGACCGGTTACATCAATCAGTTCTGTTTCAGGAGGGTAAAAAAGGTTTACACCGATAGAGACAATTTTTCCATTTTTAATTAGTAAATCTGTTTTCTCTAAACTGCCATGTGACACGGTATGGATGGTTCCACCCTGAATTAAAATGGGATGATCTTGTTTAGAAGCTGGAATCTGGTCAGATGAGAGCAGAATATGCAGCAGAATAATAAGACCAGCTATGAGTTTCAAAATTCCTCCTGACAATGAAAATGTTTTAATGATTCTTCCTCGTGGTGTTTCCATTCCTTTTTATTTTGTTCATCTCCAACCGATAAAATTTTGTTTATCAACTTTTTTCGAAAAACTCTATCTCTTTTCTGAAACTGTTTATCCTGTTCCAGAGAGAAATATTGAATGCCATCTATCCAAGTCTGCTCACAGATTGCAGTAGATGATAGAGGATGGTCACTCCAAATGACAAAATCTGCATCTTTTCCTATTTCCAAAGAACCCACCCATTGATCTATTCCTAACTGAGTAGCAGGATTCAACGTAATCATTTTTAACGCATCTTCTTCAGATAATCCACCATATTTAACACCTTTGGCAGCTTCAGTATTCATTCGCCTTGCTAATTCTCCTGAATCAGAATTGAAAGACACATTGACACCTACATCTGTCATGAGAGCTCCATTGTAAGGAATAGCATCAATCACTTCGTATTTATAAGCCCACCAATCGGTAAATGTGGACGCATTGGCACCATGCTGTTTAATCCGATCTGCAACTTTATATCCCTCTAAAACATGCTGGAATGTTCCAACTGTAAAACCAAAATCTTCAGCTACTCTTGTGAGCATTAAAATTTCATCCTGACGGTAGGAGTGACAATGAATCTGTCGTTTCCCATCCAAAATTTCTACCAGAGCTTCCAACTCCAAGTCTCGTCTGGGCGGAACTTTTTTCTTCCATTGTTTGGGATTATTATTGTAATCATGCCATTCGTTTTTATACTCCACCGCTGAAGAAAAAGCATCTCGAAGAATTTGTTCGACCCCCATTCGAGTTTGAGGATAACGGGTTGTATTGTCATCTCCCCAATTGGACTGTTTGACATTTTCACCCAAAGCAAATTTGATTCCTTTGACTGCATTAGAATAGAGTAGGTCATCCGGTAATCCTCCCCAACGTAATTTGATAACTGCATTTTGACCACCGATTGTATTGGCTGAACCGTGAAGGATATTTGCTATGGTTAATCCTCCTGCCAGTTCACGGTAAATGGCAATATCATCGCTATTGAGTACATCCTGAATTCGTACTTCAGCGGTGATGGATTGAGTCCCTTCATTTATAGAAAATGCGGCTGAATGAGAATGGCAGTCGATCAATCCCGGGGTGATATGTTTTCCTGTCCCGTCCAAAACCAGTGCTTTTCTGGTAGGATTGATTCCCTTAGAAATTTGTTTTACTTTCCCATTCTTAAACAAAATATCATGCCCTTTCAAAATACCTTGTTTTCCACTAGTCCAAATGGTGGCATTTTTAACCAAAACTACTTTGTCTTTCAACGATGGGTTCTCCCAACCATATGCACCTTCCGGATAAAAAACAGATAGTTCAGTCCGTGTTTCGGGGGATTTCTTTTTTTCTTTTTCTTCCAATTCTCCTGTTTTGACTGCTTCCCAACTAAGCCGGAGATCATTGACAGTGCTTTCCATTTTGTTTTCAAAAATATAACCGGTGAATCGGCTTGGTGCAGATGTAGAGTCCCATGTTATCATCCAACTGATAAAACGCCCGGCAACCTTCAATTTGGATAGTTTATATTTGGTGGAATCCTGAAAAATTGTACCGCTGTAACTGCCTCCTTTTTTCTTCAGTTCAAGTTGATATGATTTTTTCCCAATAACTAATTTCCATTTCCCGGATATAGTTACATCATATTTGGATTTTACAGGATATTCCACTCCTCCAATCCAGGTTGAAATAATTTCAGAATTCTTCTTGAAGATATTCCCCTTAACGACAGTAAGGTTTGCCAAGTATCCTTTTTTAATTTTCCCTAAATGATTTCCTAAGCTCATGTATTCAGCGGGAATGGTGGTCAAAGCAGATAAAGCATCAGATTCTGAAAGACTTCGTTCAACAGTTCGCCTTAAATTTTTTCGAAATTCCTTCTCTTCCAAGCCATGAGATGTGATTCCAAACGGTATCTCATGTTTCACCAATTCTGCAGGATTATCAGGAGCCATTGCCCAGTGTTTCAGTTCTGCCGTGCTGTAACTTAGTGCTTGGTTTGGATCTGAAATATCAGGTGTAACCGGAAAATCCAGTGGTAAAATGATAAACGGCTTGACTGAAGCAATTTCTTTTATTCTCCGATATTCATAACCGCTTCCTTTAATCCAGCAGTTCAGCTTAAACTCGTTTGCAAGATTGAATGATCGTAAAGCTGCCAATTCCTGATTGGTCTCAAACAGGAAGGGGTTTTTTAATTGAATCCAGTCACCTAAAATGGCTAAATCTCGGTTCTGCTCCAGAGGCTCATTGAACTGAGGATAGATGTCTGTTTGCTCCATGGACCTTCTGTACCAGTCCGCATCTATGAATGTCTGCCGGATAAGAGCCAGAACACCTAAAAGGGAATTGGGATATTTTTTACTTCCCCAGCCATCCACTTCATAGGCAATATTTTGGGCAACCTTGGATTTAAGGACAGTCCCTTCTTTATCCAATTGAATCACAGCCGTCTGTCCCTGAAAGACACCGGAATCAGCAACGATATGAGCACTGGTAAAACCTAGTTTTTGTAAGAATTTTATATTCTTTTCATCCGGTTGATAAAGCTGGGACATGTCTTTTCTTGAATGGACCTTACTATTCCAATGGGAATCGTGGTGAGATATTGTTTCTTTTTTTGCAGGGAATTCCACCCAACTATCAATGAAACCAGGATAAATTGTTTTTCCGGCCATATCCAAAACCGAAGCATCTTTGGGTATTTTGATATTTATCCCAACCTTTTCAATCAAACCATCCCGAATGATAATAGTGACACCCTCTTTGACTTTCCCCGGTTCAACATGAACCTTACCGCCCTTTAATGCCCACACACTGGGGGAATACTCCCTCAGACCATCTGGAGGTTTAATATGCCCAAAAATTAAACCGGAAAGAAATGGAATTAGAAAAAATATTTTTGACATCTTATAACAAAAACTCAATATTTGGATTAAATTACATTAAAATAAAGAAAAATATAAAATCGTTCGTACTACAAAATTGAAAATTTAATTTATTATCACTGGCTGTGCCAAACTTTTCTTTTTGAGTTTTGCCCAATAATATGTCCCAAAGCCAGTTGCCAATTCAAAGGAAGTAAACATAGCTAAATTCCAAGCAATACCACTAGTAAAACCATAGCTATGGAGACCCACATTCAATAGATTCACACCAAACCAAGCCATCATTACTACAATATTATTTATTATCAAACCAAGTGCAAAACCTTCCGGTTTTACCTTGGCAGTGAGACGCAGATGAATCATCATTATATGCCACATAACAATCAGAAGAGCTCCATTTTCCTTGGGATCCCATCCCCAGAACCGGCCCCAGGACTGATCTGCCCAAATCCCTCCCAGAATAGTTCCAAAGAGAGTAAAGAAAAGAGCGATGAGGGTGATTCCGAACATATTTTTATTGATACTTTTTAACAGAGTCTTATTTTCAGGGTTCCGTATCATTTGTATGAGGTACAGATGCCCGATAAATCCAGCAACCACTGTTACTCCATAACCAAATGTAATGGTAGTAACATGGGTTGCCAACCAAAAATTTGAATTAAGAACCGCTACCAGCATCCCCAGAGTATCTCCATCTGAAGCATAACCAAAACCAATATAATGAAAAACAGCTCCACTTACTGCTCCGGTAAATAAGCCCAGACCATCTCTGCGAAAATATTCCAGTATAACCGAACAGACCACAGTGACAAATCCCACAAAGATAACGGATTCATATAAAGTGGACACTGGTGGGCGTCCCATAATGACCATTCTCAAGTAAATGCCATAGATATGATACAAAAGCCCCGTACCAAGTAAACCCGAGGAAATCATCTGAAAATATTTGGGTTGATGAAACATCCAGCTTAATCCAAGAAAAATAAATGCTAATAGATAAAATGCTACACTGATATAAAAGAGATTTGCTTTATTCATCCAAGTTTCTTTTTTTAGCAAATTGATATCTGGTTTTCCTGTGGTAATGGATGCAATTCCTGCCTCATAGTCTATCAACGATGACATCATTTTGTTTTCATCACCCAAAGCTCGTCCAGTTAGATATTTTTCCAGAGCATTGAGGATTTTATCTTGGTAGGGTTCACGGGGTCTGCCATCCATTAACTCCCAGGGAGAAAGCCAAGTTCCGGTCTCATCAAGAGTAGACGGAGGAATTAATTTCAGTGCTTTTGCAAAATCCTCGGAACTGGTGTGTTGGAGTATTAAAAGAATCCTATTAAGCTCTTTATCAGGTTCTGACCACTTATCTTCTGGCTTATTCATATTATTATGGAACATTTCTGATAGAGTTTGGAACTGTTTTGTAAGATGTGCGTAACTGACCGCTTTACCAGGTGATGTATTCAGTTTTTCTGCCAGGATAGGATCATTGATTTCAATAATAGGTACCAGACAACTCAGACTATAAGTAATTTCTTTGAAGCGAGTTGCATTGAAGTATATTTCCAGAAGCTGTTGTTCAAAAATAGTACGAGATTCATCAGATTTTTTGTGGATTACACTAATTAATTCCACTTGTTCCATGAGTCCTGGAAACACTTCAATAAAACTATATTTATGATCATTGGTCCATTCCAATCTCAGGCTGGAAGTAACTTCAGGATTCCGAATATTAAATACCTTTTCCCTTCCTCCTTTTTCAGGATTGAGTATCAGTTCAAACAACCAGTCAATTGCAGACAATTTTTCATGTTTCACAGACCGTTTGCCGTATAGTGCCAATAACTGGTTTCGGGAAAAGGTATCCAACGGTTTGACGCGGCCTTCATCTTGGATAGGAAAATCTCTTTCATCAAAATTTCTACCATACAATAAGGGAAGAAGAATAAAAATAGAAATGAATAATCTTAAACAGAATATCATCATGAACTATCCCTAGTATTTTTTTGTAAAAGCTTCGGCATACTTCTAAATAAATGTAGAAGCAGTCCGATACTCATAATAATACTTGAAATATAGGGAAATAATCTTCCATAATTTTTTACAGCTGCTAGCACTGTTGTGTCTCCTTCGATACCCTCAATAAAAGACGCTTGAAAAAAGGTATAGCCTTTATGACGCAAGGGTTCATTCATCTCAATTAAAACTCTTCTAGGAACTCCATTTTCAATCAGGTTGACTTCCGAACTATAACTTTTTGCTATACCAGTTCCAGCATGCATTACTTTTTTGAAATCCAATAATTCAATTGCAAAAGGAAGGTATGTTCGTTTTCTCCGAAAGATAAATTCATATTTTTGATTATTTATGTTCGCAGTTTGTGTCACAGATTGTCCCAAGAAGATACCATAAATCCCATCGTTACTGGATCTGGAATTTGTAATCCTATAGGTAATCCCGGGACGATTTTGGTTGTTTTCTTTTTCATTCTTTAGCTCACTCAATATAAAATTTTTCAACATACCCTTATATTGGATTCCTGCTGGTGCAGTACGCTTTAAGGGTTCGCAATTTCTAAAATAGTTTATAATTTCAATATTAAAATTTAGGTTTTCATGGGATAAAATATTTCCCTTTCCCAGTATGGGCTGATCAAAAACTGTGTATTCATCTAGGCTCTCATTTGAAGTATTAATAATAGTCAGCTCCATATCATGATAGTCATCCACATGATTTGATTGAGCCCCTTCTTCAATTACCATGTTTCCCTCTGAACTGAATATTGCTGTGAGCCCTCCACCTATAAGAAGGAGAAGTGCTCCAATATGCACAATAAGAACGCCAATTTTTTTTATTTTCCATAGATTATGTTTAAATAATACCATAAACGTGAGATTTACCAGCATAATAACCATGGTAATTCTACCACCAGGAACAGGAATGATATCTCCCAACCAAGTAATGTTAGCCGAAAAATATTTTTGCTGAGATGCATAAAGCCCTATATCCCTCTGGGCTAAGGTACCAACAACAACCAGTACCATAAGCCAAATTATCGTATAAACAAATATCTTGGGATTACTCACTATTTTAATGAACTGTTTCATTGCTTGCTATTTTCAAATTTAATGGATGAACAGAAATCTTTAAAATCTTTTTCTATTTCCAATATACCATCTGCACTGGCAGTTAGTTTAATGAATAAGGTCTTAGACTCAAGGGGGAAAACAGCTGCAAGAAAAGCAGATTCTTTTTTTTCAAAATTGATCAGCTGGAATAATTGATAATTTCCGATTTGACTCACTCCACTTCCAGCTTCATTTTCAATCTCCAACTTGGTTAAGGGATCGAGGTCTATCTGTCCCCGCCATCGGTTAACATTGGCTTCGAGGCCTCCCCCGTTTCCGCCTAATTCCATGATCGATAAATCTCCAGATCCGGTGGAGAAGGGTATCTCAAAACTTGCCAATCTCATTGATGAACCTTCAGCGTGTATCCATGAACTCGGTTTTTCCCATGTATATCTTGAAAATTCAGTTACCCTTTCTACAGTTGAAGGTGGGAGAGTATTTACTTTTTTCTTAGGTAAATGATATGTTCGGGTATAATGACCAGAATCACAAGATAGTGATACTATGAACAATAAGGTTAAACTGATCTGATTTTTTACCATGGTAGAGGCTTGATTATCTTATGATAAATTAAAAATATATTTCAATTAATTATTATAGTAGAGTAAACTATTTTATTTGCAATGATAATACTTAAATCCGGAGAGTATTTTATTATCTATGTATTGCAAATTGATTCTATTCCAACACTAGAAATGCTTCTGTGTGATACATATTCCCTCTTTGAAACAAATTGGGTGATATAAATTAAGTGTTGAAAAAGAAGATTGATGAGGAAGTATGTCCCAATATTCTATCAGATGAAGAACTTTAGGATTAAACATATAATTTATCACTTAATGATCATTGCCCCATCAGAATTGAATCTGACTGCTTCTTTTTTCCTTAATAATTCCCCTTCAATAGTTATATTTTCCGAAAGTTCACAATATCTGAGTTGGCCATTCTCATAGAAACTCGTTTGGCCAGTTTTGCTATGAATACCTGCAAACAAA
>CAYSQB010000050.1:8545-11788 GCA_964433085.1 uncultured bacterium
TTCCTTTGGGAAGAGCATGACCGGATAAAGTACCACTTTGTTCAAGAAAACAAAATTTTATGTTTCCGTTTACATAGTATTCCGTTTCATCTGAGCAGACAATATTATGTACTCCTAAAAAGGATATAAATAATAATATCATATTTTGAAAATATAATATGCCCATACCTCAAATAAAACAATGAAAAATTATCTAACTAAGAATGAGTAGGAATATATATACTGTCCTTTGGGAAAAGTAAAGGTTCCCAGTTTTCCGATGGAGATAGAACAGGTTTCCTTAACCCTTATTCGTAGCTGGTAGACACCAGAATTCTTGGTATTCACAGTAGTTATGCGATTGAATACTTCTGTTCCCATTTTTTTAAGCCTGGATTAATGATGCGGTACCATAAAGGCGGTATAAGACAAATAACTAAAGTGGTAAGATATCCGTAGGGCATTTGAGGTGCATTTTCGTATGGATCCAATTCCCAAAATTTTATTTTTGGCTTTTCGTGATGTGCGGAATGTCTTGTTAAAGAAAAAAGTACCATGGTACTCATTCTCTTGTTTGTGTTCCACGAATGCTCCGGTCCAATCGATTTTTCAGCACTTCGAACAAGGCCATAATGTTCCATATAATTCACAATTTCAAGGATAAATTTTGCAAAGAACGCTTGGCTAAAAAATAATGTTACTCCGAGCCAACCTCCTGCACTGAAAAATATAATACACCAAAATAATGACATTATATAGCCTGTCACCATCCTGTTTCTAAAAGAAAAAACTCTGAATTTTTTTTTCCGGAGTCTCTTAAGTTCATGTTTCCAAGCACTTATATGTCCAAATACAGTTGATCGTATAAAAAAAGTATATACATTTTCTCCTTTACGAGCTGTTGCAGGGTCCTCATCCGTTCCAACAGTTACATGATGGCCGTACACATGTTCAATGGCAAAATCTGCATTGCAACTTGCTGACAAAAGCCATCTTCCTTCCAGCATGGAAACCCTGGCTTTAATACGATGAGTAAGTTCATGACCTACGTTGGTACCGTATCCCGCTACTATGAATCCAACACCAAGTACAGCACCCAAATAATCAGACCACATATTACTGTCTCTTGCTACAAAAAAATCGTAGGAAAATAATCCTGACAATAATTCCCCAATATGTAGAAAATCCGTATTTGTACTTCCCATTGCCCATGCAAAACTCAAAAACAAGATTATAATCAAGGGCAATGCTAAATGCAAGGGGAGTTCTATAAGCAAGGTGTGACTATATTCCGGACGTGATGCATCCTCACCCAAGACGGCATCTCCTCCGATTACTACCAAAAATAACACAGCAAGCCCCAGCCACATCCAATGGCCACCAAGAAATATTCCTATTAATACAGATAACGACAGAAAGGGTATAATATAATATTTTATATATTTAGTCATTTTTTGTTTACTCCTACAATTATTTATATCGCCTGATTACTATAAGAAACCTGATATTGAAATTAAATTATTTCCAGCAACATTCCCACTCGCTGACAGGTCGGCCCTCCATTTGGTTTTCAAAATACATATCAAGTAATTTTGCACAGGCTTTATCATTACTCATTGATTTTCTTAGATATCTTAAGGTTTCCTGTGTCCATGTAGCACCAGTCACTCCAAGAGCAAGGCGCCGTTGAATGATATTGAGATACTTAGTTCGCTCAGCGAGTTCAACCCCTAATTGACTGAGGCCATCGTTTGCAACCTGCAGCATCTCATCAATCACATTTTTTATTGGTACTTCAACCGGTTTATTCTGATAGTTCTGTGGCCATAAGATGGTTGCTTTCAAACCACGTTTCGCTGCTCGATAAAAATTATATTCTGCAAAACGAAAGGGGAATCTCGACATATATTCATCAATCCTTTCTTCAAGCCCCACTGCCATTCCTATTGAAAATGCTGCATTTGCCACCATATCAAGGGCTGTGGGACCTGCAGGAAGTGCTCTAAACTCAATTCTCAAATGGCCTTTAAGTGCATTTGAATATATGGCACGGTTCCATGGCCAGGTCGTTCCCATATGCAGATTAAGTTCGGCTAGTTCAGGAGTTTCCTCCTCACGAATACCATGAGGATTCTCATCGAATATCTGGGGAATGATAGGTTCATACAAAT
Source organism: uncultured bacterium (assembly GCA_964433085.1). GTDB lineage: Bacteria > Fidelibacterota > Marinisomatia > Marinisomatales > AB-629-J13 > AB-629-J13. Next base: position 10,696 of record CAYSQB010000050.1, read on the forward strand.
TAACTGTTTCAGAAAACAACTCCCAAGCACCGTTTCTTACCCAGCCATGACCAAAAGTAACTCGTGAGGGTTGCCTCCATCCTGATATATCAGGCATACGATTATCAATAGATTGTTTAAACAGAACCACCCGGGTTTCATCCCATAAACATTTACCCAGAAATACGCCTGAATTTGCCCCTACAGCAATTGCCATAGGCATGGTCATTTGCGCAGCATTAAAAGTATTGGCAAACTTATCTTTATCTGTCATTAAGTGTACTTGGAACGAAGTATTTGCCCCTTCAGCACACACTTCTGATGTGAAAAAATCCACAGACTCTTCTCTACCATCAATCTTGATATGGAATGGCTCCCCGCGTTGCTTGAGCAATTCCCGGCAGAGAACTCGATAGCGTCCCAAATCCGTTACATATTCATTGGAAAGATGTTTCTCCTGAAGTGTAGGCAAAATTCCAACTGCAAGTGGTCGTGTTCTTATCTTTTCAGCAACTGACCATAAAAAATCAAATTTAGTACGCATTTCTTGAGCAAGTTGACTGAATGGGTCACCCTCGGCTTTTACCGGTGTTAGATTGAGTTCCAAATTGAATTGATTTAATTCTGGTTGAAATTGATCATCCTGCAACATTTCCAGCAATTGGAGATTAACAGGGCTAACATCACTCTGTTCGTTCATTAAGTATAATTCGAGTTCGGCACCAATATAGGTTTCACTCTGACCGAACTTAGGACGGGCAATAACTTTTTTTAAAATATCGACTTGATCATGAATGCGACGATTAAATTGCTCATAATCTGTCGCTGTATACTCTCTATCACCAATTTCACGACCCATAACTGTATCTTAAGTTTTAAATACCATTTTTTGTTAATGAAAAGCTAAAATTTACCTAATCCTAACTTTTTTACAAAGACATGGTCACATTCTATATTACATCAAAAATGGAGTTTACAATATTCTACTTTATTTCCCGGTAATTTTTGTAATTTCATCGTCATTTTATCGAGAATAAACTTTAATTTACCACTTGTTTCAGGGCCCTTAGCTCAGTGGTTAGAGCAGCGGACTCATAATCCGTTGGTCCGGGGT
>CAYSQB010000051.1:0-11534 GCA_964433085.1 uncultured bacterium
GGAGTTATTATGAATTTGATATGAAGTTGGACAGTGAAGGGAATCCTCATATTACGATGGAAATACTTCCCTGTGATGATTCTTTTTGTTATTATTTTTCGGGAGATTATAGCGAAGTTGGTGCTGGATATTATCATTTTACCATTGATAAAGATAACCTTGATAACCCTGGATTTGTGAATACTCCTACCGGATGGAATTATTCGAAGGTAATGACAGGAAGCGCTACCTGGTTTGTAGGAGATCCTACTGGGAACAGTTATATTTGGTCAACACAGGCACAGCTTTCTTTTGATCCTGAGGATCCGAATCTTGTTTGGGTTGTAAGTGATATGGGAATTAGAGGGCCTGTTGAAGACTATGATCCTGAGGACCCGGATGATTGTGAGGAACCATACATCTGGTATCCCCAATGGAGTGCTGATATCTTGATATTTAAATCTACGGATAATGGTGCTACATGGTGGAATCCATTAAACGCCTCAAATACTCCTGATGAAACTGATTGGGCGGGAGGAGAAGAATGTGATACTCCCAGTGGTTGGTGTAGCCCTGAGGAACAATTTCCTCATACCGCTCAATGGGCAACCAGTGATGCAGTAAACTATGTGTTTCAGATGCCCGATTGGTATTTTAATGAAATTGGAGATATGTTAGGAGCAGATCACAAAAATCGGGTGTATGGAGGTTCCGCAGAGTTCACTGAAAATTCAGAGCCCGAGTATCCAGGTGATTGGTTTTCTGGAGGAGATGTTGATGTTTCAATCAGCAATCAGGCGAATTGGAATTTAGTTGGATTGCCAGTTGGAACTGAAGACAATTCTTATTCTCAGGTCTTTCCAAATTCAATAAGTAATACTTTATATGCCTTTGATGCAGGATATGTATCCGCAGAAAATCTTGAACTAGGGGAAGGATATTGGTTGCGATTTGATGCTGAGGGAGAAAATATGGTTACAGGTGGAAGTGTTAGTGAAATTCCTGTAACATTAGCCGCAGGATGGAATTTGATTTCTGGTGGATCTGAATCTATGGGTGTCGGAACTATAAGTGACCCTGACGGAATAGTTGTAGCAAACACGCTATATGGGTTTGGAACTGGATATGAATCTTCAACTGAGCTTGTCCCTGGACAAGGATATTGGATTCGTACAACGGCTACCGGTGATGTTGTCATAGGTGGAGCTGCTGCCAGGAGTGGTGAATTTGTCAATCGCCTTAAGAATGCGAGCTCCATTTCGTTTAATGGAAAAGCACTCTATTTTGATGCAATAGTTCCTGAAGCTGAAAAGCTCAGTTACAGTTTGCCTCCGGTTCCTCCAGCAGGTGCCTTTGATGTTCGGTACAGCGACAACCTAATTTATACAGGATCAACTGGGAATATTACGGTGATGAATCCTTTTGGTGAACTCAATGTTTCATATCATATTGCAGGTAATTCCAAATGGATTCTGACGTCTGCAGCAGGAGATATTTTTGAACTTTCGGGTTCCGGTCATTTCTTAATTCCAAATATTGTAAATGCAGAATTTACATTGGTTAAATCTGAAATCAGTGTTGAACCTGTTATATTTGGTCTTCAAGGGAGTTACCCAAATCCGTTCAATCCTAGCACAACTATAAATTACAGTGTGGAAACAGGAGGATTAACATCTCTCATTGTATATGACATGATGGGGAGGGAAATTAAGTCTCTTATCTCCGGTTACCTGACACCGAATCATTATTCAGTTATCTGGAATGGAAAAGATAATGCCGACAGACAGGTACCCTCTGGAATTTATTTGTATCGCCTGACTTCCGGTGAATTCACCGATATGAAAAAAGTTATGCTAATGAAATAATATTCGGGTTTTCGGATTAATTAAAAAGGGGCTGTCCCAAAGGGAGCAGCCCCTTTTTTTTAGTGGAAACAAATTTGAGAAGGGCCCAGTAATACCGTAAATTTTTCCGGTAAATTTAAGGGAAATAATGTCTGGACATAGTAAATGGTCAACCATCAAACGGAAAAAAGGAGCACTGGATGCGAAACGTGGAAAAATATTCACAACCCTCATTAAGGAGATAACTGTAGCTGCAAAGAATGGTGGTGGGGACGAATCATCAAATCCTCGATTGAGACAGGCAATTCTAAAGGCTAAATCTGCTAATATGCCTCAGGACAATATAAAACGTGCCATTAAAAAAGGAACCGGTGACCTTCCCGGAACTAGCTACGAGGAAGCAGTGTACGAAGGCTATGCGCCAGGGGGTGTTGCTATTTTAATGGAAGTACTGACAGACAATAAAAACAGGACGGTTGCAGATATACGTCATCTTATGACAAAACATGGTGGAAATTTGGGTGAAAACGGTAGTGTGTCTTGGATGTTTAATAAGAAAGGACAGATTATTCTTGATTTATCTGCAGGAGATGAGGAGACTGTCATGGATATAGCTTTGGAATCTGGTGCAGAGGATTTAGATATAGATGAAAAAAATTATATCATTTCCACTGAACCAAATGTTCTGATTGATGTAAGAGATGTACTTGAAAATAATGGGTATAAGGTCAGATCAGCTGAGGTAGAAATGGTTCCAAATAATCTACAAAAAGTGGAAGGAGATGATGTTCCTAAAGTCTTGTCTTTATTGGAGGCTTTGGATGACAATGAAGATATAAAGAATGTATATGCTAATGTTGACTTAGATGATAAATCTTTAAATTAGTACATTTTTTATTTTGAAACATTTTATTTGGGTATGAGTTGATGAGAGTAATTGGTTTTGATCCCGGGTTAAGCGCAACGGGGTTTGGAGTTATTGAGTCAGATGGAAAAAATAATGTATATCATATTGATAATGGTGTTTTACGGCCTCCTAGAAAAATGCTACTTCCGGAGAGATTAAACTATTTGTATAAAAAAGGTATGGAGATATTGAAATCTTATTCCCCTGAAGTTCTTACTATTGAAGATACATTTTACCACAAGAACATTAAATCTGCCATGGCATTGGGCCAAGCAAGGGGAACACTTCTTTTAGTTGGTGCTCACATGGGTATCCCTTGTATTGAGTATGCTCCCCGGAAGGTGAAAATGTCTGTTGTTGGAAATGGCGCTGCATCTAAGGAACAGGTGAATTATATGATTTGTAAACTATTAAAATTACCGGAAGGAAATATTCCTACCGATGCATCTGATGCTTTGGCAATCGCACTTTGTTATATACATCAAAATAAATTTAATTAACATGATTGATTCACTTTCAGGAATTTTGTTTAAGAAAGATCCTTCTTTCGCTATTATTGATATTGGTGGTGTTCGATTAAAAGTATTTGTCACCGTCGGTTCTTATGAACAATTACCTTCCGTAGGAGGGAAGGTTGAAATATTGATATATCTTCATGTCAAGGAGGATATTTTAGATTTATATGGATTTTCAGGAGAGGAACAAAGAGAGTTGTTTTCCCTTTTAAACAGTGTTAACGGGATTGGACCACGTTCTGCTTTAGGGATACTTTCAGGTGTCAGGACCGAAGATTTGAAAAAAAGAATTGTTTCAGGTGATGTAAAATCATTGACTATTTTACCAGGTATTGGTCCAAAAATAGCGAAAAGAATTATTGTTGAATTAAAAGAAAAGTTTATTTCAACAAATATGGATGAATTACCAGGGAGCTCTAGTATTTCTACTGAATCTGAGTACTTTAGAGATGCCCTTGATGCGTTACAATCTTTGGGGTTTCACCGTTCCCAGGCATATCGAACATTAAAGACAATGGACGAGTCAGGTGAGATAGATGAAAATTTGGAAGATGTTATAAAAAACGCATTGGGACGTATGAGGTAGAATTTGGTCAAGGTATTTCCATTCAGAGGGTTGAGGCCTGTCTCTGAAAAAGCAGCTGAGATTGCATCCCCTCCCTATGATGTTTTAAATGTTCAGGAAGCAAAGACAATAGTAAAGAAATACCCCAATTCATTTTTAAGGATAAATAAAGCAGAGTGCGAGTATGATGATGGGACTGATCCACACAGCGAAACTGTCTACAAAAAAGCAAAAGAAAATTTACTTTTATTTATCAAAAATGGATTAATGATTCAGGATGAACAACCCTGTTTTTATATATATAGGCTAACTATCAATAACCAATGTCAGACAGGTCTCTGCTGTGTGATGTCTATCGAAGATTATAATAATGGTATAATAAAAAAACATGAATATACCCGTCCAGATAAGGTGGAAGATAGGGCAAATCATATTGAATATTTAGAAGCACAAGTTGGTCCAGTTTTTTCCATCTTCAGAAATAACCCTGAAATATCAGATCTTTTTGAACATTTAACCCAAATGAGTCCTGAAACTTCATTTACTTCAGATGATGGAGTGACTCACGATTTTTGGGTAATCAAAGATCAATCAATAATCAAAATAATTCAAAAAAGATTCAACACACTTAGTTGCACTTACATAGCCGACGGGCATCATCGTTCAGAATCAGCTGCGGAAGTCGTCAGGCGCAAAAACAACACTAAAAAATTACCGGAACCATATAATTATTTTTTACATGTACTATTTCCAGATGATGAGGTAAATATATTACCCTATAATAGGATAGCGAGAAAACCAGAAGATTTATCCGTTCAAGAGGTTTTGGACAGAGCAGAAACCAATTTTAATTTAGCGATAAATAAAGAAGGAGCTTTTTCTCCTGAATCCTTTCATACCTATGGTGTTTATACTGAAGGGAACTGGTATCGAATGGCTCTGATAAATGATCAACTCAATAAAGATGACCCTGTTAAAGGAATTGATGCTGAAATTTTACAACAATATTTTATTGGGACCATTCTCAATATAAAGGATCCAAAAACAGATGAAAGGATTCAATTTGTTGGAGGTATTAGAGGGAATTCGGAATTAGAAAACCGTGTGGATTCTGGAGAATTTGATATTGCATTTTCACTATATCCCACTACAGTGAGTCAGTTATTAAACGTGGCAGATGCTCAAAAAGTGATGCCGCCAAAATCTACCTGGTTTGAGCCGAAATTGAGGAGTGGAATGGTCATACATTTATTAACTAATTAATAAGAGAAAATACTTATGTTCATTCTTATCGCAGATGTGTTTTTACCAAACCTACCTGATAAACTTTCTAGATTTGGTAACATTACATATGATAAGGGAAAATTGCCGGTAGCCACTATCGTGCTTGTGCGCAGTAAAACGAAAGTAACAAAAGAGTATATTGATTCGGCACCAAATCTTAAACTGGTTATCCGTGGTGGTGTAGGACTTGATAATATTGATTTGAACTATGCTACTGAAAAAGGGATTACTGTTCATAACACTGCGGTAGCTTCATCTATTGCTGTTGCAGAACTCGCTTTTGCACTAATGATAGCTTTGCCAAATAATGTAACAAAAGCGAACCGTACAATGCTAGCAGGTAAGTGGGCGAAAAAAGAGCTAATACGCACCGAACTATATCAAAAAACATTGGGTATTATTGGGCTTGGGAGGATTGGAACCAAACTGGCTAAAAGAGCAGCTGCATTTGGAATGAATGTTATTGCCTACCATCCAAAGGTTAAATCAAGTTTAGTTGCAAGAATGACTACAGATTTGAGAGACGTTCTAAATAATTCCGATTATGTTTCTTTACATCTTCCTCTTAATCCTGAAACGAAAGGAATCATCAATGCCGAGATGCTCAATGAGTTTAAAGATGGAGCGTACCTCATTAATACCGGGCGTGGTAAAACAATTGTTGAGGAGGATGTTGTTGAAGCATTAAAGAGTGGAAAACTGGCTGGATTTGGTAACGATGTCTGGTACTCTGACCCGCCAGAAAACACACCATTAATTGATGCTCCGAATGTCATAGCCATACCACACTTGGGAGCTTCTACAAAAGAAAGTTTGTCAAGAATTGAAGATATTATTGAATCCATTATCCATGATTTTATTACCATTAAATAATTTGTTTTTAGAAAGGGGATATTATAATGCAAAACCGTGTTTTTAATTTTAATCCAGGTCCTTCAACTTTACCATTGGAGGTGCTGCAGATTGTTCGGGAAGAATTGTTAGATTATCAGGGTACAGGTATGTCGGTTTTAGAAATTTCTCATCGCTCTTCTCAATTTGAGGAGATTAATCATTCAGCTAACAATATTATGAAGGAATTATTGGGGCTGGGAGATAATTATCACCTCTTATTTGTGGGAGGTGGAGCATCTACACAATTTGCAAATATACCATTGAATTTTCTTAGGAATTGGATGACAGCAAATTATGTTGATACTGGAACATGGGCATCCAAGGCAATTAAGGAGGCGGAAAAACTTGGAAAAGTAAATGTTATTGCTTCATCTAAAGATAGAGATTACACTTATATCCCAGAATTTGCTTCACATAAAATAACGAATAACGCTGCATATGTTCATATAACCTCCAACAATACCATTAAGGGGACTCAATATCAAACAATTCCGGATACAGGAAGCGTTCCTCTTTTTGCAGATTTATCTTCTGATATTTGTTCACGGAATAGTGATTATTGCCAATTCTCTTTATTTTATGCTGGTGCTCAAAAAAATCTTGGTCCATCAGGAGTAACGATAGTGGGTATAAGGAAAGATATGCTGGAAAAATGCAATAAGAACCTTACAACGATGGTGGATTACAAAACACATGTTCAAAAGAATTCTCTTTTTAACACCCCACCCGTTTTTGCCATTTATATGTTGAAATTGGTTTTGGAATGGGTCAAAAATAATGGAGGTTTGTCCGGGATTGAAAAAATAAACCAACAGAAAAAAGATTTGATTTACAACCTGTTGGATTTACACACTGAATATTACATACCCACAGTAGAAAAGAATAGCCGCAGTTGGATGAACATCACATTCAGACTCCCTACTGAGGATTTGGAAAAAAAGTTTTTAGAAGAAGCAGTTGCAAATAGATTAATTGGATTGAAGGGTCATCGCAGTGTCGGAGGAATTCGTGTGTCCTTATATAATGCAATGACCCTTCAAGGTGCTGAGTCTGTGGCTGAGTTCATGAAAACATTTATGAATAAACATGGTTGATTTATTTTTTTATCATTCCAATTTATCTGATTGATTATCTCAAAATGATTTTTCTTATCATTTATTATAATGAATAAAACACCACTTCATTATCACCATGTCGCCATGGGAGCAAAAATGGTAAAATTTAGTGGATTTGAAATGCCTGTTTATTATTCTGGAATTTCTGAAGAACACCAAGCTGTTAGAAATCATGCAGGATTATTTGATGTTAGCCATATGGGCCAAATGATAGTCAAAGGTGAAAATGCCGAAAAATATTTACAAAAAATAGTAACCAGTGATGTTTCTTCTCTTACTCCAGGGAATACTCAATATACAGTCATGTGTAATGAAAATGGTGGCATCATAGATGATCTATTGGTGTATTGTTTTCCTGAGTACTATATGTTAGTGGTGAACGCAGGGAATCTTGAAAAAAAATTAGATTGGTTGAACAAAAATAACGATATAAATGCTCACATTAAAGATAAAAGTAAACAAATGAGTCTTTTGGCAATTCAAGGACCAAACAGCCGAGAAATTGTTTCAGCCTTTACCCAAATTTCATTGGAAAATCTCAAATTTTATCAATTCATTCAATCGAACAAATTTAAATATCCAATCACTATTTCCCGCACTGGATATACCGGTGAACTCGGATATGAGATATATTGTAACAACCAAGATGCGGGATATCTGTGGGATGAAATATTAGAAAAAGGTAAAAAATACGGATTGCTTCCAGCCGGCCTTGGAGCAAGGGATTTATTGAGAATGGAGATGAAATATTGTCTTTACGGAAATGATATAGATGAGACGACACATCCCTTTGAAGCAGGATTAGGTTGGGTTGTTGCACTAGATAAAGATGATTTTATTGGGAAGGAAGCCTTGATACCGATGAAAAAAAATATTTCAAAAAGATTGATTTGTTTCGAGATGGAGGACAGGGCCATTCCACGAAAAGGATATACCATTTGGATAAATGATAGAGAGATGGGAGTTGTGACCAGCGGAGGATTTTCCTCAGTTTTGAATATGGGAGTTGGGATGGGATATGTTAATCATAAATCCTTTAAAGCAGGGACCAAAATTGGAATAAATGTCAGGGGAAGTATAAAGAATGCCATCATTAAAAAACCACCATTGTATACGTATGGAACTTTATATTCCTAATTCTTATTATAATAAGAACAAAAAACTAATAGTTTAATTACAATAAAGTAATGCAAAATCGTAGGCAAGAAATATTAGGCATCTTGTTATTAATTATTTCGCTATGTGTTCTAGCCAGCCTTGTTGGATTTAATCCTTCTGAAGAACCTAGAATTTCTCCAAAGGTCAAGCTAACAAACACTATGGGGATCGTTGGAATTTATGTGTCCTATGGATTAATCAAATTAGGGTTTGGTTATTCAGTAATCATTTTACCTCTGTTAGGTTTTGTTTGGGGTTGGTGGTTATTCAGTCATCGTAAGCTGGAGAATCTCTACAGAATATCCGTGTATCTTTTTGGTGTTATGTTATTGTTTTCCATCTCTCTTGGACAAATCACAATCTGGATTTATGAGGGCAACCCCCCGCGTCTTTTGTATTCAGGATTTACCGGATGGTCAATTGCAAATTTAATTCATGACTTTTTGGGAGGAATTGGAGCTGCAGTAATCTTGATAGGAGGTTGGCTTTTACTAATCAGAGGATATTTTTCCTGGAGTTTTTATCATCCATTTCAGATTGCGGGTAAATGGGTACAGGACAGGTGGGATTCTTTTTCCTTGGAAATGGAGTTGAAGAAAAAGGAAAAATCAAAGCAGAAACATACACAGGAACTAATATCAAAAATTGAAGATAAAGGAGAGGAAAACTTCACAGAGACTTTAGAAGAGAAAGAAGAAATATCTACGGTAGAAGAAGAAAATAATATTTTACAGACAGATGAGCATAAAATATCTAAGGAAATAAATAGTATTAATGATAATTCAAGTATTGAAGAAAAAGCTGAAACTGGAATATCAAATGATACAGAAAATATTGAAGTTGGAGAAATAGTTGAAGAGGATGAAGTGCAGCTTGATAAATTGAAAGAGCGTAAGGCTTCTATTCGGGAATATCAGTTACCTACGACTGAATTGCTTGATTCTCCTTTAAATATCCAGGATGGTATGAGCAGAGATGAGCTGTTGGAAAGGGCTAATTTCTTAACAAAATCATTGGAAACTTTTGGAGTTGAGGGAAAAGTCGTGAATGTCCATCCTGGCCCTGTGATTACATTGTTTGAGGTAGAACCTGCAGAAGGTGTAAGGGTAAATAAGTTTGTTCAACTGTCGGATGATTTAGCTAGAGTTATGGAGGCAAGCAGGGTGAGAGTTATTGCTCCTATTCCTGGAAAATCATCTGTCGGAATTGAAATCCCCAATCGCAATCCGGCCTTGGTATATTATAAATCTATTGTGAACTCTGAAAAATTTGCTGGCAGTAAATCATTGCTAACACTTGCAATAGGGAAGAGTACTTCTGGTGAAATTGAAACGTTAAATTTGGGTGATATGCCTCATTTACTGATTGCAGGAACAACGGGATCTGGAAAATCTGTTTGTTTGAACACGATAGTTTGTAGTATCCTGTACCGTGCTAAACCGGATGAGGTTAGATTTATGATAATCGATCCAAAAAAAGTTGAAATGACCATGTACCGTTCCCTGGAGAAATATTTTCTGATTCGTTCAGCAGATTTTGATGAACCCATTGTAACGACAACAGAAAATGCCATTCTTGCTCTCAAGGGATTAGAAAAAGAAATGGATAATAGATATACAATTTTGTCTGAAGTCGTGGTTAGAAATATAGGTGAATACAATGAAAAAATGAAATCTGAAAACCAGCCTATAATGCCCTATATTGTCCTTGTAATTGATGAATTGGCAGACCTAATGATGATGAGTGCCAAAGATGTTGAAGCTCCCATTGCCAGATTAGCACAATTGGCACGTGCAGTTGGAATTCACTTGGTTATTGCGACACAAAGGCCATCCGTCGATGTGATAACCGGTGTGATTAAGGCAAACTTTCCTTCTCGAATTGCATTTCAGGTGGCAACAAAAATTGATTCCCGAACCATCATTGATACATCAGGAGCAGAAAAGTTAATTGGTAGAGGTGACATGCTTTTTGTAGGGTTGGGCTCTGCCGAATCGGTACGCCTACATAATGCCTTTTTATCTCTTGGAGAAATTGAATCGATTATGAATCATATCACCTCCCAACCAGAAGGGGAAGTGCTAACACTTCCCAGCATTAAGGAATTTTCTTCGGGAGATTTATCTATAGGGGGTGACGAACAAGATGAAATGCTTTCAGAGGCTATAAAATTAGTTGTTATCCATCAGCAAGGATCAATATCGTTGTTGCAAAGACGATTAAAATTAGGTTATTCCCGGGCTGCCCGGTTAATAGATGAAATGGAAAAGATTGGAATTGTAGGCCCTTTTACTGGTAGTAAAGCCAGAGAAGTATTGGTGGATGAATCTTACCTTGAAATGATATCCGATTGAAAAATATTTTAAAAAAATTCCAATTGATTTTTGGTTTATGTTTTACTTTTCTTTTTGGTGAAACATCCTCTTTGGATTCAGTTATTAATAAATTTTATGAACGACCAGGAATTTATGATTTAAAAATTGATCAACACCAAATGTCAACACAAAGCAGGTCAATTGGGGATTTATTCATAAAGGATAATCATCATTTAATGATTCGATTATCAAACCTGTCACTATTATTGGATAATAATTTATTTTATACATTCTATCCACTTCAAAATAAAGTAGTGATCGATTATTACGTCAATTCTGAATTTAATTTAATTTCTGTTTTGAATGGTGACTGGAAGAATATTATTGTGGATCGAACCGAAGTGAAAAACCAATCAGAAACTATTTATTTGTCAATTGAAGACTATGAAATCTCCGGTATTCTTAAGGTTGATAAGTATTATAATCTTAAAGATTTAATAATAAATTTCAGTGATAATGAATTCATTAAATTACATTTTAATTTAAAAGGATATCAATCGATAGATTTTACTTCAATAATACCTGATACAACTGGATGGGAGGTCATAGACTTCCGTGAATAAAATCCTAAAATTAACTATTGGTATTATTATGAGTTTCATTGGGTTGTACTACGCATTTCGGAGATTGGATGTAAGTCAGTTATTGATTCATTTTCAAACAGTAAATCTGTTATATATCCTTGCTGTATTTGTTTTGTTTATTTATAGTGTTCAGGTTCGTGCCAAAAGATGGCAGGCATTGTTAAAACCACTAATCGAAATACCAGTTAGTCCCTTATTCAGTTCTACAATGATTGGTTACTTTGGTAATAATGTTTTACCATTCCGCTTGGGGGAATTGCTCCGTGGTTATTCCCTATCAAAAGAATGCCCTTTGAAAGTTTCTTCCATTATGG
>CAYSQB010000052.1:0-11441 GCA_964433085.1 uncultured bacterium
GAAAATTCACTCCTGGATGCATTAAGTCACTTGTACCAAAAACACTTTGTGCTTCAAAAGCTTTATCCACTTTCCATTTTGACTCCACATTCATGATTGCCAAAGCAAATCCTTCTTTATCCCGAAGTGCAATTTCATCTCCAATGGATATCAGTTCGCTCAATTTTTCGGAAATATCCAAATTGATGGGAATAGGCCAAATCTTTCCGGTTTTTAATCTCATATTGTCTAAGACAGAATGATAATCTTCTTCATTAAAAAATCCTTTTAAAGGATAAAACCCACCATTCAACAATAATTCAAGATCGCATATTTGCCTTTCTGAAAGTGTTAACGAGACCATTTTATTTATACAAGTTTTTAAATCCCTAAATTCTTTTTTGTTAACTAATAAATACATCAACTTCCTTTTTTGTTAATAAATATTCATAACTCCCAAGACATTCAGTGTAAATGGGTTTCCATTGATCCAAGTTGTCCTTTTTATTTCAAGACAAAGGTATAAACCCTGTTGAATTTTTAACATTTTCATACCAGTATTTTGCCCAATTTCCTTCTGTTTCTCTTCTTCCTTTTTTCCATGATAATATCTAATTATAAAATCTAATGTCTAAAATTTCATATAACTTCCGCAAAACTTCATTTGGATTTTTTGTAATCTCCTGTGCTTCAATTATAGGCGGAGTACAATCCATTTCCCAACACTGCCACTAAAACAAAAAGTGTGGCTATAAACAAGATTTTATTCAAAAAAATAATGAAATCCTCGTTAGATAATACACCCCTATGCTGAGCATGTCAATGATTGGTATTTATCTCAGCTCCCACTTTTTTACCATGTCCTACTTCAACAATACCATCTTCTTGGTCTGCACAAACTCCCCTGTCTGTATTTGGTAGAGGTAGACCCCAGCGCTGACAGGTTGGCCCATTGAGTCAGTTCCATCCCACTGTACTGATCTGGCTCCAGAACCACTATTATCATTAACTAATACTTTAATTTGTTGTCCTAACATATTGTATATACTGATAGTTACAAATATATTATTAGGAAGTTGATAGTGCAGGGTTGTGGTGGGGTTGAACGGGTTGGGGACGTTCTGGTGGAGAATAAAATCACTGGGGATTGCAGCTCGTTTTGTCAATAATAATTCTGATACAGAACTATGAATAACAATCGGGCCTTCACATATGATAAACTCGTTTCCGCTTTCTGTGTTGACAAGTACCCACTCCGCTTCCTCTTCAATCGTGCGTGTACCTACACAATTGATCGTTAAAGGATAATGATCATTCTGAATTTGTATTTCACCACCATTGTAAGAATATCTCAAATCACCGGAAAAACGGACATCAAAGGCCCCCGCAGGGGGTAACGGTGGCAGGCTGTATCTTAGTGGATCTATATCGACTTCAGGCTCTCCTAACAGCAGGGTGGTTTGGTAACCCTTACTGTTTGAAAATACAAGTTCATTTCGGACCGTGATGTCCACACCTATATCACTGTGCACTTTTGTTGATTGTCTTGTACCGGACAGGAAGACTGTTCCGTCTGAATTTGCCCGGACCCAAAGTCCCAGTCCTGGAACTAAATAATCGGTCTGAAAATAGCTTCCATTAAAACCATAAAATGTATTTTCAACTAGGATTCCCTCTGGGTCAAATATATCGGCAGTGTAGGACATTCCGGAAATGCCGGACATGAGGTTCCACCCTTCACTCACAGCAACAGATGTTTCACCAAAAATAGTACCCTCAACAAAAGCAGATCCCTCATCCGGAAACCTGAGCCAGTAGCCAACACCCGGAACCAGATACTCTGTCAGGGTGTAACCATCTGAAAAGGAGAAAAGTGTTTCCCCGATTGCATCAGGAAATACAGTACTGTATGAGGCATCCGCCACATCCAATGGCAGCCCCACCAGATTCCAGTCTTCCACATAAAATATCTCAACCAGCTGTGGTCCGGTGTTCTGATGAAAATAAAAAGCTCCCAAATCTGTCACGGTACTGTCCGGATCAAATGGTGAGTCAGGATCTCCGGAATCTATGCAGGGCGAGCCCGGCTGGAGGTTATAATCACCACTCTCCACACCTGCAAAAAACGGATCTAATCCAAAATTACCTTCACCCCAGATAACGTTCCCCATATCGCTAGTCTCAATGGCGTCTATTCCACCCTGTATATCTGAATAAGAAACAGTAATAGTTCCCCAATTTTCATAATAATGAAAATAAATCTCATTATCCAACTGATCATTCCATAGAATGGAGTTAATGAGTGAAGCATTTGTATGAAAAAGATAGATACTCCCTGTTTGGTCTCCTGTTGAATTATTTCCAATGGTGATGTGATTCATGACAGCATCGCAACCTGTAAAAGCAATGGCTCCGCCGCCCACTCCTGACGAGTTATTATGGATGAGTACTTTATCCATGACAGGTGCAGAATCCTGAAAAAGCATTCCCCCACCCCCCGCATCAAAAGCGCCATATGTCCAGTTATCTTCTAATGAAACGTTTCTGAAATTACCATTATTATTTAGTCCAAATATGCCGCCTCCACCCGCTGCAGAGTTTCCGTAAATAACAACATTTTCAACGAGAGAGTTGGATAAGTACAGTGCAAGACCACCCCCAACACCTATCGTACCGGTGTGGTTATCGTATATTATTAAATCCTTCAGAGTGGGATCTGCCTCGTGACAAAATATTCCGCCTCCGTATCTCGGTGCCAGGAGAAAGGTCCCAGTTCCATTGACAATAGAAAAACCTCTTAACTCAGAAGAGAGATCTTCATTATTTTCAAAGAGTACAACACTTCCACTCTGGTTTCCATCTATCACTGTCTGAGAAATATATGAAGTATCTCCAGTGGTAATGAACAATGATCCCACCACAATGTTTTTTCCGCTGAAGTTTATATTTTCAAGATAAACTCCGGGATGTACCAGAATAGTATCACCATCTGTGGCATAACCGATGGCGGATTGAATATCCGGAAAATCATCAGGTACATGAAACACAGATGATTGCGGGTCAGACTCCGACTCTATTTTTATGAGAAATACATTGAACTGTTGAATGACTCCGGTCATACCCGTAACAATAAAACCGCCATCATTGGTACTTTGTATTGAAAACGCAATATCCCAGATATCCCAGCCTGGACCAGCACTGTATACCTGTGTCCAAAGTGAATCCCCCTGGGCATCTGTTTTAACGATCCATGCATCAAATCCTCCTTCATCTGTGGTTACCACACCGGCAAAAGCAAGACCACCATCAGATGTCTCCACTATCGAAGAGGCTGCGTCGGCCTGAGAGAGGCCAAAAGTCTTTTCCCACAAAAGATTCCCGTTTTCATCAACTCCGATCAAATATACATCATCATTTCCATTCCCATAGGATTCCGTCTGTCCTGCAATAATGTAACCTCCCAATGATGACTCAACAACGGAAAGACTTAGGTCAGGCTCTCCCCCTCCAAAAGTATTGGACCACTGCATTTCTCCCTGTGAATTTGTTTTTACTAGAAACACATCATCACTTCCTGAACCAAAGGAATCTGTTGATCCGGTAATAATTATACCTCCATCAGATGTGAACTGCGCCCACTGGGCATCTTCGTCCGACGGTCCGCCATATGTTTCGTACCACACCAGATCTCCGTCTAGATCAATCTTCAGCAAAAGAATGTCACCTCCTCCCTCACCATAAGAGAATGTTTCCCCGGTGATGATGTAGCCCTCACCTGGTATCTCTCCTATCCACTGACTGTCATCATAATCCACTCCACCATATGTACCTGTCCACAAGGTATCACCATCTGCATCGGTTTTGATAACATAAATATCACTATCTCCCGCACCAAAGGATGTGGTTCTACCAGAAGTGATGAAACCTCCATCCGATGTTTGCTGAACCACCCGTGCCTCATCCCATCCTTCACCACCATATGAGTGTGACCAAAGCAAATCTCCGTTCTCGGTCGTCCGTATGAGATAAACATCATAAAGCCCTGAGCTGAAAGACATGGTGAGTCCTCCAATAATATAGCCGCCATCTGCTGTTTCTCTGACACAGTGTCCCTCATCCCAGTTGTTTCCTCCATAGGTCTGGGTCCAAACAATCTCTGGCTGGGCAATGATTGACCGGAAATTGAATGTAAACAGTAAAATAAATGAAATAAATCGGAGTGTTTTGGGTAGTTCCATAAAAGAAAATTAACCCTAATTATAGGAAAATAAAAAACCCCGAATAAACGGGGCTTTTATTAGAAATAAAATAAGATGTTATTGTTTCAAACGATAGACACATCCTTCAATGGTTTTTAGAAATTTTATGACTTGAGATTTAGTATTAAATAGATCTTCAACCGGTTCAAAGGAATCAATTGGATACATTTCTGTATCGTATTCTCTCAATAAATTGGATTCTAATTTCACCACCATATCCCTCAAAACCATCTTGGGAATATTCTTGTTCCGTAGAAAATTGATCTGCAGATTAATATTACCATCAGAATTGATGTGAAAGAGAGGCAATAATCCCATATCTGACATACAGCGAAAGGTCATTGTCCCGTGGTCCTCACCTCTACCCCAAGATAGATTTTCAGAATGTTTCTCGGAAAAATCAATGATTTGTCTGGTTGTTTTGACCACTTCACGACTGCATTTTTCTTCCAGGTCACTTATAAAACTTTGTTTATTCCATTTGGACATAAATTATAATAACCCCCATAAAATTTTATGAATCAACCAAAAATGAACGGCAGAGTTTACGACATTTTCATTTTTTCTTTCTAATGAAAATAGCCCCCATTAACAATGGAGGCTATTTATTATAAGAAATTGGGGTGACCGAAACGACTACATCATTCCGCCCATTCCGCCCATTCCGCCCATGTCACCACCCGGAGGCATTGGCGGCATTGAGGGTTCTTTTTCTGGAATTTCCGTCACTGCCGCTTCTGTGGTTAAAAGCAAGCCCGAGATGGATGCCGCATTTTCAATCGCAACACGAGTTACTTTGGTCGGGTCAATAATACCAGATTTGAACATATTGACATAACCTTCACTCCGTGCATCAAATCCATAGTCCTCTTTCCCATTGCGAACTTCCTGTACCACAATGGATGCTTCTAGTCCAGCATTATTCACAATTTGTCTAATGGGTTCTTCCAGAGCACGACGAACAATATTTACTCCAACTTTTTGATTATCGCTCACATCCAGTTTGTCCAGCGCAGAAACAGATCGTAACAGAGCAACACCACCACCAGCTACAATTCCCTCTTCCACAGCTGCACGAGTTGCATGTAGTGCGTCTTCCACACGAGCTTTCTTTTCTTTCATTTCCACTTCCGTGGGAGCACCAACATTTAATACAGCAACTCCGCCTGAAAGTTTGGCTAACCGTTCCTGCAGTTTCTCTTTGTCGTAATCAGAAGTAGATTTTTCGATTTGGACATTGATCTCGTTAATACGTGCTTTGATATTTTCCTTTTCACCATTTCCATCAACAATCGTGGTATTATCTTTATCAGAGACTACCCGTTTGCAAGAACCCAGATAATCCAACGTCGCATTTTCCAGTTTGTATCCGGCATCTTCAGAGATAACGGTTCCACCAGTCAATACAGCAATATCTTCTAACATTGCTTTTCTGCGATCGCCAAATCCTGGAGCTTTGATCGCCAGCACCTTGAACGTTCCCCGCAATTTATTTACCACTAAGGTTGCCAAAGCTTCACCTTCAACATCTTCAGCAAGTATCACAACGGGTTTACCGGTTTGAACGACTTTTTCCAGCAGTGGAAGTAGGTCCTTCATATTACTGATCTTCTTGTCATGGATCAAAATATAGGGATCGTCCATTTCAGCATCCATGGATTCGGAGTTTGTTACAAAATAGGGGGATAAATATCCACGGTCAAATTGCATTCCCTCAACCGTTTCAAGGTACGTTTCCGCTGTTTTGCTTTCTTCAACAGTAATTACACCATCTTTTCCAACCTTTTCCATTGCCTCAGCAATTTTATCACCAATCTCTTTGTCTCCATTTGCTGAAATACATGCAACCTGGGCAATCTGTGTTGAATCGGGAAGGTCTTTACTCTGTTTGCGCAATTGATCGACAACTGTGATCGTAGCTGCATCAATCCCACGTTTAATTGACATGGGATTTGCACCAGCAGCAACATTTTTTAATCCTTCACTAATAATGGATTGGGCCAATACGGTAGCGGTTGTTGTTCCGTCACCGGCAATGTCAGAGGTTTTTGATGCAACCTCTTTTACCATCTGGGCACCCACATTTTGCAATTTGTCCTCTAATTCAATTTCTTTGGCAACTGTCACACCATCCTTGGTGATGGTTGGAGCACCAAATTTCTTTTCAATCACTACATTCCGTCCCTTGGGTCCCAGTGTGACTTTTACAGCATTTGCTAAAGTATCAACACCTTTTTTTAGGGCATTCCGGGCAGTGGAATCATAGGAAATTTCTTTCGCCATTTCTTTATTCTCCTTTTAAATTATTGCGAGTATGTCGCTTTCGCGCATGATCATGTAATCTTTGCCATCAATGGTAATATCCGAACCGGAATATTTCCCAAACAGTACCTTGTCCTTTGTTTTTACGGTCAATTTAACAAGTGTACCCGCATCAGATGTTTTACCGGGTCCTACAGCAACGACTGTCCCCTGCTGGGGTTTCTCCTGTGCCGTATCAGGCAGAATGATACCACCGGAAGACACTTCCTCCGCCGGGGCAGCTTCTACCACAACACGATCAGACAGTGGTTTTATACTTAAAGCCATTTAATTTCTCTCCTTAATATTAACTAATGTATTGTTTTTCTGCTAAATGCAGCGCAGAAGTTATATCACAAAGTTAAAAGAAAAAAGAAATATTAGCACTTTCATTGCGAGCGTGCTAGAATAGAGGTAATGTTTTATAAATTAGAGAGATTAATCTCCCGTACTTCCAAAGCCCCCTGTCCCCCGGCTGGTATCAGATAACTGATCCACTAATGAAAAATGTATGGGTGAACCATTCATTGCAACCAATTGAAAGAGACGCTGTTTTGGTTTAGCCGTAAAAGGTTTCGATTTAATATTATCCACAACAGCAATGATCTCTCCCCGGTAACCGGGATCAATCAATCCAATGGAATTTGAGAGGCGCAGCGGTGTCTTCGAAATACTTGAGCGCGGCATAAGAAGATACGGTAAATTTTCTTCACTCTCACAGGCAATCTGAAGATGTATCTTTGCAGTTTCACCGGGATCAATAATCTGCTCATGAACAACAAACAGGTCCAAACCCGCATCCCCATCATGGAAAGCTCCATGATTTTTGTACATAGATTTGACCTCTAAAGAAAATGGTTTAATTTTAAGGATCATCAGTACGAAGTCCTCCAAATGTAATATGCTGTAATAAGCTAACCTCTCATGTTTTTTTTGTAAAGTGTAGAGTATGATAAATATACATTTTTATTTAAATCTTCTGCTATTCAATAATTTTAACTACCTTATATATTTATCTTTAAGGTTTCACAATCCAATCGATATTATAAATATCAACAAAGGCAGGTGCAACTCTGTCTTCCGCTCGGTCCTCTGCAAGAGTGAAAAGGAAACCTATATAACTTGAATCAGGACTATTTTTCCTACCGTTGAATTCCGTTTTCCCATAGCGTTTACCTATTGCCACCAATTCAAATTCTGTAAACTTCTTCTGATCTAAATTATAAGATGCTTTACCAAATATTTCAGTTTCCATTCCATGGTCAAGTAGATAATCGGGTGTCCAGTCATTTTTACCCAATAACCATTCACCATTTGCAACTACTTTGGAATGTCCTCTGATTGTGATTCGTACGATTGAATGACTACGTTCCAATACTTCGATTTTCCAACTGGTCTCCTTAATCTCCTGCGGTGAAAATGGTAAAGTTTGACCTCTTACATTATCAACTAAGTGAAAACAGATTAGACGATTTGCAAGTTTTTCAGGTAGTTTATATACATCTCCTCTTTGTGGATCATCCGTAAGCCATCTACGTGTTTCTGCATTATTGAACCAAACATGATCCATATTCCATCGTTCACTTCGATCTGATTGTTTTGGGGGGTCTGTAAACAAGTCCGCATTAACTGAATTGAGCACCAGCCCCTGATCAGGATAATTTTTTTCCCATCGGTGTATTCCTTTCGTTTCCATATTGTTAGAATATTGTCTATCAGACAATGGTATATCATTCCACTTCTCTAAACCTATCTGAATTGTCTCCAATACTTTATCTGCATTTAGTGAATTAATCGAACTCAATAGTTTTCCTTCAGGACTACATACATAAATTCCTTGACGTGTTGTACCTTCCTGACGATAATGTCCTTGGTTCGCCATCTCTTGAAAGACAAGAGCATCAGTCTCTTTGCTCCTCTGCAATCGCCATACTTCATCGGCTATAGGAATAAATTGTTTTGTGATGTTAATAATTTTAGAATTTGACCATACAGACCGCCGGCCTGCTACACCATTGTTTCAAGTACAACCCAACGGATGACCATTCATAACCCATAGCAACATGGGTTTTTGCTGTTCTCTGGCTTCAGCCAAACCCTCTTGAAAAGAATTCTGCCAGGGAATACTGGTCCATAAAAGATCATTTTCTGTCGGTTTAATATAATCTCGCCACATTTCATAATTCTGTTCAGTGAGTCTGAATTGCTCTCTTTGTATTTTGCATCCAAAAAGAAAAAAAAATCCAACAAAAATAATGTATACTTTGGTTTGGGAATTTTGTCTCATTCCTTATTCCTATCTGGATCGCAGTTTGATTTATTACTTTTGATTATGACCAATTATATTGTTCTTTTTAATAATGAATGTTAATTTTCCTCAACTACAAATGCCTCTTCAAACTGTGGGACTGAATGGCTTCAATGATACGTTCTTTGCTCATTTTTAGGGCACCTCCCGAAAGTCCAAGAATAAAAATTTACCCCATACAAATGCGCACATAATGCCACCACATATGCATCAATATCTAATATAGTACTGCACAATATCCGTTCCAGAATATATTAGCAAGAGATGACATTTTTCATCATGAGATAGGGTATGATTAAATATAATATTGAATCACGAATTAAATAAAATATAAAAAATGCCAGCACGACTGTCCAACCTTTTTCCCTGATTAACAGTTTGTATCCACCCTTGCGACGAATATCACCCCATTCCCGAATAAAATCTGGCTTATAAATTGACACATTTATCCTCTTATTGTTGGTTCATAAATACAACAAAAAAATCAGGAGGTCAGTTCTTGTTCCTCTTCATATCGTTTAATCAAATCTTTCAATGAATTCATAGCATCTGATTCTTTCACCTTCCCTAGATTTTCACCTTTATAATAGATATGGCCTGCGCCATTTCCAAAGGCAATTCCCATATCGGTGTGGGTTGCTTCTCCCGGACCATTCACCGCACATCCCATGAGAGCGATGGACATAGGGGTTTCAACATTTTTTAATTCTTCCTCCATTTCTCCCGCAATTTTAAACAAATCTACCTCAAGTCTCCCACAGGTGGGACAGGCAACGATTGTAGCACCACGTGATGCAAGTCCCAAAGATTTCAAGATTTCATATCCCACACGCACCTCCTCCACAGGATCATCGGTTAAACTTACTCGAATTGTATCGCCGATACCTTCCAATAATAGGGCACCTATCCCGAGAGCAGACTTAATAGAACCTGAGCGGGTTGGTCCTGCCTCAGTTACTCCAAGATGGAGAGGATAGTCAAACTGCTCAACAAACAGTCTATAGGACGCAATCATGAGATTTACATCGGAAGCTTTTAAGGATACAATAATATCATCAAAATTATTTTCATTGCAAATCCTGATGTGCCGGGCTGCACTCTCAACCATGGCTTCCGGAGTGGGATATCCATATTTTTCAATGATATTCTCTTCCAGGCTGCCAGCATTCACTCCTATTCGGATGGGAAGATTGGCACTTTTGACCTTTGCAAGCACTTCTTTTACCCGTTCCTCTCCGCCTATATTACCGGGGTTGATCCGTATTTTATCGGCCCCTGCATCTACAGCAGCCAATGCCATCCGATAATTAAAATGTATGTCTGCCACTAATGGAACCGACATACGTTTCTTTATTTCAGAAAGAACTTTGGCAGCTTTTTTATCGGGAACAGTAATTCTGATGATCTGGCATCCAGATTCCTCAAGTCTTTCTACCTCTTTCAGCGTTGCACTCAAATCATGAGTTTTTGTGGTTGTCATAGATTGAACAGGGATAGGTTCACCCCCTCCTATAGGGACATCCCCTACCATCACTTTCCTAGTCAATCTTCGATTAATTGTCTTATCCATATTGAGAATATACATCAGGTTATTTTGAGTTTATCTCACATATATAAAATGAAATCTTATATCCAATCGATTCTACTTAATATCTGTGCTTTAAATATTTTTTTGCTTCATCAACAGCTGAGGAATAATTATCTAATTTTACACATTTTTTATATGAAAGAATAGCTTTTTCTCTCTCGTTGTTTGTGTCGTGCAATTTACCCTTTAACAGCAAGGCATGAGATAAGATAATGTCCAATTCAGCATGATATTCATCAATGGAAAGGTCAACGTAGTGTAATGCTTTTTCAAACTCAGAATTGTGGAAATAATATTGTGATTTTTCATAGTCCAAATAACTTTTGTACCATTCCCTTTGAATTGGGGTTAAGAATTTCAGTTCCCGTTCCAATTCGGAAAACAGATTTAGCACCCTATCCTTTTCCCCAGATTTGATCATGCTCTCAAGGTACATGATAGTGAAAAAATAATTCTTTGGAAAATCCCGATGTAAATCGTCACTGTATCTCAATGCCGTTTTTATATCATTTTCCACCCATAACGATAAAAAAGTAATTATTTTCTTTGCTTCCACGTTGGCAAACTCTCCCTCAGAAACTGCCAACTCTATTTTCCCCAATCCTGCCTGTCTAGTTGCTTCTAGACCAATCAATTTTGCTGTCCACTGAACAAATCCGGGGTTTAATCCAGAAAAATATTCTACAATTCCAATAGGTAATTTTGTATCCATCAGGTCTGGATATTCCCTCCCAATTCTCCGGATAATTTGAAATCCTTTGTACGCATTCACCAGTGTTGATATCCACTCTTTTTTTCCCAAATTGATTCGGGCCCTAAGTCCGATTGCCGACCCCAAATAGAGATTGTATTCCGGAATATCACTATGGGAATCACTCAAATACTTTAAAATTGGGATGATCTCATTCAAATCACCTTCTAAAAGATCATAAGATTCGATGACCGAGTTGTGCGCTTCACTGTCCAGCATTCGTGCAGCAGCCCACGTAAAATGAGCTCGGGGATT
>CAYSQB010000053.1:0-11310 GCA_964433085.1 uncultured bacterium
CCATTAAAAATGAAATTACTAAGCTGGAACAGGATGATCAGGACATTGCTACCAACATCCTTAAGGAAGGATACCCCCTTGGCTCCTTTTATCTTATCCACTGGGAAGGTGTAGATCCGGAAACAGGGAATTCAAGTTACACAGATATAAATGGGGACGGAGTGATCAATTCTGGTGATATGCAGCCCATTAGAGACAAAACTCCATGGCCTGATTATTTTGGAGGAGTTGGAAATTCTTTTTCTTGGAATGGATTTGATTTGAATATTTTCTTTCAATTTTCTAAAGGTAATTATGTATTTAATCATTCCAGATATGCACAGGAACAGGTCGGATGGAGTTTTAATTATGGAGGCTGGTTTATTCCTTACGGAAACAACACCGAAAGGGTTGCAAATGAGAGGTGGCAGAACCCCGGAGATATAACGGACATCCCTCGGGCAAGTTTGGGATATGAATTTGATGACGAGGGGAATGTAATCGGTGCCCCGCAACCAAACTGGATGGAAGACTGTGACCAATGGTTGGAGGATGCTTCTTACATAAGATTAAAAACGTTTGAGTTGGGCTATAGGGTTCCATCTTCTTATGCAGAGCGGTATGGTTTATCATCACTAAGAATATATGTTTTGGGTCAAAATCTATGGACAAAAACAGATTACCTTGGGATTGACCCCGAGGTAAGTTCTAATGGGGAGATCATTACCCGGGTGGGAGAAGACTACGGGGGATTGGGGCAGCCTAAGACAGTTTACTTTGGCATTAACGTAGGGATATAGGGTGATCACAATGAAAGTATTTAACATTAGATTTATTCTGGCAATTTCTGTTCTCATTATTTCCTCATGCAGCGTGTTGGAACATGACCCACAAGATTCCATTGTTCCTGACCAGGCATTTAACTCAGAAGCATCTGTCCGGTCTGCCGTAATTGGTTTGTATCACCAATTGCAGTCAGATGATTATTATGGTGCGTCTATTCAATATGCTTCAGACAATTATACTGATATTACGGCTTATGCGGGTTTCAATATTGAATATCAAGAAGCAGGTGACGGAATTCTTCCTCCTACAAATTTGCTTGTAGAAAAGATATGGCTTGGTGCTTATAGAGTCATAAACGGAGCTAATGAAATTATTGGTGGAGTCCCTGGGGTATCTGATAATGGGTTTACAGACGAAGAAAAAATAATTGTTATTGCGGAAGCTAAATGCCTCAGGGCCTTGGGATACCTAGATCTCTTGGTTCATTTTGGCGAACATTGGGATTTAAGTTCAATATATGGATTACCTTTAGTGACTCAATCAACCAACAGCGATTATGCAAATGTTGACATGCTCGCAAGAAGCAGTGTTCAGGAAACGTACAATTTTATATTGAATGATCTTGAAACTGCTGAAGAGGGATTGCCTGACAGTGATAACAGAGCAGTGGTAACCAAGGCTCTTGCTCAAAGCTTGTTAGCAAAAACCTATCTTCATATGAACGATTATGTATCAGCTGAAACTTATGCTACTCAGGTTATAAACAATGTCAATTATTCATTAAATTCTTCTTTTTTAGATATTTTTCAAAGTGAATTGACCAGCGAATCCGTTTTTGAACTTGTTTCCAGCTCCCTTGATATAAGTAATTTAGCACTTTGGACAATCATCCGTGATGAAGTCCTTCCTGAAGAAACTTTAATTGCCTCTTTCGCCGATGGTGATCAGAGAAGAAGTCTCATTGGAAGTGTAGATGGGAAACCATACGAGCGATTATTGAAAGCAGAAGACTTTTCAACCCATGCCAATCCGGCATACATAATGCGAATTGCTGAGTTATACTTCTTCAGAGCTGAGGCGAAACACTTTTCTGGTGACACTGATGGTGCTATTGATGATTTAAATACTGTAAGAACCCGGGCTGGCCTTGAACCATATACCGATTTAAATAATTTCTTTGAAAAATATATAAATGAAAATATGTGGGAATTTTTCGGAGAAGGAAAACGTCTTTATACATTAACCAGGATTGATAAAGCCGGGGAAGTTCTCGGAATTGAAGACTTCAGAAGGATTTACCCTATACCAGACAGAGAGTTTACTATTGAAGGGAACCAACTAGTTCAAAATCCTGGATATTAATTAGACTCCAATAAATAAAATACTATGTTGGATTTATAGATATTTTATAAATAGTAAAATTTTAATTTCACCATTAGAATTACTGTCTCTTTTTGTATCTCCTCCATTATACCATCCGCACTTTTATACAAAGAAAATGGTGCTGTTAAAGTGTCCCATCTGTGTATGAAAAAATGAGTAGGACTATTTTAAAATTTTGATAATATTCGACTATGGAATTAAATCGAGAACAATTATTACTGTTAAATCGAATCAATAATCAATTTTTATTCAAATTATTTTCTATCATTAAACTGCCGCTGGCATTTCTAACCGGGTTAAAAATTGTAAAATTGAATGGGGATGAATGCATCACTAGTGTTCGGTTGAAATACTTAAACAAGAATCCATTCCGATCCACTTATTTTGCAGTATTAAGTATGGCTTCCGAATTAAGCACAGGCGCTATTGCATTACTAGCTTCTGAAGGTCGTCATCCAAGTGTGGCAAAAATTATTACTTCTATGAAAGCAGATTTTGTTAAAAAGGCTACAGGAAGAACAATATTCACTTGTGCCGAAGGTAAAAAATTATTCAGCGCAGTTGATAAAGCCATTGAAGGCAAGGAGGCTCAGGTAGAAACTGTATCCAGTGTTGGATGTGATAAAAACGGCGATGTCGTAGCACATTTTGAATTCACTTGGTCCTTTAAACAACGGTAATTATATCATTAAACCCTTAATTCTGTTCTAAATAGTCTATCATTCACCATAATATCTTGCTCTTTTCAAAACAGGATGCATGGACATAATATTTGATAAAATAAAATAATATTTAAGAATTTTCAATTATATACGATAATATTAGTGAGAGTATACTTTTGGATTTTACATGTAGGTTTACCGTTTTTAACATGTTTAAAGATATAAAGCGGGTGAGAATATCCTTGCAGAATTATTTATTCTGTATCAACTAAAAAAAACCGTAACCCCATTCCTATGGGGTTTTTCTATTTCATTATATTATAAAAAAGAAAATCTAATATACATTCCCCCTATATCAATCAAACTCAAAATTCCTTCCTGTTATTCGTTTTATTACTTCCATATATTTGTTCTTACATTCATCTTACAAAAAAAGTTTTTGCTTGTGGATTCCGGACGGGAATAACGATGAATAGTATTTTGTGACTAAGTTTATCACTGGGTTATTAGATTATTCTATATTTTATATTTATGAACTTGAATAAAATAGGATTGTGTTGAATTTGATATTTGATTATCTGAATATCTTTCTTTTGGAAATGTGGTCTCTTTGTCTAAATATGGCTCCTTTTTTGCTATTAGGGATGGTTGTGTCTGGACTTATTTCCATGTTTGTAGATAGTCGTTTAATCTTGAAACATATTGGTTCAAAAAACTTTTTATCAATCTTTAAGGCCACGGTACTGGGAATACCTATTCCTCTATGTTCATGTGGCGTTATACCTGTAGCTGCGACCCTTAGAGATTCAGGTGCATCTAAAGGATCCACCGTATCTTTTCTTGTTTCTACTCCTCAAACAGGAGTGGACAGCATTTTCCTGACCTATGGAATGCTTGGCCCCGTATTTGCATTGTTTAGGCCTTTGGCCTCTCTTGTATCTGGAATTTTTAGCGGTATGGTCATCAACAGTTTTGATGATGATACCCATCATCATCTTCCTGATTCAGATGCCATATCCAATGCTAAAACACCATTGATTGATAGGTTAAAGTCGGGAATTAGGTATGGATTATTATCTCTACCTTCAGATATAGTGGTCCCTCTGTTTCAAGGACTTGTCATCGCTTCGGCAATAGCCATTTTTATTCCCCCTGATTTTATTGCTGGATATTTTTTATCAAATCCATATATTATGTTTATTATGATGCTAGCTGTATCGCTACCGGTTTATGTTTGTGCAACGGCCTCCATACCGATTGCTGTAGTCCTTATGGCCAAAGGAGTATCTGCAGGAGCTGTTTTTGTGTTTCTAATGGCTGGGCCTGCAACCAACGCTTCATCTATTGCAGTAGTAAAAAATATTTTGGGAAAAAAAACTATGTTTTACTACCTGATTCTTATTTCGTCTACAGCAATTGTATTTGGTTTTATATTTGATTCTTTCATAACTATTGTTCCACCTGCCATGTCACACTCCTCACATGGTCATGCAGCTGATGATTACGGCGCCCTTTTTCTGACGGTTTTATTTCTTCTGATTTTGATAAATTCCTACGTTTACAAGCTTAAAGGCGAGAGGTCAAAAACTGCTGAGAGTGAGGATGCTTTTGATGGGTCAAAGGACCGTTTATCAATTATGGTGGATGGAATGACGTGTAGCCACTGCAAGGAAAGTGTTGAGACAGCGGTTTACAGTTGCAGTGGTGTTGAGAGTACATCTGTTGATCTTTCCACCGGGCAGGTTATAGTAATAGGAACCGGATTTGATGAGGGTGCTATAAAAGATAAAATAAAAAGAAAAGGATTCTCATTAGGTTAACATCGTTTGTGAAATAATAAAAACGCTTAAAAAATTAAAAACTCTACCTGGTTTCGGTCAGAGCCAATTAGTGAAAAAATTATTTTTTTGTTTAAGGAAAAAGGTATAATTATGAATAATAAATGTATTTATCTTCTTCTTTTTATGCCATTATTTTCAACTGTATGTGAGGATAAAAAAAACCAAATACCCACAGGTGAAAACATCATTCCATCTGAAGAAATAACACTGGAAACATGTAATGAAAATATCAATGATAATACTCCATCATTTTTTATGAAATATTTTAAGTGTGTAGATATAGAACTAACCAATGACCAAATTATTATAACGACGGATGGGGTGCCACCCCACAGAAGCTGGTATTTTTCAGAAGACCACCCCAATAATATTGTTTTTGAAAGTCAGGGGGACAGATATGAACAAAATCATAATTTTATATATTCACAAAATTTTGTGATTTCCATACCTGTTAGTCCAAGTCCTAAAGGAATCCAGATCACGGAGTCTGGGGTGGATGGTGATGTAGGGTCTGACGCTCATGAGTTTAGTATGGGCCCCGTGGGAGTGGCACTGGACGGGGTCACAATATTTAACCCTCTTGCTGCCCCTGGGCATGATATTGAAGATGAAAAATTTAGTTTTGATTATTACAATGGGCATCCGGAAATGAGTGGGACGTACCATTACCATACAACAACAAAAGGTCCATTGGAAGTATTGGAATATCAGGAAATTATCCAAACTCCTACTCCCGGTTTAGGTGAAGTTGAAGTGTACGGAATCATGTGTGATGGGACCGTGATTTTGGGTTGTACAGAATTAGATGGGTCATCTCCAAATTCTATGGAATTGGATGCACAGAATGGACATATTCATGATTTAATTGATGATGAAGGTACTATACACTTCACCGAACGGTATCACACCCATATCTGTCCTGAGCAATTTCCAGACCACAAATTCACACCGGAAATTCAATATTATGATGACTGCAATAGATCATTTTAAGGGACTGATAAAATCCTTCTAGTGATTATTTTAAAAACACCAAGTTTTTTCTTTTTATGCTCTTTTATTAAAAATTAAAATGTCCCATGTGTGTTTTTCGGTATTTTGCTCATGGCCCGTTCAGTTATTGCCGTTATTGTCAAAGATGGATTTACTCCCGGATTTGCAGAAATCATAGAGCCGTCACACACATAGAGGTTTTCATATCCAAACACACGGTTATTTTTGTCAATCACTCCATTTGATTTGTCATTTCCCATTACAGCTCCTCCCAAAATATGAGCTGTTGTAGATATTCCAAACAGCGCTTCGTTGTTCGGCATCATAGGTTTTCCATTCAACTTTTCAGCTAATTTATCTGCATACTCATTCGCTTCTGGAATAAATGGTGTAGGTGCTTTCCCTTTTTCCAATTCAGTTCTCATCCGACTCCTCAACTTTCTTTTTGAAAACTTCACTGTACTGTCCAAAGTCTGCATAAAAAGCAGAATCTGAGTGCGTTTTGCCCAATCCCAAACAAATAATATCTTCATATTTTTTATTGGATGCAAAATCAAATCTTTAACTATTTTAGCAAACCTACTTAAAAATGATTTTCCATAAACTCTTGGCAAAATCAACAACCGCCAGAAACCTGATCCTTTTGAATATCGTACCGGTTCAATATGTGTGTGTTCTCCGGTATGAAAAATTGAGCCAATAGCAACTCCTGTTGAAAAGTCCGCTGTTTTATCAAAGGATGTAATGGGAATTAATGCTTCAGAATTTGTGCGAACCATACATCCAACCATATCTGATAGATAAGGTAGAGAGGATCCTTTTAGGGTTAAAAGCAATTGAACTGTTCCCAAAACTCCTCCTGAAAAAATCACCGATTTGCTTGATACTCTCCCCTTATCTTTGAAAAATAATGAGGTGGACTGTTCCCAAAATACTTCGTATCCATCCGAACCTGTTTTATTTCCCATTGGTGTTACATTTACTACCTCAGATTCTGCTTGAATCTCAACACCATTTTGCTGAGCTAAATGAAGGTAGTTTTTATCTAGTGTGTTTTTAGCATTATGACGACACCCCACCATACATGCACCACAAAAAATACATCCTGTTCTGTCGGGACCTTTACCACTAAAATATGGATCAGAAACCGTTTTTCCCGGTTCCCCAAAGTATACAGCTACATTGGTAGAATAAAAATCTTCTTCCCTATTCATATCTTTTGCTATTTCTTTTAATGCGAGGTCTCCTGTTCCCATATTGGGATTTAGGTTTGCACCTAGCATTTTCAAAGCCAACGGATAATAATCTTTTAACTCCTCTTCCCAATCAGCCAAATTTGACCAACTCTCAGATTCAAAAAAGGATTTTTTTGGTACCGGAAGTGTATTTGCGTAAACCAGGGAACCACCTCCGACACCCACACCAGAAACAATACCAAGATGGCGGTAATATGTCAATTTTAAAATTCCCCAGAACCGTAAAACTGGCAACCACATCCACCGTTTCAAATTCCAATTAGTTTTGGCGAAATTCTTTGAATTCCACCACTTCCCTTTTTCAAGAACCAATACCCGGTACCCTTTTTTAGATAATCGAAGTGCTGAAACGGATCCTCCAAAACCGGAACCAATAATAACATAGTCATAGTCGTGTTTGTGTGAACTCATGAGTGCTGAGAAAATAATTATATATAGAAGATGTAAAATTTACGTAGATTTTTTTTTGAGTGCACTAACTGTACAAGGATTTATTTTTTTATTTTGCATATAATTCAAACTTATAATTTGATTTATTTACTATTTTTTAGTTTCGTTCATACGATACAAATAATAGTATCAAGATGGAGATTTAATTAAGGATACTTAATTTTAGCCCTTATATAGGTTATGAGTTTTGTCTACTAGTAATGAAAAATAGAGTATTATTTCACCTCATTATGCTTTGCAGCACCATATGTGTTGCAGAAAAACTGGAGAATATTAGTCCAAACCAGTTACGCTTCCGAGAAATTGTAGCAACACGAACAAATATACCTCCCATTATTGATGGTATTATTAATGATGAAGTTTGGGAAGATGCAATAATCGAAAATGAATTTGTGCAATTTGAGCCATATAATTTGGAAGCACCATCCGAGAAAACTGAAGTGTGTTTAATGTATGATAATGATTATGTGTATATCGCAGTCAATAATTATGATACTGAACCAGAAAAAATAACTGGAAGACTAAGCAGAAAAGACCGATGGATGGAAGCTTTTGGACCTCATTCAGATTGGCTAGGTATTGGTTTCGATTCAAACAATGATGACCGCACTGGTTATTGGTTTGCCGTGAATCCAGCGGAATCCAGGATGGATGTATATGTTTCTGATGCAACTAACATCATGGAAGCTTTCGATAGCAGCTGGGACGTGGTCTGGGAATTTAAAACGGCAATACATGATCAGGGATGGTCTCTTGAGATGAAAATACCAATGAGTGTATTCCAATTTAAAGCAAATAAAAATGAAGATTGGGGCTTACAGGTTGCAAGGCACATTCATCGTTTACAGGAGGAGGTGCAATGGCCAGGTAGGTCAAAGGGAGTCAATGGTTTTGTACCTTATTATGGGATATTAAAAGGAATGGACAATATTCCCTCACCAAAAAAAGTTGAAATATTACCATATGTTTTAAGTGGGAATAATGATAAATCATATGTTAGTTCTTTGGGACTCGATGTGAAATATGGTATGAGTGCACAATCATCTCTGAACCTAACCATTAATCCAGATTTTGGACAGGTTGAGGCTGACCCGTCAGTTTTAAATCTTACGGTATTTGAAACTCAATTTGAAGAAAAGCGTCCCTTTTTTATTGAAGGTGGTTCATTTTTTAAGAATCGGTACAAATTATTCCATTCCCGGCGCATTGGTCAAACACCAGGAATACTTGTTCCAGAGGGCGGAGTGTTAATAGATAGACCAGACGCAACTACAATTTTAGGTGCAGGAAAAATATTAGGTGAAACAACATCGGGTACTAAATATGGAATAATTGAGGCAGTAACTGATGTAGAATTTGGTATATGGGAATCGGAAAGCGGTGATACGGTTAGCGGAAGGATTGAGCCAAAAACTAACTATTTTATTGGACGCGTAGAGCAACCTATATTTAACAGTTTATCCACGATTGGTGTAATGATGACTGATCTCCGCCGTGTTGAGGCTGGGTATTCTAATGTCATAGGATTGGACTGGCGACTAAAATTTATAGATAATGCACTTACATTAAAAGGACAGATAGTTCATTCCACAAAAGATGGTATTTCTGGCAATGGTGCTCGTTTTAATTTTGGTTATCTTGATCCAAAATGGTGGGACCTAAATTTTGTAATTGGTTTTACCAATGATAAATATGAGATCAATGATTTAGGATTCAATGAACGGAATGATAAATGGTATTATGGTTCCTATGGTGGATTGCGAAAACAGGATCCCTGGGGTAGATTTTTAGGTAATATTTTAGAATACAGATTATTTATTAATGGTCGTGGTGTAGATGGGCTCACGCTTTCAAAGTCCTTATCTATTGAACAAAGAAATGAATTAAAAAATTACTGGAGTTTTGGTGCGGAACTTAATATGCAATTCGCTGCATATAATGATGAAGATACATTTCGGGATGAACGTGCTTGGGTATATCAATCTGAAACAGAAGGATATGGTATTTTTTGGTTTCAAACAGATAAGCGTAAGAAATTAATTCTAAGGCCCTATTTAGGCTATGGACGAGGTGAATATCGTCCCTGGGGTTATCGAGCAGGATTACGTCTACGGTTCCGACCGCTGAATAATATTAACCTGATGATTGATGGATTTCAAGATCTGGGCACGAAATCTATGGAATGGGTAGATATTGAAGAAGACTCAATTGGGACAAATATTATTTATGCTGAATCAGCAGCCTTAATGAATGATATTCAAATCAGATTCAATTGGACCTTCACTCCTGATTTAACTTTTGAAGCCTTTTTTCAGCCATTTACTGTTGATATGGATTATAAAACTTTTTACAAACTGATGGCTGAGAAGACAAGAAACTTGGAACCATATGATTATATAGGTAACCCAGATTTCAAAATAAATAATGTTGTGGGTACATTCGTAGTGCGCTGGGAATACCGTCCGGGGAGCACCCTATTTTTTGTTTATAACCTCCATAACGACAATTATTATAATGCCAACGATGACAACTGGGATAAGAACACGGCAAATTCCTTATTTATTAAATTCAACTATTGGTTACAGATCTAAAAATGAAATTTATTTTGATAAGTCCGATAGTTGAATGTCTAACTTTTCAGCGTGTGCAATTATGTTCTTATCACCTAATATTGGAAATTAGAAGAGTTTATAGATGCACAGCCCCTTTTAAACTACCAACTTAACAGGATGGACTGCCAAAGTATCAACCGTATCCCACCAAGAGTTATTAATAACTAACCTTTTTAAGGTGTTTAATGCTGATGGGGTTAACATTGGTTTATGTTTTTTAAGTGTATCACTACCTACATAATGAAATTCCCTCTGTTCTAAATTCCACAATTCATTAGCTATATTTAATAATTCAACTTCGGAAACAATTGGAAACTTTTTCCACCATTTTAGAGTCAGCTTTCGGCGTTCGGGAGTTTTGATTCCAAAAAATAAAAATCGGTTTTTCATATAGGCAGACATATGAATAGCATTATTCCGATTTATCTTAGATTGCAACAAAAGAGTTAATTCATTTAGTGAATTTTGAAATTGGTTCGTCATAATTGCAATTTTTTATCTATGAAAAATATAACTAATTTCCTGAACAGCACCAATGCTATAAAAAGCATTTCTATATTTATAATATGAAAATAGATAAAAAATAATCATGCCCAAGGCTGAAGGACAACAATTTGAATTTCTAGATGAAAGCCATATCAATCCTGGATTTTTGGAAACATTCGATTTTGACAGTCCCAACCAGATAATAATCACAGAAACAGATGAGTTCAGCGCTGTCTGTCCTTTCAGCGGTCTTCCAGATCTTGCTTATGTGAAGATTGAATACCATCCGGATGGAGGACAATGTGTGGAGTTAAAGAGTCTGAAATACTATTTCATCAGCTTTAGGAGTGTAGGGATTTATCAGGAAGCAGTGACAAAAAGAATTTTTGATGATTTGAAAAATAAATTAAATACACCAAGATTAAGGGTTACTACTATTTATAATACACGTGGAGGGTTTGATACCACTTGTGTTGAAGGAAATTTAAATAAAATATAACTATGACCCTTCCAGAAAATTTCCATGTCATTGAACATCCGGTTGTTGAACACAAACTGACATACATCAGAGATGAAACAACTCAGCCAAAGGAATTCAGGGAACTGGTAAAGGTAGTATCTATTTTATTGGGTTATGAATCTGCAAAAAAACTTCCCTTGGAATCTGTTGAAATTAAAACCCCTCTCACTCAAACTCATTCCGGTAAAATCTCAATTGAAAATATCGTCATTGTACCCATTCTTCGAGCTGGCCTTGGAATGGTAGATGGATTATTATCTCTTTTCCCAAAAGCACAAGTGGGGCATGTTGGTATGGAACGTGATCATATCACTCATTTGCCATCAGATTATTATTACAAAATAC
>CAYSQB010000054.1:0-6495 GCA_964433085.1 uncultured bacterium
CAGGAATTACAGCCGTTAATTTCATTGACAACCAGCATTTTATAACAGGACACATTGATGGTGCGGTCATGAGATGGATGATCGAATAAGAATCACCTCCTATTTATTTTTTTTAATCCTCTTTCTATTAAATAGAACATAACAAAAAGACAGCGGTTTTTTTCAATCAAAACCCCTCTTTTCTAATTTTACTGTATAGTTAATTTCTTTTCCCAAAAAGGAAAACTAAACATGATGAACATCAGTGAAATAATCGATGATATTGTATTATTAAAATTAGAAAATCATGAACCCCTGAAAGATCTGGGGATCATACAGAAATCATTGTTCGCCAAAATTCTTGGATATGATGAGCATGGTGTTTGGATACACCATCCAAAATTTCAAGTAGCAGAAGTCCCAGACGGGAAGCAGATAAAATTAATCAAACCACCTAAAACCCGTGAGGTTGCAGCTTCTGTGTTGATTCCTTGGGGATTCATCATCTCCATAGTTCATTTTCCAGGTGTCGAAGGGCTTGATTTTCCCAACCCTTTTGAAAAACAAATCGGATTTGATACTGATAAAAAATGACACAACCCGCAATATGTATAAAGGATCTGGAAAAATCATACAATGGGATACGCGCCCTTAATGGGGTAAGTCTGGAAATTGGTAATGGACA
Organism: uncultured bacterium; assembly: GCA_964433085.1. Lineage (GTDB taxonomy): Bacteria > Fidelibacterota > Marinisomatia > Marinisomatales > AB-629-J13 > AB-629-J13. The sequence goes on from CAYSQB010000054.1 coordinate 665, forward strand.
GTTTTGCGGATTATTAGGCCCAAACGGAGCAGGAAAAACAACCACCATAAATATTTTGTCTGGGCTGGTACTAAAAGATAAGGGAAAAACAGAAGTATTTGGAAGGGACACAGTAAAGGATTATCGCACAACCCGATCAAAGATTGGTATTGCCGCCCAGGAACTCCCTCAGGATTGGTTTTTCCCTATTGAAAAGCTCCTCTATTTTCAGGCAGGGTATTACGGTATTACCAAAAAAAAAGCAGAACCTAATATTGATAGACTTCTAAAGAGACTTGGATTGGCGGAAAAAAGGGAGGCCCGCTTGCGACAACTTTCCGGGGGAATGAAGAGGAGGTATCAACTGGCCAAGGCACTGGTTCATGATCCGAAGATTGTCATTCTGGATGAGCCGACTGCGGGCGTAGATGTTGAATTTCGGCATGACATGTGGAAGCTATTCAGAGAACTACATGGAGAAGGAAAAACTATTCTCCTTACAACTCATTATATTGAAGAGGCGGAAATGCTGTGTGAGGATGTTGCAATTATTGATGAAGGAAAAATTATTGCCCGAGGAAAACCAGAGGATCTGACAAAACAATCAGGAACAGCAGGCATTACAATACAACTTTCCAGCTGGGATGATACAATGAAAAGCGATGTGGACAAATTCACATTCACAATTGATGGAAACCGTCTCCATTTTACCGTTAAAGACCCCGAAGAATCTCTTCCGGAAATAATAAATATTCTCAGCAGGAAAGGATGTCATATCCAGAGTATAAAAACGGAAAAAACTACACTGGAAGATATCTTTCTTTCCTTAACAGGAAGGGGAATAGAAGAGGACACAGGCCCGTGAACTGGGTCGGGATGTTGACACTGACAAAGCGGGAAGTAGGGCGTTTTTTTTCCGTGTATCGGCAGACAGTTCTTCCGGGGCTCATTACCACAACGCTCTATATTCTTATTTTTGGATTTACTCTTCAAAAGCGTATCACAGAAATTGATGGATTTCCTGAAATCTCCTATACATTATTTATTCTTCCGGGGCTCATAATGATGAACACCCTTACAAATGCCAGCTCCAATTCTTCATCTTCCATGCTCCAGATGAAACTTCTCCAGCAGCTCCCGGACATTCTCTGTGCCCCCTTGTCTAGTTTTGAAATTTCCATGGCCTACATTATTGGAGGAGCCGTAAGAGGATTTGTCAATGGAGTTCTTGTTCTTATTTTGGGGGTTTTGCTAGTTGGAATGCCTGTGGTTAGCCCTATTAAGGCCTTAGTCTTTCTCTTTATCGTTTCATGGGCATTTTCAAGTATGGGATTGTTTTTGGGACAGTTGGCAGATTCTTGGGATAAGCTAGCTACGATGCAGAATTTTTTTCTTACCCCACTCAGTTTTTTGGGAGGAATATTTTATTCTGTACAAATGCTTCCCAATTGGGCACAGACATTAAGTTTTGTGAACCCCATTTATTATATGATTAATGGTATTCGATATACCGTTTTGGGAGTGAGCGACTCCCCGCCAGAGATTAGTTTTATTATGGCATTCATTATGACAATTTTATTTACATGTGCCGCAGTTCTGTTAATGAAAAGCGGAAAAAAAATAAAGTCTTAGTGGAATTCGATTGAAACTCCTAACACAGTTATACATTAAATAGATATGAAAATTAAAACAATATTTCTCTTGATGTTAGCTTTTGGATTCAGTCAATCCAAAATAAATAAAATCACAGAAGAAAAAGAGAGACTTCTTATTTTATCAGTTGACGAGGAGGAGGGGGCACAATCAATAGAGTCAACCGTCACAGGTTTGGTCTCATCAGAAGCCGTAAATCTCACCAGATTTGAGGTTATAGACCGAAATCAATTAGAGAGAATTCTAAGCGAGCAGAAACTGCAGATGAGTGGGATTATTCGCGATGATGAGGTAGTGCGTTATGGAGAGATCTCCTCAGCCGATGAGGCACTTATTGTTTCCATACTCTCTTTTGGTCAAAAAGGAGTTCCCCAAAAAGAGAGTAACCCTAAAAAGAAAGAAAACGAGGGAGGGTTTTGGAAGCGGATAGGAACAGAGCTAGCAGTGGGAGCCATTCGCAGCATGTTTTCCAACGAGGAAGACAGAGAGGAAAAATGGCCTAACAATATTCAAACATCTCTTCAGGCCGAGGTTCGGAAAATTAATTTAGAAACAGGAAAATCACTCCATTCATTCCGTGTTTATGGTGAACACACAGGCGGGACAAGAGCTGCCTCTCTTAGCGTAGTCTTGAATCAGGCTCGCCGTCAAATCTCAACAAGGTTGAGACGGATGTTTCTCTTGAAAAGCGAAGTTCTTACTCGAGATGGAGGCAAGATTACCATGCTGTTAGGTTCCAACCTCGGAATTAAAAAAGGTTCTATTTTTGAAATTTTAAAACCTGATGCACATCGTACGATAAACGGAAGAGAATTTATCTTACCTGGAGAATCTGCAGGTCTGATGAGGGTTAACATATCAGGAATAGATATCAGTGACGGAAAAATTGTGAGGCAGTGGAATGGGATTAAAGAAGGATATTCTTTGGTGGAAAAACCTCAACATTTTGGGGGGTGGAATTTCTCCGGAATTTATAATGAATCTATTAAAGAGAAATGTTTAGATATTCGGTATGAGTTTTTTCCTTTCAGTCGATTCAGTTTTACGGCAGGAGGCGCAGTGGGTGTTGTAACAGATTCCCGAAATGATACGGACTTTAAAGCGTCACTAATCGGTGGAATAAATTTTAGATTTATACATACCCGTTTTTTCTCATTTGGGACATCTCTTTCATTACCACTTAGTTTGATATTCAGGCAGGATGATCAACCTGAGAATGTACATAAATTCCAGTTTACACCCACAATAGGGTTGAACACAGAGTTTTTCATATCACGGACAAAAGATATTGTCTTAGGAGTTCACTATATTTTAGAAGATAAATCTGACAAATGGGTTTACACGGAAGGAAACGGGGACGAGGCGACAAATGTTCATGGTCATTGGAATGACGGGATAGAACCGTTAGTTGAACCCGAAGGACTTTATTTTAAAATAGGTGTTCGATTTATTAATTTTTAATGAAACATCTGTTCAGCATTCCTGCCAGGCGGACTCCCCCCTGGAGCAATCTTAATTCAAGAAGCTCTTTGTTTTTATAAAAATAGTCCCATTTGAGATTGTTATTATCATAATCATAGGTCTGGCTTCTTAAATCCTGTGATTCAGAAATGACATCAAAAATATCTGCGTTTATCCACTCTAATCTCTGTTTATCTGTCAGGCCAAGGAGGAGATAGTTTCCATACTCAGTATAGCTCAGTTGTTGATGGTCAATCAACTCCGTGTCCCAGATTGCGTGTAGTTTAGTGCTTTTTCCAAACCACTTTACATTTACATCGTTTCCTCCCCTGTCTGTTCCATTGCCTACATGAAGGGGCTGATGCAGATCTCCAATAAGATGGACGAGAAAATTTACTGCGATCTTATTTTCTAATTGAGTACCATGTTTGTTCTCGATCAAATTAAGGAATTCCACTATTTTTTCCACTGCCTGACCGGACCGTTTCCCTTCTTCAAATTGTTCGCCATCGGGAATGGTTGTCCAGTGCCAGTCATAGGCATGGTTCCACTCTGGGTCAGATTTAATTTCATCTGCCCACGTGCTTACCCTTGACAAATTTGTATGCCCTAAAATTGAGGTTACACCATGTTTTGCATTTTCAGTGAGAAATTGTTCTGCTATGTAACCCACAATACGGTGCCCTGTTTTTCCCCAGCCAAAAAGAACTGAAAGGAAAAATGGGAGACAAAAAGAGATTTGTTTTATCATATTCTTCATTTCAATGGGTACGGTATAAAAGCAAGAATGGTTTTTGGATACTCATCAGAAATGATTAGGAAGCCCAAATTATCCAGTCTGACAAGCCCCTCCCAGTTTCTTGGGCTATTTTCTTCCAGCGCAAGTTCTACAGGCCGTGTCCCTGTTGGAATAACTCCATTATTTGATATCTGGAATTCTAGAAGCCGCTCCACATGCTCATATTTTTTGTGTGTTTCCCCTTTTCCGAACTGATGTACATACAGATCGTTATCAGGATTAATATATTTGCGATAGCCAGGCCAAAAATAATTTATGGCCCAAAATCGACCATGATCATCCACCGCTGTAAAATCGGTGATTCTGTATTCGACATTGGGAAATGAAACCTGTTTTTTAGAATGTAGTCCCAAAGAAAAGGTGTACATTTTTGGTGAGGGGTTTGCCATTGACCCATTTGCTTCAAAGAGGGCCCACAATGTTTTTCTGGTATACAGAAGAGATTCAAATGCCATGTTATGGATATCAACGGTAGGCTCTATTTTTGTTAGATGGTTTTCATCAATGATTATCTTTTTTTCAGTTTCATCAAAGGTTCCTTTTGTGAGGTAACTGCTCATTTTCCTATTTACTTCCGCTTCTATAAGAAAATAAAGTTCTCCCCGAACATAACACACTGCCTCAAATCCCTGAAACCCAGGTACACTATCCAAAAGATTTTTTAATTGAAGGGAATACTCTTTTGGTTCAATAGGAATATCTGGATTTTTTATTCTGTCTTTGATTATTGATTTATCGATTCCATATACCAGAGGTTTGGAGTTGTTAGGATATTGGGGCATGAGCAAAAGAGTCTCGCCTGCCCAGGAAAGACTGGACATTTCAAGGATTTTGTCCCCCGCTGGTCCTGACAAGATAAGCGAAAGGGGTTTTATTTCCTTGCTAAACCCTAAAGAAAGGGAAAGTAGAATAATAATCTGGACGGTTTTCAAAAAAATCAAGTTAAATTTACTATGAAAGTTCAGAGAAACTTCATATCATGGCAAGTGAAAAAATAACTGACAAAAGATTAACCATGGTTGACTCTCAATTAACTAATCGGGGGATTTCTGATAAAAAGGTGTTAAACGCCATTAAAACAGTCCCCCGACATGAGTTTGTCAGTTTTCAATATACTAGCATGGCCTATATTGATGGGCCTTTGCCTATAGGGCAGGGACAGACCATCAGCCAACCTTACATCATTGGTTATATGACTGAAGCTTTGAAGGTAAAACCTCACCACACTGTTCTCGAGATTGGTACCGGTTGTGGCTATCAAACAGCGATCCTCTCTCTTCTTGCTAAAAAGGTCATCTCATTAGAAATTAATAATTCTTTGGCTGTAACTTCAGAAAAACGCCTAAACCGGCTGGGATATAAAAATATGGAGGTCCACCAAGCTGATGGGAACAGTGGTTGGGAGGAACACGCACCCTACCCCCGAATTATGGTGACCGCATGTCCAAAAAAAATCCCATCTGATCTTATTAATCAATTAGAAAATGGAGGGATTATGATCATTCCGGTGGGAGAGGAAAAAGAAAGCCAGGTATTAATGATGGTCACTAAGGATAAAGAGGGTAAGGTGAAAATTAAGCCCACACTTCCCGTGCGATTTGTGCCCATGCTTTAAATGAAAATTGAATAGAGTATGGAGCAGTTACTTTATAATAATTTCGTAAGGGAGAATCATCTGCATCCGATCATTTTCAAAGTTCGGCAGTGCGTCCAGTGATCTCTTGATCTCACCCAGAGGCCCTTCCAACATTAACAGTTTCGCATCATCATCCATATTGAACATAATTTTAAAATTAAATGGTTTGGTTCTTGGGTATTCCTCAATAATTATATCTGCTTCCAAATCAATTCCTGCTGCTTCCTTGGCGATATCAATGGAGCGATGAAGTCCCCCCAGCTCATCAACCAGCCCTAACCTTTTCGCTTCAACACCGGACCA
>CAYSQB010000054.1:6595-11094 GCA_964433085.1 uncultured bacterium
GAAGTCCCCCCAGCTCATCAACCAGCCCTAACCTTTTCGCTTCAACACCGGACCATACCTTGCCAATTCCAACTTCATGAACATCCAACGAGTCAAGCGTTTCCCGTCCGCCTGCTACCTTACCGAGGAAAGTGCCATAGACATCGATAATTTCCTGCCTGAGCGATAGTCTTTCTTCTTCTGTCCACAGCCTGCTTCCTCCCCACAGGTCAGAGTGCTCTCCAAATTTTATGTGATCTGTGTGGGTAAAAAACTTATTCTCCAACAGACCAGAGAGGTTTATCCTGCCACTGATCACTCCGATAGATCCGGTAATAGTGGTTGAATCTGCGACGATTGTGTCCGCCTGACATGCAATATAGTATCCTCCCGATGCTGCAACATTAGACATAGACGCAATGAAAGGTTTCACATTATCTGAATCAGAAACGGTTGTGTTCCAAACCTCCTTCCAAATCAAATCAGATGCCAGTGCAGAACCGCCGCCGGAGTTGATTCGCATAACGATCGCTTTTACATCCTTATCCTTTCGGGCCGAGATGATTGCGTTGGCGATGGTTTCATTTCCCATGATATTGGATACCCCGCCCTGCTTTTCGCTCTTACCAACATTGATACCTCCAACAGCATAAATAACAGCTATTTTTTCTTTTTTCTCAACCCAATCATGGACATAATTATCTTCTGATATAAATCCATTGAACTTGGTGTGTTCAATGTCTATAGGTATTTCACCACCTCTTTTCTTCATATATTTTTTAAATTCATCCGGATATTTGGAATCGGTGATCAATCCCGCGTCTATTGCATTTTTTGTTGAGTAAGGACCTTCGTCAATGATATTTTTTGTTTTGTCAATGGTCCAACCTCTTCCATTTGCAATTCCATTTACAAACGAAGTGTAAATATCATCGAAAAGCATGGTGTAATTTTCTCTCATTTCTTCGGACATGTTATTACGGATGAACGGATCCATTGCTGTTTTATAAGGGCTTATCTGTTCGACCTCTGCAACGATATCCAACGAATCCATCATGTCTTTAAAGAAACGTATTTCTATAAAGAGCCCTCTGATGTCTACCGCACTGAGTTCGGGAATATAAATTTCGTCTGCCATGGAAATAAAATAATAGCTTATATTTGAAAGGCCTGTGGCATAAACAATAAGTTTTTTTCCGGCACTCTTAAAACGACTTAGTGCTTCTCTTGCCTGAGTAAGTTGTGCGAAGCCTCCTCCCACATTTTCAAGGTTAATAACCATGCCACTAATGGACTCATCCTCAGTGAGCTTGTCCACAGCATCAATCCATTTCCTGAGCTGAATCTTTTTCATTGGTTTTCCACCCCCTAAAAAAGCAGGCATTATATCAGGGAAGTCAAACTCTAAAAACGATTTTTTCATAACAGGTTCTTCAATGAACATGCCATTCAGTTTCATATTCACATAGGTGAGCTTCTTCTTTTTCTTGATTTCAAACATGGTAGACCGATTTTGGCTGTATTTTTGTGCGCCAAATCCGCTGGATGATCCCTGTGAAGAGAAAAAACCATCCACCACACCGAAATTGAGTCCTACACTTATTTGAAGTTCGTCTTCACTATAACCTAAGCTAACTTTTATACCATCCATGGGCAAAACTTCAGCAAAATAAGATGTATGGATATTTTCAAAATCGGTGCCAATAGAATTTAAGTTAACTCCCATGGTAACCTTAGACCCCATAGGTCTTACAGCTGTCCCTATTTTGATAATATCCCATTCCCCAATTTTCTGATTGTAGTCTGTGGTCAAACCTATTGAAAGGGAGTTTGTGGGGCGTACTAATGAACCAAATCTGAACCTTTGTTCTGAAAACCATTGAATTCCACCTAAGATGTCAGGAGTTCCAAGTTCAAACCCCAGCCCTAATGAATAAAAATAATGAGATGCGTTCTCACTGTTTTCTAAACGAAATGTTGAACCAAATCCTCCGTCTCTGTTTGCCAAGTGGATTGTGTTTTTTCCTGTCATGTTAAAGAAAGACAGTCCTCCCTGATTACCTCTTTGAATTCCAAGTCCTGCAGGATTAATAGAGAGTGCATCCAGGTTGTCTGATGTAGCAACAGAGACCCCTCCCCAAGGCATTTCCTGAGATAGAGATAAAGAAATAAAAAGTAATAAAATAAAATTTTTCATTTAGTGGTTATCCTATATTTTGTTGTAATAAAAGTTAAAGTAAAATCTCAAATATTCTATGAAGTTTGAAGTTATTTTTCTAGAAAGGGTTCACAAGAGAAAGACGAAAATAGTTGGTTGACACCTCATCGTTCTGCCAGCCCTCAATTCCCTGAGCGGTACCATAGGCCAGCACAAAACCAAACAGGTCTATCCTCAACTCTAACCCTGCTGTGACGATCCAGCTATCAATATCACTATTTGCAGACCACGCATTACCATAATCAATAAAGCTAGTCAGCACAATCTTATTTATATGTATACGCGGTTCAATAGTACCAAAGATTAGCCTATCTCCCGTACGCCAATCATCCCACCCTCGGAGGTGAACCACCTCGTCCGTACCTAAAATATTATTACCATATAAATAGATGGGTGTATCATCTGTTATTGCCGGCATGTCCTGGGGTGGAGGCCTGTCTCCCAGCATGGATACTGATTTAACCCTCCCGAAAATAACGACCGGGCTTTTCCTGTGAGGGAGATAATTTATAAAGGCATCTGTTGTGATTCGAGTATAATCAAAATCACCATAAAATCCTGAACTGGCGTACTCTAAAGTGATATCGAAACCATTTCCATGTTGGGGGTTCATACTGTTTTGTTTATGGGGTCGGCGGTTTAACCATGTATAGCTCAGTCGAATCAGGCCTTCTTTTCCTGACACTGGCATAGGCATTTCACGAAATTCATCCATGGAATCACGATATATAATTTCGTTGGTTTCTTGGTTTATATCCTTTATGACTTTAGCATCGCGATCGGTAAACTTTATAGTGCCGCTTAAACTATGGTCACTGGATAGGGTATTCCCAAAATTGTAAGGGATTTGTATCCAAAAGGAGACACTGCTGTTTTCCTCAAACAAGCCCCACCTGGAACGATCGTAGGGTTTCATTTTAAAGTCCATAAGCGATGCCATGGAGATGCCCCACATTGGTTCGTTCATAGCATTGACGTATTCGAGCAGCAACCTGTGAGTGTTGTTTTTCGAAAAGTCTACTATCCCAATACCAACAAACAAATGCCGTATCATTGCATCCGACCACTGAGTAAAGCCAAGAACCTCATAGCCAATGGGCAACACTAGTGTTGTAAAATGTTTTACACCAAGGGTTGGCGTGTATTTGTGGGATCGTAAGATGTTAACATCTTTGGCCGGATCAATTCCCACTAAGGGGACAGCCGGCTGAACGTTTCTCCATTCAGTGAATAGATTTCTCATTGAGAGTTTTTCTGTGGTGATAACCCTGTGAGGATCTACATTTACAATTCTGACTGTATCCACATCTGTTAGGGTTGTTGCTATTAACATAGAATCGGATGGGGACCACTGTGCTGCCCATATGGCATCCCCAACATCAGAGATCTGTTTTGATTCACCAGTATTAATATTTACTGTATGAATATTTGGGGTTCCCCCTGAGTGTGATGTGAAGGACACATATTGACCATCAGGATGCCAAACTGGGTTATAATCTGCTGCCGAGTCTTTCGTTATTCTTTGCACATCACCTGTAGATATGTTCAGAATATAAAGGTCCAAATTTGCATTTTTGTTCGCCATTGAAAAAATGATGGATTTTCCATCAGGTGAAAAGTGAGGGTCAACAATTTGAGTGTCATATGTGTAATGAGTGACCTGCTTTTTATTTGATCCATCGACATCCACGGTGTATAGATTTGTCACACTATTTTTGTGTGCTACAAATATAATTTGCTCTCCTTCTGGTGACCAAGTGGGGTGGGATGCCCTCTGTGATCCCGTTAGCCAAACTGATTTGTTATTATCAACATCATAAATTTTTATGTCATTGACCAGGGACTGGTTTTCCCCAAAATGAAATTTAGTATAAGCCAGTTTTTTCCCATCAGGAGACCAATCCATTGACCGATGAAATGACCCATAATCAATTTCTTTCTTATCCCAGATTACAATGGGTTTCTGCTTCACTTTTTTTTTGTCTTTACCAAATAAGCTTGCAAAAAACCCATGTTTTTTATCATTTTGCGAGTCGGATTCCACTTTTTTCTCTTTACGTTTATCTATCAGCTCACGCTCTTTGGCCGTATCTCGCTGAACCACATATAAAGACAGGTCCTGCTGGTCTTCATCATCTAGTCCGGAAATGGCGATTTGTGAGCTATCCCTATAAAATGAAAACCCATGCATTTTATTTATAGGAAGCGTAGCTACCTTGCCTATTTCTTCTATGGCTTCTTTTTGGGATCGGTAGCCATAATAATAGGTGTTCATATGTCGACGCCAATCTTCATTGAATTG
>CAYSQB010000055.1:0-11066 GCA_964433085.1 uncultured bacterium
GAAGTTTTTCAAGTCTTTATTTCGGACGGGAGTTCGATTCTCCCCGCCTCCACTTTGTATGGGAATCCACTCAAGCAGATAAAGTTTTATTTTATCTTACAATTGCAGACTTACCCACTTCCTCAATGATATTCACAAAGACAGGCGTTATTCCGTTTATCACAAACTGAACTGCAATAACCATAAGCAGAATCCCCATAATCCTTTGAATGATTCGAAAACCGGTAGCACCCAGTTTTTTTGATAAACGATCTGAGCCTTTGAAGATGTAAAAGGTGAGAGCCATAGTAAATATTATGGCGAATATAAGAACTCCATAATCTGTAAAATTATGTGCATCTCCGGATAAAATCATGGCTGCAGTAATAGAACCAGGACCTGCAATAATAGGAATACCGATTGGACTTATTGCAATGTCATTACTCTCGAGATTCTCTTCTGTTTCTTTTGGTGTTGATCTACCACGGGACAGTTTCACTTCCAGCATCCTGAGTCCATTTCGAAAAAAAATGATACCACCCATGATGCGGAAAGCATGAACGGTTAAACCATAAAATTTGAAGATATACGTTCCTACCAAACCGAATATTATTAAAATAATAGACGCTGTAAATGTGCCCTTTTTTGCGATGATAATTCGTTCTGCTGGGTTGAACCTTTCTGTGAGCACAAGAAAGAGTGGTGCAATGCCAAGAGGATTTACCAGTGCGATCAATGTAGAAAGACAGAGGAAAAGATATTCTAAAGAATCAAGAAAGATCACATACGCTCCGGGGCAGAAATTCCTAAAATTATTAATCCATTAGCTAAAACGAGTTTTACTGCACAGATAAGATTAAGTCGAGAATTTGTAAGAGCTTTGTCTTCACTAACAACACGGCAATCTGTATAAAATTTGTGATATTTTCCAGCCAATGATTGTAAGTAAGTAGCTATGGTTTGTGGTTCTAGAGATTCCAAAACATTCAACATTATTTCAGGAAACTGATGTAGAGATCTAATCAGATCGATTTCTGAGGGATTATCCAGCAGGTTTTTATCAAAATTATTTTTCAATACATATCCACTTTTTTCTGCATACCTGAGGACATTGCAAATTCGCGCATGGGCATATTGCAAATAAAATACAGGATTTTTTTCGGATTGATCGGTCGCCAGATCCAGATCAAAATTCAAATGACTATTCATACTGCGCATAATAAAGAAATATCGAACAACATCTAATCCTAATTGGTCGATCAATTTCTGAAGAGTGATGAACTCCGCTTTCCGTGTTGACATTTTGACTTTTTCCCCGCTTCGAATCAATGTTACAAATTGATGAATACAGACCTTCATATATGACAAATCATAATCTAATGCTTCCAAGGCTGCAAGAACGTCTGGAAATGTATCCACATGGTCTGCCCCAAAGATATCAATAATGAGATCATAATTTCTTTCAAACTTATTCCTGTGATAAGCCGTATCTGGTAGTCTGTATGTAGGTTCCCCAGTATTTTTTATATAAACTCGATCCTGAGTTTTTCCACAATCTGTTGCTTTGAACCATGTAGCTCCGTCTTTTTCATAAATTAGGCTTAAAGCATTTAAATCCTCAAGTATCTTTTCAATTGATCCGGATTCATAAAAGGATTTTTCATTGACGAAAGAATTATGTTGTATCCCGAGGGACATGAGAGATTGTTTAATATTCAGAAAAATAGACTCTTCCGCTTCTCTCCTAAAAATAGGATTATCTGCCTTGAGATTTTCTCCGTGGTTTTGAAGGATATTCTTTGCGATTTCTCGAATATATTCTCCCCTATATCCTTCTTCAGGAAATTTCACTTCAGGATTAGTTTCCTGAAAATACCGGGCTGAAACGGAATCAGACAATATTCTCATTTGGCGTCCAGCATCATTATAATAGTACTCTCGTGTTACATCATATTTATGCCACTCAAGGATATTTGAAATTGTATCGCCTAGTACAGCCTGTCTCCCGTGTCCTACGGTTAATGGACCAGTAGGATTTGCTGAGACAAACTCAACATTTGCCGTTTTCCCAATTCCAACAGATGACTTACCAAAGTTATTTCCTTTTGATAGGATTATAGTTAAAAATGATTGGTAATAATCCAGGGATATAAAAAAATTAATAAAACCGGGCGGAGTAACATTGGTGCTCGATACCCATTCCGGATTTAAAATTAAGTTGTCTGTAATAGTTTGTGCTATTTGAATCGGATTTTTCTTGATTTCCTTTGCCAAAATAAGAGCAATATTACAAGAGAAATCGCCAAATTTCCCCTTTTTTGGAGGTTCTATAATTATCGATTTCTTAGGGAGATCTAAAGAAAAAAGAACTTCAGTTATTGCTTCAGACAGATGTGTTTTCAAGTTCATCAGTTATTTTCCATATTGGAGCATCTGCCCATAGTTTTTCAAGGGAATAATACTCTCGTTCACTTGTTCGAAAAACATGAATAACAACATCCACATAATCAAGTAAAATCCAGTAACGATGTTCATACCCTTCGATTTTCCATGGTTTATGAGGTGTTCCTTTTCTTACTGCATCGGCAATGGCTTTAACTTGAATATCTGTATCAGCCGAACAGATTACAAAGAAATCTGTGATACTGGTTAATTTGCGAACATCAATAGCCTGAACATGTTCTGCCTTCTTTGAAAGGACCAGGTGACCTGTCAGGTCCAAGAGCTCTTTTGAATTCAATCTATGAAAAGTAAATCAGTTTTGATTTTGCCAAAATTCCATGACCGGTTTTATGGATGCATAATCGCTTCCAATGATCACGGTTAGGTCAAACTCTGAACTGGAATTGGGTTTATTCAAAATGTGATTTTCATCCTGTGAATCAAATCCTAATAAAGAAGACACCTTATCCAGAATTTGAACATTCCCGGTCCTGGTGATAATAAGAGTATGAGTATAATCGTAGTGGTCCGCGTCATCTGAATTCAGCACGTCAATATTATGTTCCCTAAGGAATCTCGAAAATTTAGCCGCCATGCCTTGTATCCCGCATCCGTTTAATACTTCAATTGGAGATTCATTGATAGGATTATTTTGATAAATGGTGGACAATGGAGGAGGATCTGATGTGGGAGGAAAAGATATTTCAAAAGAGTTTCTGTTATGCACTTGTTTAGTTGAAAATGAATAAACAAAGACTCCAATAAATACAGTCAGAATAAAGATCAAAGAGTTTAGAAAGATATTCTTAATAGAATTATCTCGCAATCTATTTGATCCTACTTTTTTAAGATTTCGGGAAGATTTTTGTCCGAAAAATGGAGGCATTCGTAATTTAGTTAATTTGGTTCAAGGAAAATGGAGAAAATGATTTTTTGTATGTAAATGGAAATTTTTGAACAGAGAATTGAATCATAGAATTTTTTGATGGTTTATATGAGATACTGATGTCATACTCAAGGTCACCTTGTTGTCCCAAAGTTTCAGGCATTTGAAATAGTGTAAAATTTGACTGGAGCACTAGATTTGGTTTGAGCAAATATGATAAGGAATTTGTATAACTTCTGGTGTTAAATGTTTTGCCTCCAATACTACTCACACTGAAGCTAATACCGTGATTCATTTGGAGTCGGGATGGAGAAAATAACGTAGATAATGAGGAATTACCCAAACTCAAATGAGGAAAGGCATTCATGTTAGGCAGGTCTTTTTTAAATTGACTGAAGACAAAACTGAAGGTCAATAGAAAAAGGCAGATTTGAAATAAAATTCGTCTCATATCCAAAAGGTAAAATACAATGAATTATGAAAAGGTGGGAATTGAAACATTTAATTTATATTTTTTTTTCAATGATTCCACCACCTAAACATTGTTCTTTGATGAAAAACACAATGGATTGCCCCGGTGTAACAGCGAACTGTTTTTTGTCAAAAGTAATAACACATGTGTTATCTGATTCATAACTGATAGTGCAGCACTGATCCTCTTGACGATATCTGATTTTTGCGGTAATGTATTTTCCTTCATCCAGTGGATATCCCCCAATCCAGTGTAACTGTCCTGCAAGAAGTTTTTGGGAATATAGAAGAGGATGGTCATTCCCCTGTACAACGATCAGATTATTGTTATCTATATCTTTTTCTGCTACATACCAGGGTGACTCTTTGTTCCCATATCCTCCTCCGATTCCGATACCTTTCCTTTGTCCTATGGTGTAAAACATGAGTCCATTGTGTTGTCCGATAATGTCTCCTTTATGGGTGACAATATGACCAGGATCTTCGGGTATAAATTTCCTCAGAAATTGTGAAAAATTTCTTTCTCCAATAAAACAAATACCTGTACTGTCTTTCTTTTCCGAAGTAACTAACCCGGCATCAGAAGCTAATTTACGAACTTCAGATTTTTTATAATCACCCAAGGGGAAAAGGGAATGAGAAAGTGCATTCTGGTTTAATGGATAGAGAAAATAACTTTGATCTTTTTGCTTGTCAGTCCCTTTGTAAAGTACATATTGTTCGTTGGAACGTTTGATTTTTGCATAGTGCCCTGTTGCGATAAAATCAGCATCTAGGGATAAAGCATAATCTAAAAACAGCTTAAATTTAATTTCCTGATTACAAAGAACATCTGGATTTGGGGTACGTCCTGATTTTTCTTCTTCTAAAAAATGCGAAAACACTAGTGACTGATACTCTTTTGTAAAATTAATCGTATGTAAGGGGAGTTCTAAGGTGTTGCACACTTGTAATGCATCACGATAATCTTTTTCTGCTGAACAAAATTCACTTTCTTCATCCCAATTTTTCATAAAGATGCACTCCACTTCAAAACCTTGGTCTTTTAAAAGTAGAGCAGAAACTGAACTGTCCACACCGCCACTCATCCCAACAATAATTCGTTTACCCATTGAAACGATTACCTTTGACAATTGTAGAGATTGCTTTGACTAAGTCTTTTACATCATTTTCAGTGTTTCCTTTGCCAAAACTAATACGCAATGTTTTTATATTCATTTCATTACTTAATCCGATTGCATTTAAAACATGGGAAGGTTTCACTGTCCCAGATGAACAAGCAGACCCACTTGAAACTGCCATTCCTCTTCGACTCAATCCAATGATGAGTCTTCCGCTGTCGGTGGAAGGAATGGTCATACTAACTACTCCAGGAAGTTGTTCAGACGTTGTGTTAAACATAAGGTTTTCAATACGTTTTATTATGGATGACTTGAATATTTGTTCCAGATTTTTCAGATGAGTTATTGTCTCATTTAATTCCGTTTTTGCCAGTTCTGCTGCTATTCCCATTCCTGCAATTCCCGGGACATTTTCCGTTCCAGCTCGTAAACTGCGTTCCTGTCCGCCGCCAATTATGAATGACCTCAATTGAGTGTTTTCTTTGATAAATAATGCACCAACACCTTTTGGTCCGTAGAATTTATGAGCTGAGAATGACATCATAGATACTCCGGTTTTATAAACATCAACAGGAATTTTTCCTATTGTCTGTACTCCATCACTGTGAAAAGGAATGCCATGGTCCCTAGCAATGGAAGATAATTTTACAATAGGTTGAATAACGCCTGTTTCATTATTTGCATACATAATTGAGATTAATCCTGTGTTTTTTCTGATACTCTCCTTTAAATGATCAGGATTAATTACTCCAGTTTTATCTACTTTGAGAATAGTAGTTTTGATTCCGAAATGTTTCAGGCGATCTAAAACATTCAATATTGCCGGATGTTCAATTGCAGAAGTGATCACATGGGTTTTTGAGCTGTGGATTAAATTATATAAAACTATATTATTCGATTCAGTCCCACCGCCAGTAAAAATAATTTCAAAGGGAGAACATCCAACTGAGTTTGCCATTTGACTGCGAGCAGTTTCGATAATACTTTTTGATTCTTGACCCCATTTATGAGTGCTGCTGGGATTCCCAAAATTGTTGAATTCTGTTCTCTGCATTACCTCAAGCACCTTTTTATGAAGAGGCGTAGTGGCACAGTGATCAAAATAGTACATTGACAAAATGTAGAGTTAGAAGATTATTAAAAAAAATGTATCAGATATCGTTACGAATGCAAGCGTATCGAAGTGTATTTTGTAAATTTTTATAAAAAGGTGGTTTTCTTTCTTCTAGTTGTTGAATTACTTTTTTAGCATCATATTCATAACGATGCACATCCCAATTGATTGAATCTCCAACCGTTAAAAATGCAACGGAACCATTAGTATTTTTATCAAAAGGGAGACCGGTTGCTCCTGAACATAAAATAAGCAAATTCTCTGCCTCATCATAGCGAGGGATGTGGGTATGTCCGTGAATAAAAACAAATTGATTCAATGCATCATTTTTTGCAATTACATGGTCTCTCCACCTGGATGCTTCTTCAATTGTAGGTGGTTGATCATCCCTTTGATACCATGCGTGGGTGAATTCAACCAGCGTACCATCAATAATTTCTCGATGGGCTACATGCATGGTTTTAATGAAATCTATTCCTTTATTACCTACCCGTTGACTTGCCCATTTGATATTTTGAACAATCTCCTGACAAATGGGATCATATGGGTCCATTCCTTCCAATGTAGGTTGTTCCTCTTCCCATAATCGTTCGAGGATGTAGCGATCATGGTTGCCCCTGATGTAAATGCAATCCTTAATGGAAGACAATAATTCAAGCGATTCTTCGGGATTGGGACCGAGGGGGAAACAGTCACCCAAACATATGATTTGGTCAACATCATCACGATTACTAATAACTGAAAGTGCTGATTTTAGTGATTCAGTATTAGAGTGTATATCAGTAATTATAGCGAAAGTCTTTTTACTCATAAGAAATAAATTAAACTAAATCCGATTTACACTGCAAGAATCAAATAAAAAGTGTTTTAGACATACATTTGAAAGTGATAATTATTTTCTGCTAAATTTAGTGTTCATGTCTACTCGTTCTATTACAATTGTAGGTTCGGTTGCACTGGACACAATCGAAACGCCCTTTAATCGGAAAGAAAACCTGATTGGTGGTTCAGCAACCTACGCAACTATTGCTTCAGGGAGGTCAAGCCCGGTTTATCCCGTAGGGATTGTGGGTAATGATTTTCCTTTAGATGGATTTGAAATATTTCAGAAATATTCAACTGATTTATCTGATTTTCAAATGGTCACCGGTAATACATTCAGATGGGGTGGGAAATATGACCACACAATGGATAACCGGGAAACATTGTTCACGGAGTTAGGTGTTTTTGAAGCTTTTTCTCCTATATTGTCACAGACGTGTAGAAAATCAGATTATCTATTTCTTGCTAATATCCACCCTGTTCTCCAACTTTCTGTTATGGATCAGATGGAAGGCCATCCTATTGTCATTGTGGATACAATGAATTTGTGGATAGATACCGCAAAAAAACAACTCTTCGAAGTGATTAAGAATTGTGACATCTTTTTAATTAATGATAGTGAAGCAGAATTATTATCGGGCCAGAAAAGTTTGGAAGAGGCAGCAGAAAAATTTTTGGAATTAGGTCCTAATAAAGTGATCATAAAAAGGGGTTCAAAAGGCTGTGTATCATTTTCTGATGATAATACAATTTCTATTGGTACATTTCCCGTGAAAAATGTGGTTGATTCCACCGGTGCAGGAGATACGTTTGGAGGCGGATATATTACCGGGATAGCATCCGGACTTGGAGAAATGGAATCCATTATTCATGCTTCTGCTTTGGCCTCTGTTTGTGTTGAAGATTTTGGTGTTCAGGCATTATTATCCCTGAAAGATGAAGAATTAATTTATAGACAAAAAATAATTCGAGAATCGGTTAGTCCTTGAATTATATATTTTCCACATTTAATTTTACTTATTATTTGAGGTGTAAAATGTTTCCAAACTCCAAGTTATATTTATTTTTAACCATTTTTTACCTGGGGATTTTAGGATGTGCCAGTGAAGAATTAACATCTGCAAGACTCTATATTCAGCAGGAAAATTGGGAAAAAGCGGAAGAATTTTTGGTTAAAGCTCTAGAGTTGGAGCCAGAAAATGCTGAAATACCCTATTTACTTGGGAAATTGATTTATGCAAAGAGAAAAGAGTGGAATAAAATGAATGAGATGTTTGACCGTGCATTGAAATTGGATAAGGAGAAGGTCATACTGGAAGGAGGTACGGTTAAACAATATGTGGAACAGTCAAGGAGTCAGTTTTGGTCCAATACTTTTAACATTGGTGTTAATGAATTTAATAAGTTTCGAAAATTGTCTGGAGACGAAAGAAAAACTGCTCTTGACAAAGCAATATCATTATTTAAAGAAGCTATGCATATAAGTCCACGAGAATCTCAAACATATCCTATTCTTGCCACGTGCTACTATGAATCAGGGAACGGTGATCTTGCTAAAGATTATGCTGCCAAAGCAGTTATGTTATCACCCAGTGATTTTGATGCAAATTTTACAGCTGGACAGATTTTTACCACATTGAATGACAAGAAGGGTGCGCTAATGTATTTTGTGAAAGCAGTGGAAATTGATCCTACAAGCAGTAGCGCTATACGCCATCTTGCTCAATCATACTATGATATTGGTAAAAAGGATAAATCAATAGAAACGTATCAAATTGCCATAAAAAATGAGACAGACAGGACAGTAAAAGCAGATTTGCATTTTAACCTTGGGGTGTTATTTATGCAAGTGGGGAGTTTTATGGATGCTGAAGATAATTTTATGATGGCCTACGATTTTAATCCCGATGATGTTGAAGCTTTGGTTGGGATGGCACAGACCTTTGAGACGGCAGAAAAATGGTCTCGATCAGAAAAGTTTTATAGGGAATTAATTTCCTTGGAACCGACTAATCCGGAACACTATAAGGGGATGGCACGAATTCTGATAAAACAGGGGAAAAAGGATGAAGCAGAATATTATTATAATAAATCAAAACGGGTTGGTTCTAAATAAATTTTGGGTTCCCCTTATATGCCTAACCCAATTTAATCCTTTTTCGTAAATACTCGTTTAAAGCATAATCCAAATCCAAATCCGTATATAACGGAAGGTAATCTATTTTACGAAGTCCGCATTGTTTTCGGTATCGATCCTGATATGTTTTCATGAGCGTTTTATAAGCATTTCGAATTTGCCACGGCTCAGTTGTGATCATATCGCCTGTCTCCATATCTTTAAATCGTGTTCGGGTGTTGAAAGAAAATTCCATTTCTTCCCTATCAATAATGTGAAAAACGATCATTTCCTGTTTTTGATGTCTAAAATGCTTTAATCCATTCATAATCAAATCCATATCATCCATCAGATCAGAAATGATAATGGTCAACCCTCGCTTTTTGATTCGTTCAGCCATTTCGTGCAAGACAGAACCGAGATTCGTATCTTTACCGGGGGTGATATTTTCGAGTTGAGTAAAAACAGAATTCAGATGACTTTTTGTAGAACGGGGTGGGAGGAGCGAATCAAGTTTATGATGGAATAAACCCAACCCAACACCATCCTGCTGGTTCAGCATCAGATAGGAAAGAGCTGCAGTAAGGTAACTTCCATACTCCAGTTTCGTCAATTTCCCACTTGAATAATTCATAGAATTACTTATATCTAGGAGAATGTGTGAATGAAGATTGGTTTCCTCTTCATAACGTTTTGTGTAAAAACGGTCTGTCTTACCATATAATTTCCAATCAATGTGGCGAATCTCATCTCCAGGACCATAGGCACGATGTTCTGCAAATTCTACACTGAAACCATGATAAGGGCTTTTATGCATTCCAATAATATATCCTTCTACCACTAACCGGGCACGTAATGCCATATTTTGTAATTTAGCTGCCGTTTCCGGTTTTAAATATTTTCTCTTATCCAGTGTCATAAATTAAATAATTTAAATTTAATCAGGATAAATCTATTCGATTGAATCCAACAGTTTCAGCAATATATCATCAGGAGATACTCCTTCCGATTCAGCATTGAAATTGGGTAGAATTCTATGTCGGAGGATTGGTAGGGCCATGTCTCTGATATCTGAAATATCTGGAGAAGGTCTTCCATCCAACGCTGCTTTTGCTTTTGCTCCCAGAATTAGATATTGAGATGCTCTGGGTCCGGCTCCCCAATCTATCCATTCCTTAATAAAGTCAGGAGCATTATCAGAAATTGGCCGGGTGGAAGTGACAAGGTCCACAGCAAAAGACACCACATTTTCTGCAACTGGAACACGTCGGACCAAATTTTGAAAAGACAAAAGATCATTTCTGGAAAGAATTGGATTATTATCTATTTCAGTATCTCCGGTGGTAGACTGGACGATCTTTATTTCCTCTTCCTTGGAGGGATAATCAATTTTCAGATTGAACATAAATCGATCCAATTGTGCCTCCGGTAATGGGTATGTTCCTTCTTGTTCAATTGGGTTTTGGGTTGCCAGCACAAAAAATGGTTCTTCCAAGGTATAGGTTGTTCCAGATGTTGTCACTTTATGTTCCTGCATGGCCTCCAAGAGAGCGGCCTGAGTCTTAGGCGGAGTACGGTTAATTTCATCTGCCAGAATGATATTTCCAAAAACAGGTCCCTTAAAAAATCTAAATTCTCTTTTTCCGGTGGAATGGTCTTCCTCAATTATTTCAGTTCCAGTGATGTCACTTGGCATCAAATCAGGTGTAAATTGGATTCGGCTGAAATTTAATTCCAACAACTCTGCAATTGTTTTAATCATTAATGTTTTTGCCAATCCTGGAACCCCTACAATTAGGGAATGACCTTTACAAAACAACGCAATGAGAATATGATGTAATACTTCGGTTTGTCCAATAATTGTTTTTCCAATCTCATTCAGAAACTTATCTCTTGACTTATGAAGAGTTTCAAGTAATTCGATGTCGTTCATCTGTGGATCCATATTGTTCTCAGTTCTCCTTTTGAGGTTTGTTTAAAGGGCAAAACTTACGAGCCCTATAATATTCAGGCAATTTTATTGTTTTATTCACTACCAATTAGGTTTGAAATTAGTATGTATGAATAACGAAGGAAAAAGTGAAAAAGTTCCTCTAACGGGAATGACCAAATCGG